>DATDNK010000265.1:0-15888 GCA_036518275.1 Candidatus Acidiferrum sp.
TTTTCAGTGCTGTCTGCCACGGCTAGGGATGCTATTGAAATCGGCAGATTATGGCAAACGCGAGAAAAGCAGATCCTTCGCTTCGCTCAGGATGACAACGCGCAAAAAGGTTTCGCAAACTGTGTCCGACCTATGGCACCAACGATGCTAATAGTTTTCGCGTTTGGTATGGGCCGCGGTTTGTTCGCCTTTGTAGGCTTTCCAGGCTTGAGCGATGACGTAGGCATGAATGGCGTCGGCGTCTTTAACGGTGAGGTGCTCGTTGGGAAATGCGAATTTTGGCGGATCGGCGAGGCCGGGCATGCCTTTCGACCAATGCGAGCCGCCCATCACGATTTGATACCAATCTTTGTGCGCTTCGGGCGGCGCGTAGCGAAGATCGGGGACTGCGCCGTCTTCCACCCAGGCGCCGCTGCCATCAATGCCGGGCGAGTGGCAGCCTTCACAGTAAAACGAGACGTAGAGTTTTTCGCCTTTCTGAATCGTTTCGAGCGTGGCTTTTTGTTCGGGCGGTTTCGGCACTGGCGGAACTTCGATGTTCGGAGTGGGAAAGGGGACACTGCCGCCAAGCTTGAAGGCATAGAGGCGCTCAGGGCCGCGCTTCGACTCGGGCGTGGCCATCGTGCGCGCGGGAGCAAACAAGCGTGAGCCGGAACCCCAACCGACGGAGGTGATGACGTACTGCTCGCCGTTCACGGAAAACGTGACCGGAATGGAATCGATAGCGGATTTGGTCTGGATGGACCAAAGTTTTTTGCCGGTGTCGGCAGCGTAGGCGGCAAATTCACCGGTGCCCTGGCCTTGAAAAACAAGATTGCCAGCGGTGGAAAGGACACCGCCGTTCACGGCGATTTGCTCTTCAACGGACCAACGCGCGGATTCGGCGATGGGATCCCAGGCGATGAGCCGGCCGAAAAGGCCTGCGCCACTCTCGCCCGCTTCGACGGGCGCCTTCGTGTCCGAGCGGCGGTCCGTCGTTGGAATGTAGACAAGCCCGGTGACCGTGTCATAGCTCATGGGCCACCAATTGTGAACCGTCCACTGGCGGCCGCCGCCTTGCGAAGCCGGAATGAGGATCGGCTTTTCCGTCTGCAAGTCGTAACCGGAAGCCCAGGTAGTCTTCACCAGCGGCTTGGCAGAAAGCAGCTTTCCGGTTTTTGCATCGAGGATGTAGAAGAAACCGTTTTTCGGCGCGGTCATGGCAACGTGGCGTCGTTCGCCGTTAATCGGAAGGTCGGCCATCACGATTTGATTGTTTTCGTTGTGCACGCCTTCGGTTCCGGTCTGGTAGTGCCAAACGTATTTTCCGGTGTCCGCGTCAACCGCGATGATGCATTGCGTGAAGAGCTTTTCGCCGGTGATTTGCGTACCGGCCAATTCGCCGTAGCCGACGTCGGCGCCGGCGGTGCCGAAAATCACAAGGCCGGTGGCGTCGTCATAAGTGATGGCGTGCCAGACGTCGCCGCCGCCGATCTTCCAGGAGCCTTCACCGTGCCAGGTCTTCGCGGCCATCTCGAGTTCTTTGGTTTCGTACGGCTTCGAAGGATCGCCGGGAACGGTCCAGAACCGCCAGACTTCCTTGCCGGTTTCCGCGTCATAGGCGGCCACGGAACCGCGTACGGCGTCGTCCGAACCGTTGTAGCCCATGAAGATTTTTCCTTTGCCCACGCGAGGAGCTCCGGTGATTCCTGTTTGCGTGGGCTCGCAAACCGTGGCTTCCCAGATTTTGTTGGCAGTGGCGGCATCAATCGCAATGAGGCGGCAATCGCCCGTGCCGACGTACACTTTGCCGTTCCAGACGGCCACGCCGCCGTTGGTGCGCGCGGAATAGGAGCCGTTCAACGCCTGGTCCAGGCGGATTTGCGGATCGTATTTCCAGATGAGTTTTCCCGTGGCGGCCTCGACAGCATAAACCTTAGAAAGGGGCGCGCTGACGTAAATCACGCCGTCAACCACGATGGGTTCGGAGACAATGCCCATCAGGCCGTCGTAATCGAGATACCAGGCAAGGCCCAGGTTGCGGACGTTCGAAGAATTGATTTGCTTGAGCGGGCTGAAATGTTTTGAGTCGTTGGTGCGGCCGTTCACCAACCAGTTGACGCCCGTGACGGCATCGGCGGCGATGCGCGCATCATTAACGTCACCCGGCTTCATCACCGCCGGAGCGGCGGATGATGGCGAGAAATGCAGCGCCAGAGCGGCGCCGATCGCCACAAGGACCAAACTAAGACCTAAGATTCGCCGTGCTTCCATGTCGGAAACCTTTCTTCGAATTTTGACCTGCGCCCCTGTTCAGGGGAGGGATGCTTGCGCGTCGCCGATTTGGCGCGAAAATCATCGAATGCCATGTTAGGTGTGGGGCGGAAGGAAAGTCAACGCGTGACCTACAATGGAGGAAGCCGGAGGGCAAGCGAGCGCGGGGACTGGCCACTGCGATTTGGAGGCTTTCAGTCGATTGGTAGGCATTTGAATTCTCAAATTTGCCGGCTGACCAAAGGGCCGCACTCTCCGTCCAATAAAATGGTCGGATGCAGGCGCCTCTGCTCTGCGAGGCAAGCGCTTTTCACGGTGTGTTCATAAGGATAGAATAGAGTATCGAGCGGGTAAGCCTTTGTTTCGGGCGGGCTCCTCTGGACGGAGTAGCGGCAACCTCTAAGTCTGTTTTAGCTAGTCCGAGTCCGCAGTGTTGAAGCGCGGTCTGGCGAAACATTTCGGCCCGCGATGGCGTATGTACAAGAAGAGAGCGGTTTGTGCAGGTATTTGTCACCGCGCAGCTCGTAACCCAAGGATTCCAGGGACTTTGCGGGGTGCGGGGTCTTCGAGTGGTGGCCATAGCGTGGTGGAGCGAAAGGGAAGCGAATGAAGACGTGGCATAAGGTGGCGATTGGCGCGGGCGCCGTCGCGGTGCTCGGTGGAATAGTTCTTTTCAGCGTAAACCAAGCCAATAAGGGCGTTGTAACAGTACAGACGGCAAAGGTGGCGAAGCAGGACAGCTTGGTGTCCCTGGTAACGGCCTCAGGCGAGATTAAGCCGACCACCTATACGAATGTAACGGCACAAGGATTTGGCAGAATTACTGCCATTCTGGTCAAAGAGGGCGACCACGTCAAAAAGGGCGATAAGCTACTCTTGCAGGAGAACGTGCAAGCGAACGCGGATGTGCAGGCGCAATCGGCGGCCACCACTTCTGCGGAGTCTGGCGCCCAAGCTGCGGAGGGGAGCTATAAGGCGGCACAAGCTGACCTCCTTTCGCAACAGGCGAATCTGGAGAAAGCCAAGCTGGACTATGACCGCGGACAGGGCCTCTACAAGGACGGCCTCATTCCCAAGCAGGATTTTGACCAGCGGAAAACCACGTATGACGGTGCCGTGGCTTCTGTAGAGTCAGCAAAAGCGCGTGTGCAAGCGCTAAGAGCTCAGATGGATCAGACGCGGGCTCAAGTGAATCAGAGCCGCGCCGTGCTCACGCACACGGAAGATGTTTTGCACAAGACCGTTTACACATCGCCGATCAACGGAATCGTAAGCTATTTGCCGGAGCGCGTGGGCGACTATGTCGTCCCGGGCATTACGAATACCAATGGCAGCTTTATTATGACTCTTTCCGATATGTCCACGATTACTGCCGAAGTTAAGGTTGATGAGACCGACATCGTAAACGTGAAGCTCGGGCAAGAAGCTGACGTTTCGATTGACGCTGTTCCTGGAAAGGTGTTCAAGGGCAAAGTCACGGAGGTTGGATCTCAAGCCGTGCTGCGCAGTTCTGGCTTGACTACGACGCAAACGACCACCAGCACGCAAGAAGCGAAGGATTTCAAGGTTGTTGTGACTTTGGAGAATCCACCGGACAACCTGCGGCCCGGACTTTCCGCAACAGCAAAGATCAAAACGGCTGAGCGGAAGAATGTCGTTGCTATTCCTATCCAAGCCCTGGCCATGCGCACTCGCAAGGAATTGGAGGAAGCCGCTAAGAACGCCAAGGGTCAAGGCGGCTCCGGCGTGACGCTTGCTGCTCCCCCGCCTGCAGCGCCCGGCGACCCCAAAAAGGATGAAATTCAAGGCGTCTTCGTAGTGAATGGCAAGAAGGCGGTGTTCCGTCCTGTGGACACCGGCATCTCCGGCGTCACGGACATTGAAATCACCAAAGGACTGCAGCCTGGCGACGAAATTGTCATCGGCAGCTACAAAGCGCTGCGCACGTTGAAGCCGGAAGCCCAGGTCAAGGTGGACAACAGCGCGCCCAAGAAGCAAGAAGATCAGGGCTGACACTAGGAAGAAACAAGGGAGATTTGCATGCCTGTCGAGACGCAGACCGCTGATTCTTACCGGGAAGACCTGGTCAACTCTGGTGTAGTCATCAAGACAGAAGAGCTCGCGAAAGTCTATGAAATGGGCGCCGAGCAAGTGCACGCCTTGCGTGGCGTGAACCTTGAGATTCGCAAAGGCGAGTACGTGGCCATCATGGGGCCTTCAGGTTCCGGCAAATCCACGCTCATGAATCTCATCGGTTGCCTCGACTCCCCAACTTCGGGGAGGTATTGGCTGGCGGGCCGGCTGGTCAGTGATCTGGACGACGATGAGTTGGCTTACATTCGAAACAAAGAAATCGGTTTCGTGTTTCAGACGTTCAACCTGTTGCCGCGTGCCACTGCTCTCCACAACGTTGAACTACCGTTGATCTATAACGGTACGCCTTCCGAAGAGCGCATCGAGAAAGCAAAAAAAGCCCTCGAGCGCGTGGACCTCACCGACCGCATGACCCACAAACCCAACGAACTTTCCGGCGGGCAAAGGCAGCGCGTGGCGATTGCGCGCGCGCTGGTGAATAACCCGTCGATCGTGCTTGCCGACGAGCCCACCGGCAACCTGGATTCCAAGACCGGCGAAGAAATTATGGCGCTCTTCGAAAATCTCTACCGCCAGGGAAACACCATTATTCTCGTGACGCACGAACACGACATTGCCCAGCACGCCCACCGCAGTATCCACATCCGCGACGGCAAGATCGCTTCCGACGAAGCCGTTAAGAAATAACCGGACAATTCGGCTCTTTCCATTCAACATGTAGCTGGTAGGTTTCTTTTGTTGGGAAAGAGACTCCTTACCTGGCGCGTGTTTACGGGCGCCAAAGGATGGGTGCCGTGTGTCCCTTGTCGCGTGAAAACGCAACATCGCTGGTCGGCGAGTTGTTAAGCCTGGCCGCCGAAAGAGCGATTCGCTATGTCGACCATGTTCGAGAGCGAGCCGTGGGTCCAGCTTCAACCGCTGTCAATGCTCTTTCCGGATTTCACGAGTCGTTTCCCGAAGGGCCTTGCAATCCCGCTGATGTGCTCGACCAGTTGGATTCCATGGGCTCTGCGGCCACTACGGCGACGACTGGCGGCCGCTATTTCGGCTTCGTGAACGGCGGAATGGTTCCCGCGGCCCTGGCCGCAAGCTGGCTGACCGACGCATGGAATCAAAACGCGGCCTTGCGAGTCATGTCTCCTGTCGCTGCAGAGCTTGAGGAGGTGGTACTTCGGTGGATTTGCGAAGCCCTTGGCTTGCCTGCCGATTGTGAAGGAGGGTTGGTTACCTGTGCCACGATGGCGAATTTCACGGCCCTTGTGGCCGCTCGCCACGCTCTCCTCAAGCGGGTGGGCTGGGACGTCAACGAGGATGGGATGTTTGGCGCACCGCCCATTGAGGTTATTGTCGGCGCGGAAGTCCACGCGTCAATTCAAAAAGCCCTGAGCATGGCCGGCTTTGGAAGAAAGCGCGTAACGATTGTTGAAGCCGACAGCCAGGGAAGAATGCGATCTGACAGGTTGCCTCCGCTCAGCGAGCGAACCATCATCTGCATTCAGGCAGGCAACGTAAATACCGGCGCATTTGACCCGGCCGGAGAAATTTGCGCATTGGCTAGAGAGCAAGGGGCCTGGGTCCACGTCGATGGTGCATTCGGCCTGTGGGCGCGCGTGTCGCCGAAGTACGCGCCTGTCTCGAGCGGATTCGAAAACGCTGATTCCTGGGCCACCGATGCGCACAAATGGCCAAATGCAGGATACGACTGTGGCGTAGTCCTTGTTAGAAATGGCGACGCCCTGCGAGCCTCCCTCGGCATGGCAGCGGCTTATCTCGAACCGGGCGCGCGGCGGGAACCGATGTACCACACGCCTGATGCATCCAGGAGGGCCCGCGGTGTGGAGTTGTGGGCTACGCTGAAATCATTGGGCCGAGCAGGTCTCCGCGAATTAGTGGAAGGAACCTGCGCTCACGCCCAGCACTTTGCCACAGGACTGCGTGACGCAGGTTTTGAAGTCTTGAACGACGTGGTCGTCAATCAAGTGCTGGTTTCCTTCGGCAGCCCTGAAGTGACCAGGGAAGTGATCCGCCGAGTTCAGAAGGAAGGTACCTGCTGGTGCGGTGGAACTGTGTGGCAGGGAAGGACCGCCATGCGCATCAGTGTGTCGTCCTGGGCGACAACCACTGCCGATGTGGATCGGAGCCTGGAAACGATGGTGCGGCTCGCGCGAGAATCCCGGTCTGCCTCCTTGCACGCCTGAACATGCAAGAGCAAGCTTAGCGGCTGCGTGCAGCGTCCGAACCTTCCAAATCAGGCAGTGTCTGCTCCACGCTCAAGTACGTGCGGGAAAACCGATCATGCCAGGTGAGTTCATCGCAGTCCCATATGGCCCATAGGAAACCGAGAAAGAATGTCCCCGCTGAAAGCATGTAGCCTACGGTGCGCAGCAGCATTTGTCTCGGCGCCGGCGTGTCGCCGGAAAAACTAACGACCTGGAGGCCACGCAACATCATTCCAGGCGTAGTGCCGCCAAAAATCGTGAACAGCGCAAAATACTGCAGATAAACAATAGCAAAAGTCGTGACGCAGACGGCGGCGCTCAACTTGCTGAGTGTGAAGTGTCCCCCCAGTGAACCGAAAAGTCCGAGAAAGCCGCCATAGGCAAACAGCAGGCAAAAGAAGTCGATTACCGCGGCCAGCCTACGGTCATCCATCGAAGCAACTTGGTAAAGACCAGGCTGCGAAGCGGTTTCGTCCTGGATTGGCAGGACTGCCCGCTGCCCGTTCGTGTTTGGATGCGACGAGACATCAATTTCCATTGGCAGGTCTTCGGAGACCTTTGCCTGAAAAGACCGGCCAATCGCGACCGTAAAAGAGAAACAATCTTCTCCGGGAGCCGGCACTTCTTGAATTGCAATGGATGCTTCACTTTGCGGCTCATCCGGCAAGGCCTCGAAAGAGAATTGCGATTGTGCGTCTCCCGGAGAAAGTCTTCGTCTACGCGTTCGATACGACCTGAGGCGCTCGGCTAATTCTCCTCGCCATGCTCCATCCTGTACCGCCCCTTGAACAGAGGCAGTCCGGGATTCAGACGTTTCCGTCTCCAGCATTGCCATTCCGATATCTTGTGGTGGAATTCCCAGGCGAGAGGAATCTGCAGGCTCTTCAATCGCGGAGAAGCCGACAGAAAAGGACGAATCACAGAACTGGCAGACGCGGGCTCCTGCGGGCAATACCGCGCCACACTGCGTGCATATTTTTGTCACCGTAAGTTTTGCGCTGCGGACGCATCCACTCCGGTGAGGAGAGTGCTTTCCCAGAATAGCACGCCCATGGGAAAGTCAAGCGATAAATTGTGACGGATTGTAACGAAAAAGTAGTAGAAACCAGAGGGGCTGTGCTTTGGGCCTACGAATCCATTTGCTGGGCCAGCATATCCCGGCTAAAGGCGATCCGCCGTTCCAAGGCGACGGCCGCAAAATACGTACAATGCCCTCGCTCAGCCTCCGTCCACGACTTCATGGAAGGAGCCAATCTTGCGACGGTCGAAGCAACAAAACTAAGCAAACGGAAATAAGCTCCAATCGCCTGAATCCCTTGACGGTCTTCAGGTCGTTCTGGGCAAAGGTGCAGGAGCTGCATCACGCGCTTGAAATCCTCGCCGGAGGCAGTCCTTTGAATGCCCGTTACATCTTGTACCTCTGGAGAAAGCGGCTGCTTTGAGGAAACCGCAATGATGGAACGGCAGTACCACACGAAGAACTGCAGAAAGAAAACAGCCGAGCAGACCAGAATGATCGCGGCCATCATCGCGGCACCGCCGCAAGACGAGAAGGCGTCAGCCGGGTTTCTTCACTTACGCGCAAGAAGCAATACGCCCAGGCTGCAGGCAAGATGCACCCCAGCAAGGGCGTCACATAGTGCAGAACGGCCGCCCCACGGTAAAGATTTTGCAAAGCATAATTCGCTGCAAACGCACTAAAGTAAACCCCAAGCGCCAGGACCAGTTGGACCAGGCGAGCTCGCGTTTCTCGCAGCTTGAGAATGGCGCCCCAAAGGGCATAGGTCAACACTAGACCAACAAAATAGAGATTCTGCGAGAGTTCGTACCCGAAATGAGACAAAATCCGATGGGAAGATTGCTGCACCACAGCGTACGAAAACCAGGCCGTGCCACCGAGCAGTAGGATAGCGCCCAAGCGAAGATAACGTTCTACCTTCATCTCATCAAAAACGAGGCTATACAGGTTCAAGAGGGCGAAATAAAGGCCAATGGTAAGCAGCGTGTCGGAGTAGTAGTAGAAGTAGATATATTCGTTGGAGGTCATCCCGTAATGACTTAAGACTTGGTAGCGACCCACGTCGACCAAGAACAACAAGGCCATATAGAGGTTCAGAAAGATATATCGCCGGAGGGATTGAGTTCTGATGGCACACACTACCACTGCGCCCTCAAGGAGGGTGCAAATCAGCCAGACACAATAGCCAAGGGGACCAGGCACGCTTTCCTCTTTCGTGGCGCCCTGGCTCCACAGTCGAGTAAGAGTCTATCTACCTCGGCCGCGAGAACTACTTCCAGGGTATCGGAGGTTGAGGTGCTCCTCCGTTTGCCATGACCACGGCGCCGTTACCGTGCAAAGCGACGACCGTCTTCAGGCCCATTGCTCCAGCCAGCACTAGCATGGTCAGGAGTACTACCGTGAGTCTGCGTGACATTGTGCCTCCGAGTAGAAAAACAACCCCGGAGGCATGCTAACTCTTTGTACACCAATGTCAAGAGGCCCAGACTCTGAGCCTGTATTGTATCGATACACCCCACCTCGCCCCGTACTTTCGCCAGGCATTCGCCTGCCGCGGGGCGCTGTAAGGCTTCGACCGCGTGTAGGATAGTTTCTTTGATTGCTAAGAGCAACGGTACGCTAGTACCAAAGAGTTTGGTACTCGCTTCCTACCGCAACGATACAAATCCGGGCCGTCGCCGCGTTCTTTCCAATACACTTTGCGCAGGTCCTCTGGCTCTCTCGGCTCTTTATACAGGGTGCGCAAAGTTTCGCACGGCCAATTGTCGCAAATGCACGGCTCATGAAACGCCTTGACACACTTCCCGCCGAGTCCATAGCATTTAATACTGCTGTTACCCGTGCCGGCGTAGCTCAGTGGCAGAGCGAGGGTCTCATAATCCCTAGGCCGTGGGTTCGATTCCCCCCGCCGGCACCAGTTTTTTCGCAGTGTTTTTTTGTTCGGTGTCACACCCGCGTTGCCCTGTGAAATCATGACCCAGCCCACAGAATTTTCGGCGGTTTCAGGGCACATCCCGGCTCTGGTGTTTGTAAATCGCGCCGCCGGACGCCGCCGGGCGCACACGTATTTGCCTCGGCTCCGTGAGCTTTTTGAGTCCCGCGATTCCTCAGTTCAATTCATCGAAACCGACAGCGCCAGTGAGCTTGAAGAGGCTGCTCGCCAAGCACTTGTTCAAGAACCGCGCGTGCTTTTGGCGATGGGTGGCGATGGAACATTTCAGGCTCTGGCGAACGGCGTGTCGGGGAGCGATGCCACCATCGGGATCCTGCCAACGGGTGGCGGAAATGACTTCGGGGCTGCACTTGGATTACCCGCCGATCCTCTGCAGGCCGTTGAACGCGTCCTCAAGGGTAGACTGCGCTTCGTCGACCTGATCAGGGTACGCACAGTGGATGGCCGAACGCGTTTATATGCCGGTGGTGGAGGCATCGGCCTCGATGCCGAAGCGGCACGCTATGCAAGCGGTGCTTACCGTCGTCTTCCTGGTCGATTTCGCTACATCGCCTCCGCGCTTCGTGCATTGTTGGAGCATGAGCCTCTTAAAGTTCGACTCGAGTTCCCAGGCACCAACATCCCTGCGGTAGAAACAACTTCTCTTCTTACTTGTGTTTTGAACACGCCTACTTATGGCGGTGGGTTGCGGCTTGCGCCCGACGCGAGGATTGATGATGGGTTGTTTCAGGTCGTTTTGGTGGGAGATTTAAGCACTGTCACCGTTCTCAAGTTGCTGCCCCGGCTGATGAGGAGCGGAGAGCTGCGCACGTCTCAAGTGAAGCGATGGTGCGTGAGAGCTGTGAGAATGTCCGCAAATAGACCCTGTCTGTTTCACGGCGATGGCGAGATTCTTGGGCCTGCGCCGATCGAAGTCGAAATCGTACCACGCGCCGTGCGGGTTCTAGCACCTGCTGGGGAACCTTGAGACCGTCTCGTGCAGCTTTACCGCGGTCAGGGAGAATTCTTGCGGAAGACTTTGCGCCGGATATCCGGCCAGAATTCTTTCAATCCGTTCGACAGGCCATCATAAACAATCAGGAACGCAAACGTCGTCGCATTCCGCCCCGCGGTTCGGTCGCTGGGTACGTGGTAAATGTTGGAAATCGCCGCCGCTACGGCGTTGCCGACGGATTCCGAGTAGTTGAAGTGTGTGTGTCCAGAATCTGTGCGTGTTACGAATAGTCGGTTCACGGCATGATAGGCACGTCGGCGGAAACCGCCTTTACCCATTTGGTAGTACCGGGGATCTTCCCTAAACAAGGTAGGGAAAACCGCCACGGTCATGTACGTGCCAATGCTGTTGTCCGCGAAATTTGCTCCGAAGCGTTTCCCATAAGCGTCCCAACCCTGGCCCCACTCCTTCGGATCATTCCGTGCTTGTGCTATCGCGGACAGCGTTCCATTGAATGGATAGGCACCCCAGTCGAACACGCTTGCAGTCGCTATCCGAAACTTCTGACCGGTAGTGAGCGGAGGAAGGGCTTTCGCGTTTTCGACGGTTCCGTAATTGGGAATAACCTCAAAGATGCGGTCGTTGACGGTTCCCGTTTCCTTTTCCAGCTTGCTTTTCCCGACAGTTCCAGTTGGCTGCTCGCCTTCTTTCTTGTCCTTATCCTTATCCTTATCCTTATCCTTATCCTTATCCTTATCCTTATCCTTGTCACTCTTCGCGCTGGATGGCGGCGGATCTGATTTTGGCGGAGGAGGCTGCTGAGCATCTGGTTGTTGCGCAAAAGCCGAAGAGGCGGCGAACCACATTCCAATCAGCACAGCAATCGCCAAGCGTTGTTGAAACCTGTTTTGTCTTTTCATAGCTCCCAGTAATTATCTCTTGAAGGCTTTTTGTTCGGACCAGTTGTGAATCGAACCGTTTCCAGAATATGAGGCTCCCAAGTGAGATTCTTCGGAAGCAGGAATGGTTTCTTCCTGCTTTTTACGCAAGGCTTTCTGACTTTAGGTGCGCAAACGCCAGGAAACCGCGCGGTTTCTTTTCAAGACCCGCCGGCGCTGCCTCAATCTGATGGCTTAGCTCTTTTTCTTGACGATTTTAAGGTTCAGGACGATGTCCTTCCGGGAGTCGAAACTGGACACTGTGCGCGTTGCGGATTTCGCATTTTCCTTTTCCGCGTGCAGTTCGTAATCCGCGTTCGGATCGAGCCCGCTAAATCGGTAACTTCCCGTTTCATCGGTGTAACTGCTTCTTACGGAGTTGGTCCGCATGTTTTTAAGGAAAACGACGCTGCCGGAAAGAGGATTATCCGATTTATCGCTCACCACGCCATGGACCGTACGAAGCTGGGCCTCGCGCTTCTTGTCCTGGGCTGTCGTCGCGGTTGCCAGGAGCGCGATGGTTGCCACAAAGCAACAGATCCGCCGTAGCTTGGTCACTTTGCAT
The DNA here is from genome assembly GCA_036518275.1 of Candidatus Acidiferrum sp. Taxonomy (GTDB): domain Bacteria; phylum Acidobacteriota; class Terriglobia; order Acidiferrales; family UBA7541; genus Acidiferrum. The sequence continues at coordinate 11,976 of DATDNK010000265.1, forward strand.
CTCCCGTAACCGGCTGCATTCGGAAAACCAAAGTTTCTTCGTTCCCGCCGCCTTTGGCCTCGACCGTCCGTGTCTGGTCCGCAAATCCTTTCACATGCACCAGGATCTCGTAGTTTGAACCTTCTGGGACACGCTGCGCGAACTCCCCTCGGGAGTTCGTGTACGTTTCCCACTTATACTTCTTTTGCCCTTCCTTGCGGAGCCGCACTTCCACTCCGGGAAACGAAAGCGTCTTTTCGTTGAAGACCGTCCCCCGGACCAAGAAATCATTGGCATGACTGTATTTCTTCTTGGCTGGCTTGTCCGATTTCGACGAAGAATCCTGTGCCGGAGCAGCGGCGCTCGATGGGGTTGGTCCCTGTTTCACCCCAAGCACCACCGCAAACGCAAGAAGCGACACAACCGCGCGGACAATGCGGCTTCCTGTAAGTCGATTCATAGCCGGATGTTCCTCTTGAATTCGATGGCGGGGCGCGCAACGGAGATGCCAGGTGGCAGGGGATAGCCTGTCATTCGTCGTCTTCTTCTTCGTATTCCTCTTCTTCCTCGTCCAGGTGATCGCCATCCTTGCCCATCTCTCCTTCCTCTTCCTCCTCTTCTTCTTCTTCGTCTAAGTCTTCAGAGATGACGTTCAGATGGACGGGGTGCGTCTGCGATACCTCAAGCTCGGATTCGCATTCGGGACAACTCAGAATCTCGCCTTCCTCGACTTCGTCTTCATCCACATCGATTTCCGCAGAGCACTCAGGGCAACGGATCACGTTTCCAGCCTCCGTAAGCTTCTTTCCCAGGTGGCGGTACGAGGACCGTCCCGCCACCTGCAGCGTATTATATACCGAGGCATGGAAATTCAAGCTTTTGCGCGTGGATACTGTCGCCAATGCCACGGCAGAGCATCTGAGGACTCTCGCAATGGCCTTTCCCCGGGAATATCCGGAACGCCCAGTGGTCGGAGTCGGTGGCGTGATTATCGATCATGATCGTACATTACTGATTCGCCGTGGTACGGAGCCCCTGCTCGGCGAATGGTCCATTCCCGGTGGCTCTGTCGAGATTGGTGAAACTCTCGAGGAAGCCGTCCGTCGTGAATTACGGGAAGAAACTGGGCTCGAAGTCCGGGTTCTCGAGTTGATTGAGCTTTTCGACCGAATTTATTTCGGTGACGGCTCCTCGGCCCTGAAGGACAACAAGAAGCCTCGTTTCCATTACATTATCGCCGACTATCTCTGCGAACTTGCCGGTGGCGAGCCACGCGCAGGCAGCGATGTCACCGATCTGGCCTTTGCGCGCGAAGACGAACTCAGCAAGTTTCATTTAACGGAGAAAGCCACTTCCGTCTTAAAGAAAGCTTTCGTCATGTCGCGTGCCCGTGCCTCCTGCGGCTGAATCCCACCGAATCACGGGCCTTTTGTAATCTCGATGCTTCCATTCGCGTTGTTGAGTTGCAGAGCGCAGCCGCCGGAACCGATCGTTCCATTCAGGGTGTCTCCGCCCATGCTCCCCGTCGAGGTCACAGGCAGTTCCGAGGAAATCCTGCCAAAAGATGTGTGTGCAGTGAGGTTGTACCCCAGTCCCTGCGGAACCTGCACCCGGATGGAGGAAAACGAAGTCTTCAACAGGATATCGCGGCACCCGCTGGCAGGGCGGCTGGCTGTCACAGCGATCCCGCCATTCTGGTTGTCCACGCTGATCCGCCCGCCGATGCCATCCAGCGTGACGCCCGAGAAAGAGGTCCTCACGCTCGCATCGCCCTTCACGGTTCGCGCGGTCACTGAGCCGTTGTTGTTTTCAACCGTTAAATTGCCGTTCACGCGCTCGACCAACACGCTGCCAAAACTCGTTTTAGCATAGGCGTCCGCGCCGATATCCGTGAGTGTAATCGCTCCATTCCCGTCCGTCGCCCTTATTCCTTTCGGGATGTTGGAGGCATCGATGGCTCCGAAAGAAGTCCTCAAAGTAACGGTTCCACGCGCGTCGCGAACCGCGATCCTTCCGTTCGATGTTTCCGCATCCAGCGTACCGGTAATAGCGTCCAGCTCGATGTTCCCAAAAGAATCGTGGATCGTCACCGAACTGCCCGTGATATTGCTGCCTTTTACCCTGCCGTTGCTTGTTCTGCAGTTCACCAGCCCGTGGACATCAGTAAACGTTACGTTGCCAAAACTGTTGGTCACGTCCGCGGCGCCGCCAATCGTGGCGACTTCCACATTGCCGTTGTTGTCGTGCACGGTTAGGTCGCCCTTCACGTTGCGTGCATCCACGCTTCCAAAGGAAGTCGTAATGTTTCCGGAAGCCGAATCGGTCAGCGTGACGGCCCCATTGCCTCCCGTGATCGTCGCCGCGCCTTGGATATTTTTCGTGGTGATGCTACCGAAGCGGTTGCGCACCTCGAGCGTGCCCTTCACTTCGGAGATCTGCACCGAACCGTTGGTATCCGTCACCGATACGTTCCCGCCCGCACCTGTGAGCTCAATGCTTCCGAAGGAATTGTTCACGCGCGCCGCCCCCACATCGTGCATGGAAATGCTGCCGTGGCTATTATCGATATCCGCCGCACCGTGGATGCCGGAAACCTCCGTGCTGCCGAAACTGTTGCGCACGGTGAGCGGAGCATCTGACGGCATGCCAATGTCGTAGTTCACGGACCACGAAGAATGCTTGCTGAGGTGAAACCACCGGTTCTCCTGTTCGGGGTAGATGGTCTTGATGCGCACGCCTTCGCCGGTCTGCTGCACGTCAATCTGGATTTTTTGCGAAAAGGATTCAGCCTCCTCGCGCGAGCTTGCCTGCACGCGAATGGTTGCGGAAATCTTAACGTCGCGGCCTGGCTCACCGTGCACGCGGACTTCCCCGAATTTATGCTCGATGTGGACGGACTGCCCCGCGCCCAGGGTCACCGTCTTTTGAAAATCCCTGGAAACTTCTTCCTGACTGCGATTTGCGGCCACTGTGGTTTGTGCCGTCACGAAAAACGTGCACAGCAAACCTGCCATCGCGGCGCGACGCCATACTCCTTTGAAAAAATCAGGTCTGGGCTTACTCATTGCTTTTTCGTCTCCAAGACTTCTTCCAGCGTTTTCTGCTTTTCCTGATACATCGCCAGCAACTGGTACCGCAGTTGCGCGTTTGCCGGATTCAATCCTGCCTGCGCGCGCAAATCGTCAATCGCGCTGTCCAAGACCAGCAGTTTTTCATGGTAGCTTGCCATCAGCGGCGTCGCTGGAGTATCAAGCTGTGGCTTGGCTTCCGCGGCCAGCCTGTCGATGGCCCTCTCGTACGCGCCTTCCGTGCTTTCTACTTCCTTCAACGCTGCGCTTTTCAGAAGTGATGAATCTTTTGTGCCCGGCGGAACGCCAGTGTCGCGAATAGTAGTGACCCAAATCGCCGTAACCGTCAGGATCAGCACAAACGCGCCCGCCAGCGCCGTCTGCCATCCCACAGAAATGCTTGGCAAAAACGAAAACAACCTCTTGCCTTCTGTTCGTCGGGCTTTCCTCGCATCTTCTTCTACCAACGCACGCTCAATCCGTGCCCACAATTCCGGGCTCGCCGTATAATCCTGCAGCTCCTTTGCCGCCACGCTCAGCGACTTCCACGCACGCACCTCCTCGGCGCACGCCGCGCAGGCCGCCGCGTGTGCCTCCAGCGCCGCCCACTCCGCCGCCGTGCCGTCTCCAAAAATCCGCTCTCGGTCTTTACAGGTCACGTTCATCGTCGTTCACCGTACTTCTGCCGAACTGCTTCGCGGCGGCTCCAGCATCTCCCGCAGATTCTTCTTCGCCTGAAACAATGTGTTCTTCGACGCCGCCTCTGTAATCTCCAGCATCCCGGCAATCTCGGCGTGACGAAAGCCTTCCACCTCATACAGCAGGAAAACATCGCGCTGATGCCGCGTCAGCTTCGCGAGCGCGCG
>DATDNK010000266.1:0-4201 GCA_036518275.1 Candidatus Acidiferrum sp.
TGTTACAGCGCCGATGAAGCCATTCGAACGGCGCGGCTGGCGCGCGAAGTGGGACTATCGAATTGGATCAAGCTGGAAGTCATTGGCGACCAGCAAACACTTTTCCCCGACACGGAGCAGCTCATCGAAGCCACACGCGTACTCGTGAAGGAAGGCTTCGTTGTGCTGCCTTATACCAACGATGATCTCATTGCGGCGCGGAAATTGATTGACGCGGGCGCCGCTGCGGTTATGCCGCTTGCCGCGCCGATTGGTTCAGGCCTGGGGGTGCAGAATCCGGCAAATCTGCGCATTCTGCGCGAGCGCATCACCGAAGTGCCGATGATTGTCGATGCGGGTGTCGGCACTGCTTCCGATGCGGTGGTGGCCATGGAACTTGGCGCGGACGGCATTTTGATGAATACAGCCATCGCGGAAGCTCAGGACACGGTGCTGATGGCCGAAGCAATGCGCGACGCCGTCATTGCGGGCCGCAGCGCCTATCTTGCCGGCCGCATGCCGAAGCGCCTCTACGCTTCCGCCTCCAGCCCGATGAGCGGCATCGTCCGCTAAGCGATTCTGCTCATGACTGGACTATCTTCGACAGCCTAGGCAGATAGGCTCCTCTGGACCAGCTGTTCTACGGGGCGGCTGGGAGACGGTATAACCTGACCGAACGACGTAGGAACTTTGTCCAGCTAACGCATACGAAACCTCGGGATTAGAAACCCCTGTCTTATAAGTCACATCTGGACTCTAACTAGAGGTGAGCCCCCCCGGGCCGGATGTCCTGCCCTGATTGGGGTGCGTGCCGAACCCCGTCCCCGGGTCGACCTCTCGGGCCGCGTATGGAACAGAACTCCAAGGCGTGGCGTTCGCAGGCTCTGAAGCAAGTCCTGACCGGCGCGGGTGTGTGCCTTGCATACATCCTTGCCGCGAAGCTAAGTCTCCGCTTTGCCAGTGTGCATCCGAGCTCAAGTCCTTTCTGGCCGCCCTCGGGCATTGCTATCGCCACATTGCTCATTCTTGGACAGCGGTTTTGGCCCTCGATTTTCCTGGGAGCATTCCTCGTCAATCTGACGACTGCCGGCACCGCACTTACGTCGTTGGGGATCGCCCTCGGGAACACCTTGGAGGGGTTGCTAGCTTCTTATCTCGTCACTCGTTTTGCCAACGGGCGCCGGGCTTTTGAGAACTCGTGGAACATTCTGCGATTTGCTATTTATGCTGGGATTCTGAGCACAGCGGTCGCGGCTACCTTTGGCGTTACCAGCCTCGCTCTGGGAGGTTTTGCGCCATGGCGTCAATACGGTGTCATCTGGCGGACCTGGTGGCTCGGTGACGCTACAGGAGCGCTGGTCTTTGCGCCGGTCTTGCTTTTGTGGAGCGCGAACCCTCGCCTGAAATGGTCCGAACGGGAAATTCTGGAAGGCCTGTGCTTGTTTGGGCTGATGCTGCTCACAGTGAGCATCGTTTTCGGCCCGCTGTTTCACGCGCACATGAAAGGAGATCCGTGGACGTTTCTTTGCACGCCTTTCCTGGTGTGGGCTGCGTTCCGGTTTGGTCCGCGTGAAACCGCAGCGGCTATCTGCGTTCTTTGCGTGGCAGAGGTTGCCGGCACCGTCCGCGGCTATGGGCCATTCATAAGTGAATCGACCAACAAGTCGCTGCTGCTGTTGCAAACTTTTGTTGCTACCAAGACGGTGATGATCCTCATCTTTGCGGTGGAAGTTTGGGAGCGGCGGCGACAGGAAGAACAAGCAAGACGCCTTTCGGTAACGGATCCGCTTACAGGCCTTGCGAATTACCGGCTCTTGCTGGAACGCATCGACGCGGAGATTAAACGCTACGGACGCACCAACAAGCCTTTCTCCGTGCTCTTGCTCGATCTGGATGGCTTGAAGAAAATCAACGACGAGTACGGACACCTGGTCGGCAGCCTGGCCATTTGCCGCGTTGCGGAAGTTTTGCACTTGAGCTGCCGCGAGACCGACACAGCCGCGCGTTATGGCGGGGACGAATTCGCACTGGTACTGACGGAAAGCTCCGCGGCATCGGCCGCCGTCGTGGCCCAGCGCGTTTCCCAACGTTTGTCACAGGATGCGGAAGACCCGCGTCTCTCCGTGAGCATCGGCGTTGCCGAGTTTCCTCGCGACGGCGACACCATCGAACACGTGCTCAGCGCCGCGGATCAGGCCCTCTACAACGACAAGCGCCGGCCCCGCGCAGCGCTGCCTCCGCGTGAGGTCAACAGCGGATAGGAGCCTTTTGACAAGAGGCTGCTAGCTCCGCACCTAGCCGCCGGCGGCTTTGCGAGCTTGGGCAGCGTCGTAGCTTTCGCCATAGATGGAAGGCACCTTCGCGCCCATACAGCGCAAGTAGGAAGTAAGCTGACCGCGGTGATGGATGCTATGAACCATGGCGAGCATTGCAAACGAGACGGCGGGACGCTGGAACAGGCCGCGAAAGTCGACCATCTTCACGAGTTGATCGCCGCTAAGCTTTGTTAGCGCTTCGAAGTTCTTCGCGAAACTCTGCTCGTACCAGGCGGCAACTTCCTGCGGCGTTTTCACAGTGTCGGGCAAGGCGGCGGCGTTGGTGTCAAAAACGCCGTGGATGACCGTCTCCAGAAAGCGGTTTTCCGCCACGGCGATGTGGCGCACAAGTTCCATGGCGCTTTTGGATATCGGATCCGGCCGATGTTCGCATTTATCGGCCGGGACGGCATCCAGCACCTTCTTGGTGATGCGGCTTTCGTTTTTTAGGGAGCCCAAATAGACATTTTGCAGCAAGAACAGCGCTTGATCTGCCGTCAGTTCGCTCATTTCCTATCCTCCTTGATTGACACTTGTGTGAGACTCCATTTGCCTTCGGGGACGAAGCTACTTTGGTTTCTTTGATGCGCTAAGTTAGTTTCCGTTTCATTGGAGCCAGCGGTTTTGCCGGCTCATCTCGGCTTTCGTGAGTACCCGACCGAACTCCTCTTTCCGCCATATAGCGTTACTTTGCCGTCCACGACATTGGCGATATAGCGGCCCGCGGAAAGAAACTGCATCACCTTGTGCCCCGCGCTTGCCAGTTGCGCCCATCGGGAACCGGTGTCCGGGTTCTGCTCGAGGCCCCGCAGTTCCTGGCCGTCAAAGACAAAATCGACTTGACGCAACCGTTTCTTTGGCGTCGTGCGCACAGGAAAGGTCTGTCCTTCTAACTCGACCTCCCGAGAATCCTCAACTAAGGCAACGCGCCAAACCGCGACCAAAGCTTCTTCGAAGGTCATTATCACCTACCAGATGTGACGCCGACTCTCACCGGGAGCGGCGTGCGGTCATTCCCTTATGTCACAGAGTTCGGAAAAAGAAATGCCACGTGGTGTCTACGGCGGCATGGACAAGCGCGGAGGCAAAAATAGAGCCGGTTCGTCGCCACGTCCAGCCGTAAAAGATACCCGCAATGGTTGCAAGCACGACGTAACGCCAGTTGGGAAAACCCAAGTTGGTGATGTGAGAAAACCCAAAGAGAACCGAAGCGGTCCACCAGCCGGCAATTTCGCTCTTGGATGCCCGCGACAGCAAGTTCTGGAGCAGGCCGCGAAAAAGAAATTCTTCCGGCCAGGCAGTGAAGAAGAGGATGCCGAGGCCAGTCAGCGGGATAGAGCTCCATTCGTGCCATTGCGGTTCGAATTGAATGAAACGCATGCCCGTGCTCAAGGGAATGGCGATGCACGCAAACGCGAGGAAGCTTGCCATAATGAAGAAGCCCCACTTGCGGTCCCAGCCAATGGAGTAACCGATGCCATTTGTTTGGCGGAGAAGGACGAAGGCTGCCAGCGCGACGTTCACAGACAAAAGGACGGTCATTACATAGGCGAGCTGGCCGCCGGGAAACGGCCAGAGCCAATGCGAGGTCGAGAATCCCCAGCGGTTGGGGAATGGTTTCACAGCGACCCAAATGCCCACGACAAGCAAAAAATCCTGCCAAACGCCGGCAGGTTTTCGCTCAGCAGAAGCCGCGATTGCCAGCGGGATGAACACAAACGCCGCGGCAGTTGCAGCACGGCCAAACGTAAAAGTGTTTGTCCCCAGCGCATAAATCAGGTAGACAAGAAACAATGCGGCGCCGAGCAAGTGGCCGGTGGCCGTGCCGAAGCGAGCGGCGAGAATGGTTTCCGCGCCACGAGCGGCAAACAGCAGCATGATCAAAAAAAGAATGGCGAAGGCGGTCA
>DATDNK010000267.1:0-52378 GCA_036518275.1 Candidatus Acidiferrum sp.
GCGACGATGGAACAAAACGCGCCTCCTTGCTGGTGCACTTGGGAATGACCGGGCAAATGGCTCCCAGTCCTGCGGAACAGCCTCACGAAAAGCACACGCACGTTTGTATGCTCCTGGATGATGGCAGGGAGCTGCGCTACATGGATGCGCGGCGCTTTGGGCGCATCGCCTATTTGACCGAGGTTCCACTCGCGGAGGAGCTGACACGCTTTGGCGCGGACCCGCTTGAAATTAGCAAAGAGGAGTTCGTGGAAAGGATTCGCGAGCGGCGCGCCCGCATCAAGGCGCTCCTTCTCGACCAGGGCGTGCTGCGCGGCGTAGGCAACATTTATGCGGACGAAGGTTTGTGGCGCGCGAAGATTCATCCCGCGCAAATCGGAGCGAAGTTGAGCCGAAAGCAAGCCGAGACCTTGTGGCGCGGGTTACAAGAAATTTTGCGCAAAGCGATCGTGATGCGCGGCTCCTCCATTTCCGATTTTCTTGATGCCGAAGGGGAGCCGGGAGAGTATCAGCGGCGCCACCGGGCGTATGGCCGTGAGGGAAAAGCCTGTCACCGCTGCAAGGCAACGATCCGGCGCGGAATTGTGGCGGGACGCAGCAGTTATTTTTGCCCGAAATGCCAGCCGGCGCCGCGCGGATTCGCCGCGTTGCCATTGCCGTCGCGAGCCGGCGGCGCGCCAGTGCTGGAAAAGCGGCGCATGAAAAAAATAAATGGAAGGCGGCTGACCAGATCACTCCGTGCGGGTGGTCGCTGAAGCGTGCATGCGCGCCGTCTTACAAAGAGTCAGCCGCGCAAAAGTGACCGTAGAGGGCCGTGTTACGGGCGAGATTGGGCACGGGTTGATGATTTTGCTCGGTGTGGGACGCGGCGACACTTCAGCGGTTGTCACGCGAATGGCGGAACGATGCGCAAACCTGCGCATCTTCGAGGACGATGCGGGCAAGATGAACCGGTCGCTGCTGGATGTGAAAGGCGGCGCGCTTGCCGTCTCGCAATTTACGTTGTACGGCGACGCACGCGGCCAGCGGCGGCCGAGTTTTATCAGCGCCGCGCCGCCGGAACTCGCGAAAACGCTCTACGAGGAATTCTGTGAGTCCTTGCGCAAGCTGAGTGTGCCAGTCGCAACAGGAATTTTTCAGGCCATGATGTCCGTGGAGTTGGTCAATGAAGGCCCGGTCACTGTCCTCCTCGATTCGGACAACACGTTCTAAGCGGCGTGTTTTGCGCAAGAATCGGCCGCTGTGGACGAAGGCGGCAGTATTGCGAGAGCTGCGATCGCTAGCCGATCCAGGTGTGCGCGCGAAGATGGAGGACTTTGGCGTGCGCGTGCCCAATGCGCATGGAATCTCAGCTCCCGTGCTGCATGGGCTGGCGAGAAAGATCGGCAAGAATCATTCGCTTGCGCTGGAACTTTGGACAACAGGAATCCATGAGGCGAGAATCCTGGCGGCGCTGATCGGAGAATCGGAGAAGGTCAAGGCGGCAGAGATGGAGCGCTGGGTACAGGATTTCGATTCTTGGGACGTGGTTGACGCCTCGTGTTGCTATCTCTACGCACAAGCTAGACCTGCGTGGCGCAAGACCGTTCAATGGAGCAGCCGGCCGGAAGAATTTGTGAAACGGGCAGCATTTTCTCTTATGGCCTACCTCAGCTATAAGGACAAGACGGCCTCAGATGCTCGATTTGTGCGATTCCTGCAGGTGATTGAACGGGAAGCGTGCGATGACCGCAATTTTGTGAGAAAGGCAGTCAACTGGGCTTTGCGGAATATCGGCAAGAGAAATCTTCGTCTCAACCGCAAGGCAATCCGCGCAGCCAAAAGGATTCGTCGGCAAGGCACGCGTTCAGCCCGCTGGATTGCCGCGGACGCGCTCCGTGAACTGCAAAGTGCCGCCGTGCAGGCCCGGCTGGGGCGAAAGATGAGAGCAACCTGATGACAAGGAACGGAAAAGACAATGAGCTGAGAATTCGCCGCGCAAAAAGCGCCGATGCGCCGCGGCTGGCGGAACTCGCAACCCAACTCGGCTATCCATCGACCGCCGCGCAACTCCGGCAAAGGCTGCGGCAGATTAGCCCTGCATCGCAAAACGCCGTCTTTGTCGCGGAAGCCGAAGGCGCCGGAGTCGTCGGCTGGCTGCACGTGAGCAAGCAAGCGCTGTTGGAAAGCGACATTCGCGCGGAGGTGAACGGTCTCGTCGTGAAAGACGGTCAACGCAGCCTTGGCGCGGGCGCGCGGCTGCTCGTCGCCGCCGAGGATTGGGCCTGCAAACACGGCTGCAAAAGCATGTCCGTCCGTTCGAATGTGATTCGCGAGCGCGCTCACAAGTTCTACGAACGCAACGGCTACGAGCACTACAAAACCCAGAAGTCCTTCCGCAAGCCTCTATAGGCACTTCGGAAAACGCTCATGATGCCAGTCTGGAAACTCCCGGTTTTTTGAAACCGCAGTTATATCGTATTACGATATACTAAGGGCATGGCCAAAGAGCTTTCCTCGGACGAATACAAAGCCCTCGCCGAGTTGCGCTACCGCATTCGGAAGTTTCTGCGCGAAGGCGACACGGTGGCCAGCGAAGCGGGCCTCGAACCGCAGCAGTATCTGCTTCTGCTGATGATTCGCGGCATTCCCGATGGTCAGGAAGCCACCGTCAGTAATCTTGCCGAACGGCTCGTGCTGAAGCACCACAGCGTGGTGGAACTTATCGATCGCATGGAAGCTCATGGATACGTGCGCCGCAGCCGCAGCCGCGAGGATCGCCGGAGCGTTTTGGTGTCGCTTCTCCCGCGCGGAGAGAAATTGCTCGGGGAAGTCGCGCAGCACCGCGTCAGCGAATTGCGTACTTCCGGCGCGGCCCTTGCCGGTGCCATCGCGGCTTTACTGGAAAACAGTCATGCGCTGCGCACTCGAAAGTTCTTCGGTGGCCATCTCAGAAGAAAAGGATTGAAAAAGAGACGTGGATAAACCTCAAACGGTTTCTTCTCCCCAGCCCAAAGTCCACAAGGCCGCACGTCATGAAGAGTTAGGCGATTTCTCCACTACACTCCGCGTGCTCCCTATTTCCGCGCTGGCCGTGGTCATCGGGGCCATTTGCGCATTTGTGGCTCTCGCGCTTCTGCGCTTAATCGGGCTCTTCACCAACCTGTTTTATTTTGGCCACTGGGGCGCGAAGCTGATTTCCCCGGCCGGAAATCACCTGGGCTGGTATAGCGTTTTGGTTCCCATCGGCGGCGGGCTCATCGTCGGAATCATGGCGCGCTACGGCTCCGAACGCATCCGCGGCCATGGCATTCCGGAAGCCATTGAAGCGATTCTGATCAGCGGCAGCCGCGTCGAACCGAAGGTCGCGTTGCTCAAGCCGCTCTCTTCCGCAATTTCCATCGGGTCGGGCGGGCCGTTTGGTGCCGAGGGACCGATCATCATGACCGGCGGCGCGTTCGGATCGATGATTGCGCAACTCTTTCATCTGACCAGTGCGGAGCGCAAAACGCTGCTGGTGGCGGGAGCCGCGGGCGGAATGTCCGCCACGTTTGCCTCGCCGGTCGCAGCCGTGTTGCTCGCGGTCGAGCTGCTGCTCTTCGAATGGAAGCCGCGAAGTCTGGTTCCCGTGGCCCTGGCGAGCGCAGTTGCCGCGGTGGTGCGCCGCTATCTTCTGGGATTCGGTCCCTTGTTTCCCGTGCCGGAGCATCCTTTGCATATCGGCCCCGTGAGTTTGCTGGGCTGCGCGCTCGTCGGCCTGCTGGCGGGAATCCTTTCGGCGTTGCTGACCGTTTCGGTGTACGCGGCGGAAGACAGCTTCATGAAGCTGCCGATTCACTGGATGTGGTGGCCGATGTTCGGCGGGTTGGCGATCGGCTTGGGAGGCATGATTTTTCCGCAAGCGCTTGGTGTCGGCTACGACACCATCGGCGCACTGCTGCAAGGTACCGTGACCTCGAAAGTGCTTCTCGGCGTCCTGCTGGTCAAATGGTTTATCTGGGCGGTTTCGCTTGGCTCTGGTACTTCGGGCGGCGTGCTCGCCCCGCTGCTGATGATGGGAGGCGCGCTCGGCGGGATCGAAGCGATGTTTTTGCCCAACGAAGGCGCGGGCTTCTGGCCGCTCATCAGCATGGGTGCAATTCTTGGCGGCACGATGCGCTCGCCGTTTACCAGCATCGTGTTCGCGTTTGAGCTCACCCATGATGCCAACGTTTTTCTTCCTCTGCTGGTTGCGAGCGTGATCTCGCACGCTTTCACCGTGTTGACTTTGAAGCGCTCTATCCTCACGGAAAAAGTTGCGCGGCGCGGCTACCACTTGAGCCGCGAATACGCCGTGGATCCGCTGGAAATTCTGTTTGTGCGCGAAGTGATGCGAAGAAAGGTCGTTGCCCTGCCGGCGAAAAGTGTCGTCGCCGAAATCCAGCAATCCTTGCGGTCGGATCACCGGCAAGCGCAGCGGTTGCTCCCGGTGGTGGACGCGAACGGTGTTCTTGTCGGCGTCTTGACGCGGGGAGATATTCGCGACCACTTGAAGAAAGAAGGTGACACTGCGCTGAGCCGGCCGCTCCGTGAACTGGTGCGCACCGAATTCATTGAGACCTATCCGGATGAGCCTCTGCGAGCGGTTGTATACGTTATGGCCGAAAAGGGTATTACGCGCATGCCGGTAGTCGAACGGACCACGCGAAAGTTCCTTGGCCTCGTCTCACTGGATGATTTGCTGAAAGCGCGCACGCGTCATCTGGAAGAAGAGCGGCGGCGCGAACAGGTTTTGAGCCTGCGGTTTTTCCTTCCGGGAAGTGGGGCGCCAGAGAGGGAAGAAGCCAACGAAGCCGAAACGCAAAAACGGCCAGAGGCTCCTGCGAAGCCTTAGAATTCTCCATCGCTTCAATCTTCACCGCAATTGAAAAGAACAAAACCCATGACCAGCACAACACAAGAAGCCAAGAGCTGGTGGAAAGCTTCGTCGCAACACTGGACAGCCATCCTGCGGGACCGCGAAGAGCAAGTGTTCCTGGTATTGACACTAGTGATTGGAGCGCTGGTGGGCTTGGCGGTGGTGGCGTTCATTTTGTTGACGGAGCGATTTGGCGCCCGGCTGTATCCGGCGGGCGGCATGGGATTGCGAAGGCTGCTCGTGCCGGTTGCGGGATCGCTGGGGATGGGCTACCTGCTGTACCGGTATTTCCCTGACGCGCGCGGCAGCGGTGTGCCGCAGACGAAAGCGGCTTTATATGCGCGCGAAGGAAATATCTCGCTGGCAACAGTAATCGGAAAATTCTTTTGCACTTCGGCGACGCTGGCCAGCGGAATCCCGCTCGGGCGCGAAGGCCCGGCGGTGCAGGTCGGCGCGGGAATCGCTTCCGTTTTGGGGCGGTGGCTCGGGCTTCGTCCGGAAAAAGTGAAGGCACTGATCCCCGTAGGGGCAACGGCGGCGATTGCCGCCGCATTCAACACGCCGCTTGCGGCCGTGTTGTTTTCGCTGGAAGAAGTGCTCGGCGATTTGCACGCGCCGTTACTTGGTTCGGTAGTGCTGGCTTCGGCCACGTCGTGGGCCATGCTGCGCCTGCTACTGGGAAACAATCCGTTGTTCCACGTACCGCAATATCAGTTGGTGAATCCCGCGGAATTTGGGATTTACGCGGTGCTAGGAGTCGCGGGAGGATTTGTTTCCGTTGCGTTCACGAAGCTGTTGTTAGAGATGCGTGTGCGCTTTTCGAAATTGCCGAAAAAGACGCTGTGGTTCCAGCCTGTGGCGGGCGGCGTGATGGTGGGGATTATGGGCTGGTTCGTGCCGCAGGTGCTGGGAGTCGGCTACAACCACGTCGGCGAAGCGCTGAATGGTGGGATGGCATTGAAGCTGATGGCTTTGCTGTTAGTGCTGAAACTGGTCGCGGTGGCGACGAGCTACGCGTCGGGGAATGCAGGCGGGATTTTCGGGCCGAGCCTGTTTCTTGGCGCGATGCTCGGCGGAGTGGTAGGAAACTTGGCGAATCGCTTCTTTCCCAACACTGTAGGCACGCCGGGCGCGTATGCGCTGGTGGGAATGGGGACGGCTTTTGCGGGAATCGTGCGCGCACCCATGACTTCGGTGGTGATGATTTTCGAGATTACGCGCGATTACGCGGTCATCGTGCCGCTGATGATTTCCAACCTGGTGAGCTTCTTCATCTCCGCGAGGCTGCAGCGCAAGCCAATTTATGACGAGTTGGCGCATCAGGATGGCATTCACCTGCCGACTGCTGAGACGCGGCACCAGGAAACACAACATCAAGTAAATCAGGTGATGCGCGAGGCCACGGAAACCCTGGATGCCGGGTTGACGGTTCGGGAAGCGCTGGAAAAAGCGAGGTCGTGCCAGTTTCGAGCTTGGCCGGTGTGCTACAGCGGCGGCGTGGTTGGCGTCGTGAGCTTGGAACGTTTGACACAGGCAACTGCCGAGGGCTCGGGGGGCAAGCGATTAATGGAACTTGTGGATGCGAGCGATTTCCCCCACGTTCATGTGGATCATCCGCTGCACGTGGCGCTGGACCGCATGGGGGCAAGCCAAATGCAGGTCTTGCCGGTGGTGAGCCGGGCCAATGTGCACCAACTGAGAGGGATTGTGACCCTTCCGGACGTTCTGGCGGACTATGGAGTAGAGAAGGAGATTGCATAACCGTCAGTGTGGTGCAGCGGAGATCGATCCCGCGGAATGTGGCGGGACCACGGTAAAGGTTACTTGAGAAGGATATAGACGAGAGTGATGGACGGCGTTGTGGGCGATGACGCTTTGGGATTCGTCATAATTGTTGCCGCCGGTGTTCAGGTTGCGATCGAAGCGCGGGAAATTGCTGCTGGAAACCTCGACGCGAAGCCGATGCCCCGCTTCAAAGTAATTGCTGGTATTTAGCGGTTGCAGCGTGATCTTGTAGACTTTTCCGGACTCCATCCAAACAAGCGACTTGTCGTAGCCATCGCGATAGCGCATGCGCTGAATGGATTCGTCGAGATTAAAAGCCCTGCCGTCGGGATACACATCGAGGACCTTCACGGTAAAGTCCGTGTCTTTGGCATCGGAGGACACGTAGAGGCTCGGGGTGATGGGACCGCTGACTTCAGTGCCTTCCTTGAAGGGCTCGGATGAGTAGACGAGGATATCGGCACGCGCCTCCATCTTGCGCTGGTCCCATGCGCCGGCTTGAACAGCGTCCCCGGTGCAGCAGACGTTTCCGCCGTAGGAAAGCACAGGATTCATAGGGTCGTAAGTGAACGAATCGGGTCTGTCGGCTTCGGGAGGAGACGCAACGAGAGTGCCGTCGCCTGTCAAAGAGTTGGCGTGGCCACCGCTGGATAAGTACATGGTGACGGGATGGGCGCCAGCAGGCGGCCATGTGTCCGAAGACTGCCACTTGCTGATGCCCATGGTGTAGTAAGTGACCTTCGGCAGCGCGTCGAGGCGAGGGCTCTTATCACCCTTCAGGAAGCGATCGAAAAAGCTGTAGATGATTTCCTGATAGTCGAGCCGCGCATCGCCCATGCTGCGTTCGCCGACGATGGTGTCTTCTGTGGCGCGCGTGTAGGCGCAATGCGTGACAGGAGCGATGATGGCCCATTGCTCGTTGGCAACCTCGCCTTTGGCGTTTTTGCGGACGTGATCGTACAGAGCGAGATTTGGGCCAATCGAGACGTCATACCACGACATGAACCACAGCCCGGGGACATTGAGCGGCATATCATCGTGATACAAACCGCCTTTGTACCAGGCCGGATCGTTCGGTGTGCGCTGAATCATCCGGCCGCCGGTGGGCACGGGCATGGCATCGGCAAAAATTCCGGGAGGTCCGTCGAGGGCCTTCAAGATATCCTGTTCGGGTAGATGCCAGAGCGCCTTGGACCATTGCACTGGCGGGAGTTGCTGCGCCAGGTCGAACGATTTTGACTCGCGGATGAGATCGGCCTGCGAGGTTTTAGGCGGGAACATGGGCCGGACCTGGTTCTGCTCGCCATATAGCCAGGCGATGAAGAGCATCTGGACGGCGCCCCCGCGATACCAGTTGCCCTGCTCGTAATAGGGCGCGACGCGCCCCACCCCGGCGCCGAAGCCCTGGACGTTCATCGCCGCATACGCGGGATTGCCCATGGCGGCGATACCCATCTGGTATTCGGCCGTCGAAGAGCAGCCGGTGGTGCCAACTTTTCCGTTGGACCACGGTTGCGAGGAAATCCAAGTAAGTGCATCGTCGCCATCGGTACGCGGCACATCGAGAATGTCGTAATTGCCTTCGGAGAAGAAGTGGCCGCGCTCGTTCTGAATCACGTAGGCATAACCGCGCTTGATGGCTGTAAGGATGGTAGTCATGTCCGCGGGCACGCCGTTTCTCACATCCCAGAAATTGAAATTGTACGGAGTGCGCACCCAGATCGTAGGGACTTTGCCGATGGCGTTTTTGGGGCGGTAGATGTCCGTAGCTAGTCGCACGCCGTCGCGCATGGGCATCATCACTTTGCGATCGATGACCGATGCCGATTCCAATTCCTTCTCGGTTTGGATGCGCTGCTCTCTCTGGGCGGGCGTAAGCGGTGTTTGTTGCTGGGCGCGCACCACGGTGAATGCGGCGATGCACACCCCTGCGGAAGCTAGGATTACACGCATAAATGATTTGCTCATCGAATGACTCCCTCTCGGGAATGGGAGTGCGATTATGCACCATCCAGGGACGCGCCGAGAAGGGATGCACCTTAGCGTGGCCAGCGGAAGGCGTTCACTAGGAGATAGATCACTTCGCAAACGGCAACGAGGACTCCGGACTTGGCTAAACTTAGGTTCTTCGAGATTTTCGCGAAACCAATAGATAGAACGGCCAGCCACCAAACCAGGAAAATGTCCAGCTTGACGAGGGAGGAATAGACTTTGGGTGAGACCGCGGAGCGCGGAACAAGTTGAGCGATGCTGGTAGGTGACCAAGCCTCCGAGGGTCCGGGGAAGAAATTAGCTGGGCCGCGCACCAAGAGGGTCGTGATAGTGAAAGCGCCGCCAATGCAGCGATAAATCACAGAAGTCCAGCAGACGACAACAAGAACTTTGGGAAAGGTGACGTCTGTCCCCGTCAGCCGCAAGACGATATAGAAAAAAAGGGAAAGGACCAGCAAGCTGAGCGGAACAGCGATCAGTGTGAAGAAATACCAGTGGACTCTTTCACGACGCAATGTGTCAATCTGCTGTGCTTCTTCGGCAGGTGAGTTTTGCCGGCCGGCCACACCGGCGTCCCCTTGCACCTTGGCGCGCGCTAGCTGATCAAAATTCGCATCGGTAATGACCACGCGGAAGAGAACAAAGTCTCCCAACAGATGAAACACCAACAACAAGGCCACCGGTAGAATCCACGTTGGCCTTTGCTGAATATCCTCGAACGTTTTTCGCGGTGAGATAACAATTCCTGCAAGTCTTTGCAGTTCCGTCATATAGAGTCCTCCCCAATCGGTGGGTTCTTTGGCCGTTCCGTGACGCGGGAGAACTGTTCGTGAAGGGGCCGGAGCGGTTTATCGGTCGGCCCGACCGGCACGCCAGTTCTTGGCTTGTTTGCTGAAGACGTGGGAGAACTGTTCGTGAACGGCACGCCCGTTCTTAGCTTTTTTGGTGAAGACGTGGGTGCCGCGGCCATGGGTTTTGTGACTGTGAGTGAAAAGCTAAAACCCTCCGCCACCCCCGCCGCCGAAACCACCTCCCGAAAATCCACCTCCGCCGCCGCCGAAACCAAAGCCCGAGCCGCCAGAGCTGCGAGGCGCGGACGCGAAAACGGTTCCTGCATGGGAGGACATGACACCGAGATTGTTGGTGAGCGCGTAGGGGTAAAACTGCGGGCCAAAGGTTCCGCCGCGATACCACTGAGGAGGTTCGGTCATGATGCCTTGGAAAGCTTTGCTCCAGTTCTTTTCAACGCCAAGCGCCATAGCAAAGGGAAGGAATTTCTCGAACATTTGCGGCGTCTTGATGGTCTTGTTGAAGCGTTCGGCTTCAACGTGACTCAGAAAGTCTTCGAAGCCAAGAACTCCTTCCACGGCGCGCACGCCCTTTATCGTATGCGCGGGCATGAACCAGCCAAAGGCGCAGATCACGCCGCCCGTAAGGATGGCTGCAACGAAGAATGGTAGCGACGCCATGCCAAGGCGGTCTGCGACAGAGTGCGTGCCGAAGATCATGAGCACGCCAATTACAGATCCGGACAAAAGATAGGCCGAGCGCACCGAGTCGGGGCTACGCCGATAGTAACCGGCAGAAATAAGGGATGAGAAGATGCTTTCTTTGATTCCTGGAAGGTACTTGTAGAACTGATTGTGCAGGTCCGACAACGTGACGGTAGTTCTGCCGTCGGGGAAAAAACCGTTAAGCAGGTCCTGCTCGTGAGGTTTCAGCTTGGACCACTCGGCGCGGTCTTTTTGCAAGTTGAATTTGTAGTCTTTGTCGTGGACGAGGCCGAGCATGCGGTCGTGCTCGTGCTCTTCGATGACGACGTAACCGCGCACCGCGAGATCGACGATGGTGGAAGTGATGTCGCGCATATCCGCGGAGTTGTCGACGAGGGTGCCGACTTCGCCGGGAGTGAGCTGATCAGGGGGCTCGTATTGCGCCGCGATGGGACGGAGGCGCGGATCGCGACCGCGAGTCCACCACAAGTAAAACATGATGGCAAACGCAGCGAGAGGCAATCCGAGCGGCCAGTTGCTGCGAAGGAACAGACTGATTTTGTCCAAGGCCGTGGGCTCGTGAACAAAACCTTTATCGAAGGCCACGGCGACGGTCAGGCCCTCGTGATAGCGGAGAGGAGCGTGCGTGAGAAACTCGGCACCATTGGAGGCGATTTCCACGTCGGCATCGCTCGCGGTGGAGCGGTAAGCTCCGGTGAAGACATTAGCGCGAATGTTCGTGGTGCCCACCGGAAGAATAATGCGCGCGTGTGCGGACTGGATAGGAACGTCCCACTCGTCTCCAGTGACGTTCCAATACAGCTCGTCGTGGTCTTCGAAGAAGCGCAGAGCGTCGGAAACGGTGTATTCGATGGAGATGATTTGCGTCGAGTTGTCGGCCTCGGGAACATAAATCTTGAGCTGACGGTAATGGCGGACCCTGTTGGTCTCGAACTTCAGGCGTTGGCCATCAGCATTGGTAATGGATTTGACGGTTAGAAACAGGGAGTATTCGAAACCTTGCGGAGTCACGTACTCGACGGGAATGGTGCGATAAAGGCCATGCCAGGGACCACCGATAAAATGGGTCTGAATACTCTCCGTGACGTCGATGGAACCGTCGGGCAAGACCACGATTTCCGCGTCGAACTTTTCGATGCGCAGCTCTTTGGTGTTGAAAGAAGACGAGGCAGGAGCAAAAAAGAGAAGCAGCAGGCCTGCGAAGACTCCCGAGCGCAGCAGTGACTTGCGGAGCAGCATGATCGGTGCGCCGCTCGCGTCACGCCTTGGGCGCGGTGAAGCTGACTTTGGGGGCTTCGCGCTCCGCGGCAGCAGTCACTTCAAAGAACTGACGCTCCTTGAAGCCAAGCATGCCCGCAAAGATGTTGGTGGGAAACTGTTCGATCTTGGTGTTGAGGTCGCGCACGACGGCGTTGTAATAGCGGCGTGCGTTTTGCACGGTGTCTTCGATTTGTGTAAGAGAATTTTGCAGCGAAGTGAAACTCTCGATAGCGCGAAGCTGCGGATAGGCTTCGGCGAGCGCGAAAAGGCTTTTTAGTGCGCCGGTGAGCATGTTCTCCGCCTGGGCCTTGTCGGCGGGAGTGGTGGCGCTCATGGCGCGATTCCGTGCATTAATGACCCCTTCAAGCGTCTCTTTCTCGTGCGCGGCATAGCCTTTAACGGTTTCGACGAGGTTGGGAATCAAATCGTAGCGGCGCTTGAGCTGCACGTCGATGTCCGCCCAGGCGTTGTCGCACTGGATTTTGAGGCGGACCAAGCTGTTGTACATGCCGATAAGCAAAATGACGAGCACAACGAAAATGCCAAGAACAATTAAACCGGTCATCGGGAAACCTCACGCGCGGCGAAGTGCGCACAAATCAAGGCGTGGCCAATATACGTGGGGTTGCCATGCGTGTAAAGGAAAGCTGGGATACCTGGTTGGGGCGCCGAAAACGATACGGCTCAAGTTAGAGGTTGGTATCGTGCCCACGGATATACTATGCTTGCGATACCTGCCTGCGGTAGGCAGGCTGAAAATGCTGTTCAAGACGCAGAGCGCGGCGGTGTACGGGATTGACGCCTACCTAGTGGAAGTGGAGGTAGATGTAGGATCCGCGCGCATGCAGGACTTCAATGTCGTAGGCCTGCCGGACAATGCGGTGAAGGAGAGCCGCGAACGCATCAAGAGCGCGCTGCGAAATTGCGGCTACGAATTTCCTTACGGCCAGGGCGTCACGATCAATCTCGCGCCTGCTGACGTCCGCAAGGAAGGGTCGGGATTTGATTTGCCGATGGCGCTGGGGCTAGTCGGCTGCCAGGGGCAGTTCTTTGGAAAGCAACTCGACCGATGCATGTTTCTCGGCGAGTTGTCGCTCGATGGGAGTGTACGGCCGGTGCGAGGAGCGTTGTCGGCCGCGCTGGCGGCGCGCGAAATGGGATTGCAATCCGTGGCAGTGCCGGAAGCGAACGCTAAAGAAGCGGCGGTGGTGGAAGGCGTCAACGTGTTCGCGCTGAAGTCGTTGCCGCAAGCCGTGGACCTTGTGAATTCGCCCGAGTCGTTTACCCCCGTGAAGGTGGATGCGGCGCAGATGCTTTCAGAAGCGGCGCAGTATTCGGTAGATTTGCGCGACGTGCACGGGCAGCAGGCGGCGAAGCGCGCGCTGGAAGTGGCGTGCGCCGGTGGGCACAATATTTTATTCATCGGGCCGCCAGGCGCAGGGAAAACCATGCTGGCGAAGCGCATTCCAACGATCCTGCCTCCTATGTCGCTCGAAGAAGCGATTGAGACGACGCGCATTCACAGCGTGGCGGGCGTGCTGGAAGACAGCCGGGGACTCGTGGGGACGCGGCCGTACCGCTCGCCGCATCACACCATTAGCGACGCGGGGTTGATTGGCGGGGGGGCCGTGCCGAGGCCGGGAGAAGTTTCTCTTGGGCACAATGGTGTGTTGTTCCTGGACGAGCTGCCGGAGTTTCAGAGGAACGTGCTGGAGGTGATGCGCCAGCCACTCGAAGATGGCGCGGTGACGATTTCGCGTGCGGCGATTTCGGTGACGTTTCCTTCGCGGTTTATGCTGGCCGCGGCCATGAATCCGTGTCCGTGCGGATATTTTGGTGACCCCACGCGCGAATGTCACTGCACGCCGCCGATGATTCAGCGCTATGTTTCCAAGATTTCGGGGCCGCTGCTGGACCGCATTGATATTCACATCGAAGTTCCCGCGGTGAAATACAAAGAGCTGCGCACGCCTTCGTCAGCAGAGGATTCGACTGCAGTGCGGCAGCGGGTGATTGCCGCGCGTGAACGGCAAATGGAACGGTTCCGTGGAGAGAAAAAGATTTACGCCAACGCGCAGATGATGCCGAAAATGATTCGCAAGCATTGCGCGATCTCGGCAGAAGGCGAGAAGCTTCTGGAAAACGCGATTACGCGGCTGGGGCTATCGGCCCGCGCGCATGATCGCATCTTGAAGGTCGCGCGCACGATTGCTGATTTGGATGGCGCCAACAGCATCGAGCCACGGCATTTGAGCGAAGCGATTCAGTACCGTACGCTGGATCGCTCGTATTGGGCATGAAACTGAGTCGATGCGCGCGAATGGGGCTGCACGGCTCAGCTTCACCAGGTATTCCGCTTCAGATAAAGTTTGGCATTCGACCAGAGTACGGTACCCACGTCCATTGACTCCGTTTCGTTGGCTGTGTTACCCATAATTGCGTTCCCCTTGTGGCATCCAGGGCGGCCACAACGCGAAAAATGACTTCGGGCGCCAAACATCTCGAAATCACGCTGGAGACGCAGGTGGAGAGCGTCAATCTAGCCGAGGAAATGTGTCTACGCGTGGCGGAAGCGGCGGGCTTTGGAGAAGATGATTGCTATCGCATTGGAATGAGCGTGCGCGAAGGCGTCATCAATGCATTTCACTACGGCAACCAGGAGCGCCCGGAAAAGAAAATCCATCTTGCGGTGGACATTACTGCGGACAAGCTGATCATACACGTGCTGGATGAGGGAACCGGGTTCACTCTCGCTGATGTTCCTGACCCGCTCGCGGAAGAGAATTTGCTCAGCACTTCAGGGCGGGGAATCTTTCTCATGCGCGCCTTCATGGATGAGTTCGACGTGGTACTGGGCCGAACAGGTGGCGCCGAAATTGTTATGTCGAAGAAACTGCCTGGACCAAATGGCCAGGGTGGGCAAAATACCGGTCCCCGGTAGGGAGCCTAAGAGAGTATGTCACTACGAGCCACGCATCGCGATGTCGGGCCGATTACCGTTGTCGATTTGAGCGGCCGCATCATTCTCGGCGATGGCAGCGCTCTGCTGCGCAAGACGATTCGCGGGCTCCTCGATGACCAGCGGAGGAAGATTCTGCTGAACCTTGCCGACGTTGACTACATCGACAGTTCCGGGATTGGCGAGCTGGTCAGCGGCTTCACGGCAGTGAAAAACCAAGGTGGCGATTTGAAGCTGCTGCAGCTCACGAAGAAAGTCCGCGATCTTCTGCAGATCACGAAACTCTATACAGTGTTTGACGTTTATTCGGATGAGGCTTCTGCGGTTCGCAGTTTTCGGTAGGATCCGCGGAAAGCGGCCCGCAGGCTCGCGTCCTAGTACCTCAGCAAGTTCCGTCTCCCTCGCGGTGAGTGAAATCCTCCAGCCTCTGGGCGTTTCTTCGGGAAACTATTCGGAATTAGCCGTCTTTCCCGCGTCTTCGGTTGATCATCAACGGGCTTTTGCCCAACTTTAGTTTGCAACCTATTGATTTTGCTGGCCTAAGAGCACGCTGGGAAATAATTCCGAGTGTGATGATGCTCACAAGCTTGGAATGGCAGTTGCTCTCTTAAATGTTTTGCTGACCGCGCAACACGAACGATTGGGTGTGCAATCTCCCAGGCGGTCGCTCGCGCAATTTCACAAGACACTAATTCCCGGGTTTGGGCGCCATCTCAGGGGCGACAACTGTGGCAATACTGATCGGCCTGGACGTCGGCAGCATTAGTATCAAGCTAACGGCCCTTTCCACAAGCAATGACGGCGATACCTTTGCCGGCATCAGCGGGGAAGGCTTCGCCTTCTCGCGAGCCTCGGAAGAAATCGAGAAGAAACTTGGCGCGTCTCTCCTCCTCTCTCGCTACCGTCGCACCTACGGGAATCCTCTGCAAGCTGCGAATGAACTCCTTGATGAACTTCACCGCTACATCCCACACGAACCGGTCGAAGGCATTCGAGTGACGGGATCGGGTGCGCGGTTTGTTGCTGAAGCGCTGCGCGCCAAGCCAGAGAACGAATTCAAAGCGATTGCCTGCGGCATTGGCTCTTGCTATCCGGAGATTCGAACGGTATTCGAAATCGGGGGCGAAAGCTCTAAGTTCATTCTCCTGAGTCCGCCGAAAAGAAACGACAGGCCTAATAATGAGAGGCCCTTCCTAACCACTGGTGGAATTCTGGACTATTCGACAAGTGGAGAATGCGCGGCGGGCACCGGCTCCTTTCTGGACCAGCAGGCTTCCCGACTGAAATATCGCGTGGAAGAAATCGGGCAGGTTGTGGCGTCAGCGAAGTGCGCGGCGCGCATCGCGGGCCGCTGCTCCGTTTTCGCAAAGTCCGACATGATCCACGCGCAGCAGAAAGGCTATGGCACAGACGAGGTCCTAAAGGGCCTCTGCGAAGCGGTGGCGCGAAATTTCAAAAGCAATATTGTGCGCGGCAGAAAAGTCATTCCGCCTGTGGCTTTGATCGGAGCTGTCTCACAAAATCTCGGGGTCGCGCAGGCGCTTGTAGGAGCCTTCCGACTGGCACAGGGCGCCATTTTTGTGCCTGACCTCTACGCCTGGCTTGGTGCACTCGGATGCGCGCTGCTGGAACGCGAGGAAATGTTGGCCGGAGTGACGTCGAAAACGAGGCGATACGAAACGTCATCTCGACAGAATGAGCTTTGCGCAAAGGACTTCGTTCCCGTCAAGCCTCTGTCGCTCGCGAATGTGCTTCTCCTGCGTGATCATCCAGAAGCTTCTCGAACCGAGCCGCTCCCTGAAGGACAGACCAGGACTCCTGCCTACCTGGGAATCGACATAGGCTCGGTCAGCACAAACCTCGCGGTGCTCGATGAAGAGGGCCGGCTGCTGCATGAAATTTATCTGCGCACAGTGGGCCGTCCTATTGAAGTCGTTAACGAAGGCATGCAAGAAATCGAGCGCCTACTTGGTCCCTGCATTGAAATCCGTGGTGTGGGCACTACAGGCTCAGGACGCGAATTAATCGGCGAGCTTGTCGGTGCAGACACCGTCAACGACGAAATCACGGCCCACGAAACAGGCGCCATCTATGTCCACCAAAGGTTCGTCAGCAATGGAACTGGCAATGGCGCCGCTGGGGCCGCTGGCAATATCGATGGCGTGGATACGATTTTCGAAATCGGCGGCCAGGATGCCAAGTTCATCTCCATCGATCATGGCGTTGTGGTGGACTTCGCCATGAACGAAGCTTGCGCCGCGGGGACGGGTTCCTTTCTTGAAGAACAGGCAGAGCGCTTGGGCATTCAGATCAAGGACGAATTTGCTGAGAGGGCGTTGTCGTCCAAATCGCCTGCGCGGCTTGGCGAGCGCTGCACGGTTTTCATGGAGCGCGACGTCACGGCCTGCATGCAGTCCGGGGCCAGCGTCGACGACCTGGCCGCGGGACTGGCTTACTCCGTCGCCCTCAATTACCTCAACCGCGTTGTGCGGGGACGGAAGATTGGGGACGTCATCTATTTCCAAGGGGGCACGGCTTACAACAACGCAGTTGCAGCGGCATTCGCGGAATTGCTGGGCAAGCGCATCATCGTTCCGCCCCACAACGGCGTCATCGGGGCAATCGGCATGGCGCTGATTGCTCAGGAAGTGACACGAGCGCGCGAACGCACTCGCGACAAGGCCCTCGCCGCGGCCGATGGCGGGCAGTTGGTACATGCCGGTTCTATTTCGACCTTCCGCGGATTCGATTTGAATCGTACGCGCTTTGAGACGCGCGATTTCGTGTGCAAAGCCTGTTCTAACTATTGTGATATGAAAGAAATTACGGTTGACGGGCGCAAGACCTATTGGGGCGACAAATGCTCCGATAAATTCCGAAAACGCGCGCGTACGGACCGCCGGCCGGTCATTGACGACTTGTTGGTCCTCCATGACAAGTTTCTGCACCAAGGTTATGACGAAGCCGCGGCCCAACGCGGCACCGGCAAAGTTCGGGTAGGAATTCCTGAAGCCATGTTCTATTACGATCGTTTTCCTTTTTGGCGTGCTTATTTAGAAGAGACCGGTTTTCAAGTTGTGCTTTCGGGCCTCACGGATCAGCAGACGTCCCGGCGGGGCGTCGAGCTTGCAACCGCAGAGCCTTGTTTCCCCGTCCAGATTGCTCATGGGCATGTGCAGGCGTTGTTGCAAAAGCACGCCGACCGCGATCCGGTTGATTTTGTCCTGTTGCCTAACGCGATGGACATGGAGGCACCTGACTCGCCTGTAGCTTCCTATCTTTGCCCGTGGAACCAGACGCTGCCTTTCGTGGTTCGAGCCGCTCCGGAATTCCTGGAGCACAAATCGCTTTTCCTTGCGCCGACCCTCTATTTCCGATTAGGCAAGCGCCACGTGAAGAATCAACTGGCGCGTTATTTTGAGCGGTTCGGGATCCGTCGCCGGGAAAGCGATCGCGCCGTAGACGCTGCCTACGCCGCGCAATCTATATTCCAGAAGAACTTGCTTGCGGAAGGCCGCAAAGCCTGGTCCGAGCTGGAAGAAAGCGGCGAGCCTGCTGTATTGCTGGTTGGGCGGCCCTACAATCTCTATGATCGCAGCGGAAACTGCGACATACCCCGGAAGCTCCGCGATCTCTACGGCGTGAACGTCCTGCCACTGGATTTTCTCCCTTTGGATGAACGGGGCGTGGATGATGTGCACTCCAACATGTTCTGGAATTCGGGCCGGCGCATCCTGTCCGCAGGACGGATCGCGCAAGGTAAGAAAGAGCTGCACATGATCTATCTCACCAATTTCAAATGTGGCCCTGACTCGTTCGTGAAGCATTTTCTTCGCGACGTCGCCGAGGCTCCGTTCCTGGTCTTGCAGTTTGACGGCCATGGAAATGACGCCGGCTATTTGACGCGCTGCGAGGCTTACCTGGACAGCAAGGGGGTGTTGCGATGTTCCTCGAACGCGTGAAGGACTCGCGCCGAGTTCCTTCAACCCATCCGCTTGCGGGAAAGAAGACTTGGGTTCCCCGCATGGCTGTCGGGATTTCGCGCGCTCTCGCCGCAGTGCTTCGTTCCATCGGAATCGATGCGGAAGCGATTCCCGAAGCGGATGCAGAGACGCTGGAGCTCGGCGGAAGGTACACGAGCGGAGAGGAATGCTATCCACTGCGGCTGACGGTGGGCGATTTCCTGAAAATTCTGCAGAAGCCGGGGACGAATCCCGAACGATTGGCATTCTTCATGGCCACGGGGCAAGGGCCGTGCCGTTTTGGGCAGTACGTTCCCTACGTGCGGTCGTTGCTTGACCGGTTGGGCTATTCCAAGGTGACGATTCTCGCTCCGGCCTGCGAGACGGGATACAGCGACTTCGGCCTGGCCTCATCCCTTTACGTGCGCGGCGCATGGCGAGCAATTGTCTCTTCCGATATTTTGTCCAAATTGCTGCTGAAAACCCGACCCTACGAATGCGTCCCAGGTTCTGCCGATCGACTCTATGAAGAGTCCCTAAGAAACCTTTGCCACACCCTCGAAATTACTTACAACTCGGATAAGGAGCAAATGGAGGCATTACAAGAATGCCTGGCAAAGATCCGCTTCCGCATCAGAACCCTGGAAATTCAGTTCGATTCGCAGCGTCCGCTCATCGGCATCGTTGGAGAGATTTTTTGCCGCCTGAATACGTTCAGCAACAGCGATTTGGTGCGGCGGCTCGAGGAATTTGGCGCCGAAGTATGGCTCAATGACGTCTCCGAATGGATCTGGTATGTCAACGACGACCAGTTGCGAAGGATGCAGCTGCAGGGAAAGAGTCTTTCGCTTGGCGCCTTCGCCGCGCACCTGCGAAACCATTTTCAACACAAAGATGAGCATGAGCTGCTTTCCTTGTTCAAGGAAGACTTCCGCGGTTATGAAGAGCCTGACATCCGCGAGACCCTGACATTAGCGGAACGCTACCTGCCGCCTCTGGGTGCGAACGGTGAGATGGTCGTCAATATCGGAAAAGCCGTCTATTTCGCAAAGAAAGGAGCTGATGGCGTCATCGACATTAGCCCGTTTACTTGCATGAACGGAATTATTTGCGAAGCGATATATCCGGGCATCACGGCGGATTATGGGGGAATCCCCATTCGCAATCATTATTTTGACGGCACACGGTCGGATCTCGAACGCGATATCGGCATTTTTCTGGAGCTAGCTCGCTCCTACAAACGGAACAAAGCTGTGCCTCGCACTCTCCCAAGCATTCCATCCGACGCTCGCCTCCAGCGGGCTGCTGCGGCACAATCTTCTGGATGACCCAGGCGGCCGATACGGTTTGGATTGGGGAGCAGGCGAAGGGGTTGGGTTTCAACCTGTGCGGCGTGGTCCGCGCGGAAGAATTCCCTGAACTGGAGAATACTCCGGATTGGCTCGCTCGCGGTTACGCCGGCGAAATGAAGTATCTTTCTGATCCCAGGCGTCAAGATCCGCGCTCGGTTATGCCCGGGGTTCGCACTGTCATCGTTTGCCTTCTCAACTACAACACCGAGCATCCTTTTTCCACGAATGCCATGGCCCCCGGCCAGAGTGACGACCCTCGAGGATGGGTTTCTCGTTATGCGTGGGGCGATGATTATCACGATGTCTTGCTGGAACGGTTGGAAGAGTTGATTTCGTTGCTTCGGGAACGGTTTCGCCATCCATTCGAAGCCCGCGCATATGTGGATACGGGACCCATTCAGGAGCGCATATTTGCCAAGTACGCGGGTTTAGGCTGGCTGGGGAAGAATACGCTTCTGCTCAACCAAACGCTCGGCTCTTATTTTTTTCTAGGCGTTATTCTTACAACTCTCGATTTGGAACCGACACTCGGTCTAGGAGAATTGCCGCCACCAGACTTGTGCGGAAGTTGCCGGCAATGTCTTGATGCGTGTCCTACGGAGGCTTTTGTCGAGCCTTACGTATTGGACGCGCGAAAATGTATTTCCTACTTGACGATTGAATTGCGCGGCAGCATTCCGCAAGAACTGCGCACTCCGATGGGAAATCACGTTTTTGGCTGTGACATCTGTCAGGACGTTTGCCCGTGGAATCGGCACGCGCCCATTTCGCCTCTTGTCCAATTCCAGGCGAGAACTTTGCCGCCGCGCGATAAGGGCGGATCCGAAGGGCCTTCAGCCGCCCAAGATGATTCGCTTTTTCTGCCCCGGCTTGAATCCCTCTTGGCTACGCAAGAGGCGGACTTTCGCGAACTTTTTCGCGGGAGCCCCCTCAGGCGCACTAAATGGAACGGCTTAGCACGCAATGCCTGCATTGCGGCGGGGAATTCTGGCATCCAGCCCGGGAGCACGAGTTATGGTCGCATCCGCGATTCTCTCAGGAGATTAACCGGCTGCGGCGACCCCGTCGTCGAGGAATCTGCCCAATGGGCGCTCTCGCGCATCCAATGAATGCGCATTAGAGGAAAGGTTGAAGAGGGAACGCAGAGAACCTTAGCGCAATGCGGTGACGTACTCCCGGCCCCTTATCCGAGGGCGCATTACTTCCCGGCGGCTGTGGAGGTATAATCCCACCCGCTGGCCAGCTAGCTCTCCGCGCCACCGAGGTTTCCATGAATCGCCGCAAATTCTTGTTCAATACAAGTATCGTCGGCGCAGGATTGCTCGGGACTGGAAAAGCTGCACCGGAACTTCTGCGCGTCGGCTGCGTGACCACTTCGGATTCAAATCTCATTCTGGAGGAAAAACCTGTGGCATTTACCGTGCCCCCGCTCACTTACCCCTTCGACGCACTAGAACCCTACATCGATGCCAAAACCATGGAGATCCATCACGACAAGCATCATGGCGCCTACGTCACCAATTTGAACAAGGCCCTGGAGGGTCAGTCCGCGCTCCAGGCCAAGTCGATCGATGACCTTCTGAAAGGTCTCGATTCTGTGCCAGAGAACATCCGCACGGCGGTTCGCAACAACGGCGGCGGGCATTGGAACCACACGCTGTTTTGGACGCTGATGAAAAAGGGCGGCGGAGGCGAACCCAAGGGAGACCTTGCTGCAGCGATCAAATCTTCCTTCGGTTCATTTGCCGGTTTCCAGGAAAAGTTTACCGCCGCGGGTTTGGGCCGGTTCGGCTCGGGTTGGGCGTGGCTTGTTTTGAAAGACGGGAAGTTGGCCGTCGACTCGACTCCCAATCAGGACACACCGTATCTGCTCGGCGGAAACGCCAGGGCGGTCCTGGGTCTCGATGTTTGGGAACACGCGTATTATTTGAAATATCAGAACCTGCGCGGCGATTACATCAAGGCGTGGTGGAACGTCGTAAACTGGGATCGCGCAGCCGAACTCTTTGCCGCCAAGAAGTGACCGCGCTCAAGAGCTCAAGAAAAAAGAAAAGGCCCTCGCGAGGCGAGGGCCTTTTTGATTCATAAATGAAACCTTTCCGTGATTCAAGCCATTAATTGCCGCTTCGCTAGCGGAACGACCGACATGGCCCGCTTAGACGTGGGATAACTCTTTATGGTAGGAGCATAGGAACGGGCTTCTCTTGTGTCCATCGGCATGGCCCCTGGCACAATCCCCGTCGCGTGCCGAGTGGCTTCGCGAACCAACTCCATGCGGCCGCGGACTTGGAATTTTGCGAGCAATGAAGAAACGTGGAATTTGACCGTTCGTTCCGATAGGTTGAGTTGGGAAGCGATTTCTTTGTTGGAAAGACTCTCCGAAACGCCTGCCAGAACTTCTTCCTCCCTGCGCGTCAACCGCACCTGGCCATGAACGGCTTTTCCCGCTTCCAGGAGCTGCTCGGCCTTCTCAACGAGATTTTCCAGAATTTCGCTTTCCGCCTGGACTAGAACGGCGTAGTCGCTTGGAGACTGGCCACGCACGAGACAATGCATCGCCAGCAGTCCGGCCGCTTGATCAACGGGAAAACGGCCGTCCGCTCCAGCCTGCACATCAAAGTGGGCTACGCCAGAATTCCTATCATAAAAGAAGAAGCGATTGCGGGAAGCGGCGGCAGGACGTCCAGTTAGCAGCTGATGCGGATGGTCATTTCGACGGATAACCTTCACGTGCACCCCCTCAGAATGCAGCCTCGTGACGGAACCGAAGCCAATGAATTTTCTTGTGCGCCCCCTCGACGAGGCGGGTACCCCAAACCAGATGGCTAGCCCGGAGTTGATGGAACAGCGACTGGGTGCTTGGTTGCTTTACCCCAACGAACGGCAACAAACAGGGCAGGACAGGGGCTCCCTGAAAGTCCGTCTGCGGACGGCTTGCCCAACCGTGACCCCTCCTGCAAACAGTCTTCCTCTGTGAGAAATACGCAAGCCACTCAAAATTTGGGACTTAGGCGCGAGTCGGCACAGTACTGTGACTACTGTGCGAGTAGGAATTTCACGCGGCGCGAATTTTTTCCACGAAAAGCTCGGCTAGGCGCGCACCTATTCATCCGCACTAAAGAACCGCTAAATGAAGAAGTTTTCGCTGCTACCGATTACCGCTCAAGGTATTGTGGAAAACTCTGTGGAACCTGCGGAAAAACGCCAAATCCGCCCCGGCTACACTTGAGTCCGTCGATTACACCCAAGTTGGCGCCAATACTTCTCAGGACACCCGGGTCTGCTGGGGGCTGATCAATTCGTAGGCCATCCCACGCCATCGGATTTTTCGAGTTACCAAAGAGTTCACAAAATTTACCAGGTAAAGAAACGGCGCGAGCACGGTCAGGAGAACGTAAATCCAGGCCTGCCCCATGATGTGCGCGCGTGCGGCTGGCAAAGCTTCCGTCACGCCGGTGAGGCGGAGCACTCCGCGGATGGAGGATAGCAGCATCGGCAGAAAAGTCAGCGTGATGAGATGAAAAGCAGGTCTTCCCGCGAAGAGAGCTTCAAGGATCAAGTAGAACCCCAGAACCAAGGTCAGGCAGTACACAAGATGCGTAAGCGCAGCCAACCTCCACATTTTTCTTGAATAGACACGCGTGATCAGAATTTGCCGGTTGGTGAATTCCAGCAATCCCTCAAAATCCGTCTCCACGTAAGAAAGTGTCAGGCATTCGGGGATGAACAGGATGGATTTTCCGGTTCTTTCTAGCGCGAGCGTGAGTGAATAATCATCACTGACGGAGCCCTTCCATTCGTCCAGTACGCTGCATTGCTCGAAAGTGCTGCGGCGAATTGCCGTACCGCCGCCCCAGCAAAAATTCTTCGCCTTCTCGCCCAGCATGGTGACAATCGGCGCGTTCCAGGCGGCAAGAAGCAGGGTTGGCAGGCTGCTGTTTTTTGGCACCAGCCAGCGCATGGTGGTTGTGGCTCCAACGCGCGTGTCCGCCAGAGGCGCGACGAGGTGGTGCAGCCAGTGTTTTCCGGGGCGGCCATCGGAATCGGTGAACACCAGCACTTCAAATTCCTCCGGCAATTGTTCGACGGCGGCGCGCAGGTTGTTCACTTTCTCGCTGCAATTAACGGGATTCCCTGCGATCACAACGTTCGTCTTGACCCGGGAGGTTTTTGCTATGCGTTCGATGACGGTGCGCGCCGGGTCCCGCTCCGAAGCAAGGATGAAGAAGACTTCGTAGTTTTGTTGTTCGAATTCCGTTAGCGAAACGAGGTTGCGCTCGAGCCCGGGTTCGATTCCTTTGCAGGGACAAAGCACCGCCGTACGCGGCGCATAAAACCCCGGATCGCTGCGCAGCCGTTTGCGCACGTAGGCGAGCCACTGTACGCCTTGCCAGACGAGATAGGCTCCCGCCAGGATCTGGACGATGGCCAGGAAGTAAAAGAGCGTTTCCACTTTCTGAGAGAATAACAGGGGCAGATTGTTCGCGGAGGGCCGATCAAACAGTTAGAATCGCATCCGTCAACGTCTAGTCAGGAGTGTTTCAGTTCTTCAAGGAGAATCAAATGCCAAGAGTCGATACGGCAATGGTCACTTCAGGAGTCGAGTTGCCGGGGTACAGGATTGTCAGGAATTTCGGGATTGTGCGCGGCATCGTTGTGCGCTCGCGCAGCGTTATCGGAAATATTGGAGCGGCGCTGCAAACCATTGTCGGCGGCAACATCACTCTGTTGACGAACTTGTGCGAGAAGACGCGGGAAGATGCCTTCGAGCTGCTCTTGCAGCACGCGGGCGAGCATGGAGCCAATGCGGTGATCGGCATGCGCTACGACGCCACCGAAGTGATGCAAGGCGTCACCGAAGTACTAGCGTATGGCGCGGCCGTGCAGGTGGAGCGCGTTTCTTGAAGCTAACGGGTTCGCGTTCGCGGTGTGCAGCGGACCAATGTTAGAATTTCAACCTTCTCATGTTTTGCCCAACGTGCGGCGCAAAAGCTTCTGCAACGGCGAGGTTTTGCTCGTCCTGCGGTCAGGCGATGGATTCGGACACAGGAGCCACGCTGATGGATCATGGCGGCGGGTTCGAGGGGGAAACCATTGCTCCACCCTCACTCACGCCGCGCAAACCGCCTGCGACGCCCACGCCTTCGCGGACCCCGCGCTCTGCTCGCTCTTCAGACCCACTGACCAGTTCTGATCCCATTGGTGGCGGGCGGTTCACGCCAGGGCAAATCCTCGCGGAACGCTATCGCATCGTGGCGTTGGCGGGCCGCGGGGGCATGGGCGAAGTTTTTCGCGCGGAGGACTTGACGCTTGGCCAAATCGTGGCGATGAAGTTCTTGCCAGAACGACTCTCCCAAGATGCAGCGGCGCTTTCGCGCTTCCATACGGAAGTACGGAACGCGCGGCAGGTCTCGCATCCCAACGTTTGCCGCGTGTTTGACATCGGCGAAGCGGAGGGGACGCTTTTTTTGACAATGGAGTACGTAGATGGCGAAGATCTCGCATCCGTCGTTCGCCGCATTGGGCGACTTTCACCGGACAAAGCGACGGAGATTGCCCGGCAAATCTGCGCCGGACTTGCCGCGGCCCACGAGCGCGGTGTAATTCATCGCGATCTCAAACCCGCTAACGTGATGCTCGATGGCTCCGGAAAAATTCGAATCACAGACTTCGGCCTTGCCGGGATCGAAGCAAGCATTCAGGGCGAAGAAGCCCGCGCGGGAACACCTGCTTACATGGCTCCTGAGCAGCTCGCCGGGAAGGAAGTCTCTTTCAAGAGCGACATCTACTCGCTCGGGCTTATTCTCTATGAAATTCTCACGGGCAAGCGCGCGTTTGAAGCGTCCACTCTCCAGGAGTTGGTAAGGCTGCGCGAAACGGGCACCATCACTAATCCCTCGACGCTGGTTCGTGATCTCGATCCTTTAATCGAACGCGTGATTCTTCGCTGCCTGGAGACCGACCCTGACAAACGACCCGCTTCCGCGTTGCAGGTCGCAGCGGCCCTTCCCGGCGGCGATCCTCTAGCGGCCGCGCTTGCCGCTGGTGAAACTCCATCACCCGAAATGGTCGCTGCCGCAGGAACTAGCGAAGGAATCAAGCCTTGGCTGGGAATGGCGTTGGTTGGAACTGTGCTGCTCGGCCTCGTCGCACACATGATGCTGGCCGACCGATATCGCGTCCAAAATCTCACGCCGCTCGAAAAGTCGCCTGACGTACTTCTCGCGCGTTCCAAGGAAATCGTTCAACAGCTTGGATTCACAGATGCGCCGGCTGACACTGCCCATGGGTTCTTCACAGACACTGACTATCTCAATTACATTCAGGAACACGACAAATCACAAGCGCGCTGGCAGCTTCTTGGCTCGGATCGCCCCACAACACTAATCTTCTGGTATCGCCAAAGTCCGCGGGAGATGCGGTCGGACGATTTCTTCAACTCGATCGGCTCGGGCGTCATCACGCCATGGGAGCCGCCGTCTGATGTAACGGGCATGATCAGCGTATTCCTGGACACTCAGGGTCGGCTGCTGCTTTTCAAGCGAATTCCGCCGGAATACGATCCGCCCAAGGGCTCGTCTCTTCCCCCAGATTGGTCCCCGCTCTTTTCTGCGGCGGGTGTTGATCCGTCCAAGTTCACTCCCGCCACTCCCGAGTGGTCGGACCTTTTGTATTCCGAAGCGCGCGCGGCATGGACGCGTGAAATGAACACGCCGATTCAGGTCACGGAACGCGTGGAAGCCGCTGCTTATCGAGGGAAACCGGTTTATTTCCGGGTTTTGTTTCCTTGGGCGAATCCGTACCGGGACCGCCTACATCCTGCGTCAGCACATCAAAAACTCACCGGCATCATCGGAATCGTGCTGTTCGGGGCGGTGCTTTTTGGGAGCATCCTGATTGTCAGAAGGAACGTCCGGCAGAAGCGGGGAGACGAGGCCGGCTCCTGGCGTTTGGCCAATTTCCTCTTTTTTGTGGTCCTCGCGATGTGGGCGCTGCAGGCGCATCACCTTGCCTCCACAGGTGAATTCTGGACGGTGGTGCTCGCATTGGCGTGGGCTTTCCTCATTTCTACCTTCGCGCGGATGCTTTATTTCGGTCTTGAACCGTTTGTGCGCCGGCGCGATCCCCATACCCTGATTGGCTGGATGCGGTTGATTAGCGGAAAGATACGCGATCCCCTTGTCGGTCGCGACGTTTTGGTTGGCATGACATATGGGGTTGTGCTCGGCGTTTTCGAGTCCGCGGACAACATTCTCCTTCCGCTCTTTGGGGCCGTACCGCCTCAACCGGGCACTCCGGCGATGGATTCCTTGCTCGGCGTGCGGCAAACACTTGGTTCGGTCTTTGCCTATACCTGGATCTGGGTAATTTGGTCGCTGGGGATCTTTTTCCTACTTTTCTTGTTGCGGCTTCTGGTAAAGAAGGACTGGATTGCCGCCATGCTGATCATCTTCCTGGGCGCCATCGTGAGCACAGGGGGCGATTACGCCTGGTTTACTTTTCTGTTCGGGGCGATTATCTGGCTCTCCATCTATGTAGTCCTTCGACGCTTTGGGTTGCTCGCCTTAGTCGTAGGACTCGTCGTGCAAAACATGCTGGTCCTTTTCCCGATGACCACTCACTTGAGCCGGTGGTACGCATCAGGAGCTATCGCCGGCATGGTGACGATTGTCGCCATCGCGCTCTTTGCTATGTACAACGCCTTGGCAGGACAGCCTCTCTTTAGTGCTAAGGTCCTGGACGATTAGTTCTTCCACGCAGGTCTATTCCCGGACTTCTCGGGTTCGCATACTTGTGCGGCGAGGTTTTCCAATTCTGTCAACGCTCGGCTCGCGGCCATACGCGCTTGTTCGAGGAACGAGGAGTCCAGCAAGAACGCGCAGCGATCCACGTAGGGATGATTTGCTGCTTCGAACGGCCTGCGGCTGCGCCGCGTTCGCGGAGTTCTGGCGAGCAGGTCTTGGTACAGCTGAAAATCCCGCTGAAAATCGAGCGCTTCGCCCACGCTCCAGCCCTGCTGCCGCACCAGCGCAGCCAGAAACTTCTTTCGAAACAAAGCGGCTTCTCGCCGTGGCATAGGCCGAGGCCTAGACCGGCCCTGTGCCCGCGGCTCATCGCAGACGACCTCGAGAGCTCGCACGCACAACGCCAGCAGCGCTTCTCGCTGAAGCAGCGCCAGCAGATCGCGGTACATCACGGCATGAACTTGCAGCGCTTGACGACTGTTCTCTATGACATAGGAATCCACAAATCGAGGCACA
Organism: Candidatus Acidiferrum sp.; assembly: GCA_036518275.1. Classification (GTDB taxonomy): domain Bacteria; phylum Acidobacteriota; class Terriglobia; order Acidiferrales; family UBA7541; genus Acidiferrum. Next base: position 27,962 of record DATDNK010000267.1, read on the forward strand.
ACACGTTCCCGGACGAGCGCTTCATGGAGCTGCTGCGCAAGCTCCGCTGCGGTATTTGCTTTCGGTTGTCTTCCTACGGCCATGATTTGGCGTACATGGTAGCAGGAGTTTGTTGTTGCCTCGCGGTGACGGTCTAAAAGACAAAGCCCGGCAAAACTTCGCCGGGCCTTGCTGTTTCCTCAAATGCGGTGCTCAGTGAATGGCTCTCGGACTTTCCGGGCCGAGGCGCTTGGTCTTTGGTGCCGGCTCTGGCGGAATTGGCTGCGTCACCGGTTCCTTTTGCAGCGCGTGTTCGAGCACTTCGTCAAGTGTGTGCACATACGTGATCTTGATGTCGCCAAGAATTTCCGGCGTCAGGTCTGCAACCACATTCGGCTCGTTGTCTGCAGGCAGCAGAACTTCCTTGATGCCCGCGCGCTTGGCGCCAAGCACTTTTTCTTTAACGCCGCCGATCGGCAGCACCACGCCGGACAGCGTCATCTCACCGGTCATGGCGAGGCGGTCTTTCACTGACCTCCCGCTGAGCAAACTGACCAGCGCGGTCACCATCGCGGCGCCTGCCGAGGGGCCGTCCTTCGGCACCGCGCCCGACGGCACGTGGATGTGGATGTCCTGCTTGCGGAAGAAGTCCGGGTCAATGCCGTAACGGTCAGCGTTGGCACGCGTCCACGTCAGAGCAGCGGTCATGGACTCCTGCATCACCTCACCGAGATGCCCGGTCATGGTGAACTGCTTGCCGCCACGCATCCGGGTGGCTTCGATGAAGATGATGTCGCCGCCCACTGGTGTCCACACCAGCCCCACTGCTACGCCCGGCCGCTTGACGCGCTCTTCGACTTCCTTTTCCGTGCGGAATTTGGGCACGCCCAGGAATTCGCGCACCACTTCCGGCGTAACGACCATCTTTTCCGTCTTGCCTTCGGCGATCTTGCGCGCCTGCTTGCGCGTGATGGTGGCAATTTCACGTTCGAGGTTGCGGACGCCCGCTTCGCGCGTGTAGCTGTGTATGATTTCTTGCAAGCCTTCGTCGGTAAAGTGAATCTGTTCGTCCACCTTTAACCCATGCTCGCTGGCCTGCTTCGGAATCAAGTACTTGTGCGCGATGTGCAGCTTTTCTTCGCCGGTATAGCCGGGCAATTCGATGATCTCCATGCGGTCGCGTAGGGGTTCCGGGATGGGATCCATCCAGTTCGCCGTGGCAATGAACAGCACCTTCGACAAATCAAACGGCACGTCGAGATAGTGATCGCGGAAGGAATTGTTTTGTTCGGGATCGAGCACTTCCATGAGCGCCGAGGACGGATCGCCGCGGAAGTCTCGCCCCAGCTTGTCGACTTCGTCCAGCATCATCACAGGATCGTTGGTTTCCGCGCGCTTCAACCCTTGGATCACTTGTCCTGGCAGCGCGCCAATGTAGGTGCGTCGGTGGCCGCGAATCTCCGCTTCATCATGCATGCCGCCCAGCGCGATGCGCACGAATTTGCGCCCCAGCGAACGCGCAATGGACTTGCCCAGCGAAGTTTTGCCCACGCCAGGAGGCCCGACAAAGCACAGGATCGGACCTTTCATTCCTGGCTGTAGTTTTTTCACCGCCAGGTAATCCAGGATGCGCTCTTTTACTTTCTGCAGATCGTAATGATCTTCCTCGAGGATCGCATGCGCCTTGGGGATGTCGATCTCCGTCGCGCCCGAGGATTTGCTCCATGGCAACGAAGTCATCCATTCCAGGTACGTGCGTGAAACCATGTACTCCGCTGAAGCCGGCGTCATTTTGGCCAACCGTTTCAGTTCACGCTCGCACTCCTTCTTGGCTTCGGCGGGCATCCCGGCTTCTTCAACTTTTTTGCGCAGCTCGTCGATTTCCTGAGTCGAATCATCCGATTCGCCCAGTTCCTTCTGAATCGCCTTCATCTGCTCGCGCAGAAGATATTCGCGCTGGTTCTGGCTGACCTGTTCCTGCACTTGCTCGTGAATCTTCGAGCGCAGCTCCAGAACCTCAAGCTCCTTCGATAATTCACGGATCAGAATTTCCAAACGCTTGCGCACGCTCGGCGTCTCAATCAATTCCTGGCGCAAAAGCGTGGAAAGCGAAGGCAGCATGCCGGCGATGAAATCCGACAGTTCGCCCGGATCCTCGATGCTCATCGCTTTGGATTGTAGGTCATCGGACAATTGTGGCGAGTGGCTCACGACTTCACGGAACAAGTCCTGCGCATTCCGCAAAAGCGCCTCCAGTTCCGCATCCACTTCTCCGATAATGTCCGGTTCCGGCTTGACCTGGGCCCTCAGAAATGGCCGCAGGTTCACCAGCTCAACAATCTGAATTCGCTGCAAGCCTTCCAGGAAGACCACAACGTTGCCGTTCGGCATTTTTACAGTTTTGTGCACGCGGGCCAGCGTCCCCACCTTATGAAGGTCGGCGGCAGCGGGATCTTCAATCCGCGGGTCGAGCTGGGCAACCACGCCTAGCAGCTTGTCGTCGCCTTGCAACGAACCAACGAGCGCCAGAGAACTTTCCCGTCCCACGGTCAGGGGCAGCATGGCACCCGGAAAGAGCACCGTGTCGCGCACCGGCAGGATGGGCAGAAGCTCCGGCACGAGGAACTTTTTCTCAGCCATATACTCCCCAGTCTATCAAAGGGGTATCTATACAACCCCCTTTATTGCGATTAGATGCGGCCGAAGTGCAAATGTTGCGCAGAAATGAGAAGGCCGCTAGCATTAAATCTTAGTCTGTTGCGCTCATATCCTACTTCAACTCTCTCCGATTCGCAACTATCATGATAAGGTGTTTATTTTCTATAACTTAGTAAATCTACCCTGCTAGGGGTTGTTTTTCGGTTCTTGCGTGTGAAGTTTCTGGCCACGTATTCCTTGGCCTCTTTGCTCGTTTTGATCTGTCCCTCGAGCTGAGCATCTTCGATCGCCCTCAGAATCTGGGAAAACTCCGGGCCCGGCGGAAAGCCCATCGCAAGAAGATCGTCACCGGTAAGAAGCCGTTCCGGCCGAACCTGTTCCGGCGGCGTTTCGTCTAGGAAGCGCTGCACGAACTCGAACGAATCCAGGTTCTTGTGGCTCGACAGGCAGTCCAGACGGTGCAGCTCCATATGCTCTGCGAACTGCGGCAGCCTCACGAAGCGCTTCAAGGTCGCTTTCTTCATCGCTTCCGCAGCCCCAAACCGCATGTGATTCGCCACCAAAGCCGCTATCTGTTCCGTTTCGTCGTTGGAAAACCGGAGGCGCCGACAGATCGCTTCCGCCATTCTCACGCCCACGTCCACGTGATGATTGAACCGGATTCGGTCGCCTGTCTCTTGCGCCGGCTGGAAGGTGGGCGGCTTCCCGACGTCGTGCAACAGTACACCCCAGGCCAGCGTTGGGGAAGCGCCCTTTGCGAGCTGTTCAAGCATCATGCGCGTGTGGATCCACACGTCGCCTTCCGGATGGAACTCCAGCGGTTGCTCCACGCCCTTCATTGCTGAAATTTCCGGCAGCACCTGTTTCAACAATCCCGTTTCGTCGAGCAATTCGAACGTGCGCCGGGCCGCACCTTCGGTGAGCATCTTTGTAAGTTCTTCGCGCAAACGCTCGGGAGAGACTTGCGGAATTTCCGCGGCATGACGCTTGATTGCGCCAAACGTCGCCTCTTCGATTTTGAAGCCGAACCGAGCGGCAAAGCGCGCAGCGCGCATCATGCGCAGTTTATCTTCCGCGAACCGGAGTTCGGGATCCCCGATGGCGCGAATGATTCTCGCGCTCAAGTCCTGCTGCCCGCCTACGAAGTCCAATACCTCGCCGTTATCATGTCGCATCAGCAGGCCGTTGATGGTGAAGTCCCGGCGCTGCACGTCCTCTTGCGGCGTTTTCGAGTAGACCACGCGGTCCGGGTGTCGGCCGTCGCTGTAGCCAATGTCCGAGCGGAATGTCGCGACTTCCACTTTCAAGCCATCCTTCGGAACTAAGATCACGCCGAACTGGGCGCCGACAGCAACGCTCTCGGGAAAAAGTCCGACAACTTCTACCGGCGTCGCATCCGTGGCCACGTCGTAGTCGGCGGGTTCGCGCCCGAGCAGCAAGTCGCGCACACATCCTCCAACCAGCAGGGCCTGATGTTTGTTGCGTTGCAGCATTTCGCAAATCGAATTGGCCAATTCTCGTGGCTTCATAGGATGATTATGCGCCAGTTCGCCTGGAAGAGTGCTGGCGCACAACGAATCGGAGGCGCAAATATACCTTTCCTGCTAGTCTTGTTTTACTCGGAACTTATAACTGCAACCTAGGACTGATTTACTTGCTGCGGAACACCAGGCAGGTAATGTCGTCGGATTGCCGTGTGGCGCCCACGAATTCATCTACGCGCTTCATCAGGAAGTGCAGTGTTTCTTGCGCATTCCAATCGGGCAGGCTGCGGATCGCTCCTTGCCAGCGGCTGTTGCCGAACTCTTCGCCCGATTCGTTGAACGCTTCCACCACACCGTCGGTAAAGAAAATCAAGGCGTCTCCCGGCCGCAGTTCTAATGTGGCGGTTTGGTATTCCGCTCCCAGCTTGATTCCCAGCGGCAAGCCACCGGTTTCCAATGCTTCAAGTGTGCCATTGGCGCGGCGCAGAATCGGCGCGTTATGACCAGCGTTTACATACGTGAGGCGGCGCGAGGCAGGATCATATTCAGCTAGAACGGCAGTCGTAAATCGCCGCCCGTCCAGACTATAAGCGGAAGCATAGCGGTTCAGCCGTGTCGCTAGCTCCGCGACCGACACGCCCTCACCTGCAATCGTGCGAAGGCTTGCTTGAAGCGTGGCCATCAACAGCGCGGCGGGCACGCTTTTGCCGGCCACGTCGGCAATCACCACCACCAGCCGGTCGCACCGCTCGTCAGGATAAAACGCGTCGTAGTAATCTCCGGCAACGGAATTCTGGGGCCGTGTCGCAAAGGCAATGTCCGCTCCGGGGACGTCCGGAGCCTCCGAGGGGACGAGCCACATTTGAATCTCGCGCGCAATTTCCAAATCGCGCTTCATTGTTACTTTGTCGGCCAGCTCGAGCGAAAGAAGCAGCAGAAAGATCAGCGCGGCAAACAGTTCGAACTTAATTGGCCCGATATAAAGATTGCCGAACTGAAACGTAAACCCGGACATCAGCAGCAGCACCAGCGCGAGGAGCAACAGAACCCGCCGCGCTGGCGTCATCTTCATCAGCATCGCCCAAAAAATATCTTTGGCGACGTAAAACGGCCGGTGCCACCGGGGCAACTTTTGGATTTCCTCCCAATCGACCTCTTTTCCGTAAAAACCATAGCTGGCGCGCGCATCCGCGGCGAATTGCGACCACAGGTCGTCCAGTTGGCGTCCTTCGCTGACGCGCTGCCAGAATTGGCGCACGCGAATGCCCGCCCTCCCGGCAGGAGCCGAGGAGGCGACACCCGGCGATGGAGACGCGCTTGCGTTCATGGGGATAAGTGGACGGAGACTTGATTATAGGACATTCAGAGCGGTTGTGCTTGGAAGCGCTATTTTGTCGGTTCTCTTCGCTGGTCTTCGCGGTTGTGGTCTAGGGCGTCCACTAAGAGCGACCCGCCGAACTGCACTTTGCCGAAGCCGAAGCGATCGCGCAAGCCGTCGGCGGCTTGTGTGAGGCTTGCGAGTTTCTCGCGGCGTTTCGCATCCAGCAAATCAAGCTGCTCGTTGCCGTGTGTGAAGTTGCTCAGGCTTACTCCAAGCAAACGTATTTTCCTGTTTGTGTCGCGATGCTTGCGAAAGAGGTCCTGGAACGCGGCATAAATGTCCGTGTCGAGCTGTGTGGGCTCCCCCAGCGTTTTGGCGCGCGTGTGCGTTTCGAATCCGGCATAACGAATCGTCAGCGTAAGTGTCCGGGCTGCCAGCCCCGCTTCGCGCAGCCGCTTGCACGCCTTTTGCGAAAGGTGGCTGAGAATCGTGGCCATCTCGTTCACATTGTCGGTGTCTTCGCCAAAGGTGAGATTGTGCGAAATGGATTTCGGCTCCGCATCAATCACAAATTCGTAGGAGTCGACGCCACGCGCCTTGCGGTAGAGCGCGTCGCCCCACTGGCCAAAAATCTTTTCCAGTTTTTCTTGCGGGACCGCGGCGAGCTGCTCCACGGTTTCGATGCCCAGCGCCCGCAATGCCCGTTCCGTAACTTCGCCGATGCCGGGAATCTTGCGCACAGGCAGAGGTGCCAGAAAGCGCGCTTCGCTGCCCGGCGGAACCCACACAAGCCCCCGAGGTTTAGCCTGGTCGGAAGCAACTTTGGCCGTGAGCCGCGTCGTGGCCAGCCCGCCGGAGCAAGGAAGCGCCGTCTCTCGCGTGATCGTTCGAAGCAACTTGTCGGCGGTTGCAAACGGCGGCCCGTGCAAGCGTTCTGTCCCAGCAAGATCCAAATAGGCTTCGTCAATCGAAACCATTTCCACGACGGGCGAGAATTTCGCGAGGATCGTCGCGACGTAATCGCTCCACTCGCCATATTTTTCGTGGTGGCCATCCAAAAAGATTGCGTGTGGGCAAAGCCGGCCTGCGGTCCGCAACGGCATGGCCGAGTGAATCCCGTATTTTCGCGCTTCATAGCTCGCGGCGGATACCACTCCGCGCTGATCCTTTTGCCCGCCAACAACCACAGGTTTGCCGCGCAGCTCCGGCCGCTCCAGCAGCTCCACCGACACGAAAAACGCATCCATGTCCACATGCAGGATGGTCGTAACCGCATCGGCCGCCTTCTCCTCCAGCGGCCCATGCTTCGCTCGAAACCGTGCCAGTTCCGGCATGGCCCTAGCCTACGCCCGACTTTCGTCCAAGAACAACTCTTCAAAAAGGGACTGAGAGAGATTTCAAGGGCTATAGTATTCACCGCAACGACCGACAAAAGTTACTTTCGCCAGATGCCTTGAGATTTGACCATAGATCCCATAGGGAACCCTAAGGATTGATAATCGAGACTGAAAGATCCATCTTTTGATTCGGGAGGCCAAACATCTCGACACGGTTCTGATTGAGGTAACACCGAGAAGCACTTCAGGCATCGTCTTGGGGATGAATATGCAAATCTTCCCCCGCACTCGCACTCAGCCAAATGCTGCTCAACGAGGTCATAGAATTTTGTAGTCCAGTTCTCAATTCCCTGATCACCCGATTCTTTGACGGCGAGCTCACGCAATTGAAGTGCGAACTTGTCGTAGTGGGAGACTTCCACGCGCCTGGGGCATTTCGTGCAATAGAAGAATGTTTCATCATACATGGGAGAGTGAAGCAGCCACTGAAGCTTCTGTCCGCAGTGCTCGCATTCAATGGTCTTAGAATCGAGCCAATTAGATTCGTCCAGGTTCATTTCTCATGCCCCGCTAAACCTAGTCTTAAACACTTTTTCCACGCAATCGGCGCCTTCGAGGGTTCACCTCGGCGGTTCTTCATCTCCTCCGCGAAGTCGAAACTCGCAATGGAATGATGTCTTTTCGGCTGCGAGGACACGGGGGATTCCCGCGACGTCATTGGTTACACCTGCTTTGGCCCAAGTAGATGTATCCAGGAAAGGCTGCACCGCGGGCAAGCTGTTGTGGCCAAGTTCGAGAACGAGAATTCCGCCCGGCTTGAGATGCGTCGCGGCTGCCGCGATGAGACCGGCATAGAGTTCGTAACCTTCCTCGCCGCCATAGAGCGCGACGCCAGGTTCGTGCTCGCGGACTTCGCGCATGAGCGTTGCGCCTTCGCCTCGGCCAATGTACGGAGGATTGCTCACGACGAGATCGAAGAGAAGTGGCGAGTGACTAGTGGCAAGTGGAGAGCTGTGTAGACCGTCGAGGAGATTACATTCGAGGAGATGCACCCGGCCTGCGACGTTGTGACGCGCGGCGTTGCGGCGTGCGACGGCAATAGCGGCTGCTGAAATATCCGTGGCAATTATCGCTGCGCCGGGAAGTTCCTTCGCCAGCGCGATGGCGATGCAGGCGGATCCGGTGCCGATGTCTGCGATAAGCAGACCATCACCATTTGTCTTTTGCCGGCGGCCCGCGCGAAGCTCGCGCAGCGCGAGACGGTCGAGCGCGACCTCAATGACGTGTTCGGTCTCCGGGCGAGGGATCAAAACATCGGGCGTGACTTCGAATTCCAGGCCCCAGAATTCCTGCTTGCCAGTGAGGTGTTGTGTCGGCTCGCCCGCAGCACGGCGAGAGATCAGCGCAAAAAATTCGTCGGCATCCGCAGCTGAAATTTCTTGTTCAGGATGTGCGTAAATCCACGTTCGGTCGCGCCCGAGCGCATGCATCAGGAGAAGTTCGGCTGCAAGCGTATGCGACGGCACGCCTGCAGTTCGCAATTGCGCAAACCCTTCGCGCAGAGCAGAACGAACGTCGAGCCGTGCCGCCTGCGGCTTCACTTTAGGAGTTTCTCCTTTTGACGGCCCGATGCTTCGTGATAACCGTAGGCAATGCCGCTTCCGGCGTAGGCGTAGTCACCGAAGGCGAAACCGCCGAACGCGTAGCGTCCTACGGCGCCTCCGCCCAGGGCCCACCAACCGACCGCGCCGCCTCCGAGAGCCAAAATCGCCAGCGAAAGTCCGCCAAGCGCGATGCCGCCAAATGCCAAGCCGCCAATAGCCACCACGCCGACGGCAATTCCTCCGATTGCAATCACGCCGGTAGGACGTCCGCCAATGGCGATCACTCCATTAGGATGAGCGCCCAAAGCTACCACTGGCATTCCGGCGATTCGCATAGAGGATTGATATTCCCGCGCGCCGTTCATATTCACAGACACCCACGGCCGCGTTAGCGGCACGATTAGGAGAAGGAAGAAAAGAGAAAAGCCCCAAGTCCAGCGAAGGAACGGATTCGGCGCTTCCGGCGTAGCACCCGGTTCGGGCAGTGCTTTCAAAATCCGCTTCATCCACGAGCATCCAGGGCCTGCATCAGGGCGAGTTAGCATGGGGCACCTCCTTAGGATGATTATGCCCCGGCCAGCTCCTGCTGGAGGCGTTCGGCTTCGTAATGGGAAACAAGCGCGTCGACCAGCGGAGCGAGCTTGCCATCCATGACTTCTGTTAGTTGGTGAAGTGTCAGGCTGATGCGGTGGTCCGTCACGCGGTTCTGCGGGAAATTGTAGGTACGGATTTTTTCGGAGCGATCGCCAGTCTTGATCTGCCCGCGGCGCTCCGCCACGATGGCGGCCTGCTGCTTTTCCTGTTCCAGTTCGTAAAGGCGCGCCCGGAGAACGCGCATGGCTTTGGCACGATTCTTGATTTGTGACTTTTCGTCTTGCTGCGAAACGACAAGGCCTGTTGGAAGGTGTGTGATGCGTACCGCGGAATAAGTCGTGTTCACCGATTGGCCGCCCGGGCCAGACGAGCAGAAAGTATCAATGCGCAAATCCTTTGCTTCAATCTTGATGTCGATTTCGTCGGCTTCGGGAAGCACGGCAACGGTGGCCGCGGAAGTATGAATGCGTCCTTGCTGCTCGGTGGCTGGGACGCGCTGCACGCGGTGCACGCCGCTTTCGTATTTCAGTTTGGAATAAACCTTGTTGCCCTGAATCGCGGCAACCACTTCTTTCATCCCGCCAAGTGAAGACGGCGAGCTTTCAAGGATTTCCACTTTCCAGCCCTGCGTTTCCGCGTAACGGGAATACATGCGGAAAAGTTCCGCGGCGAATAGCGCCGCTTCGTCGCCTCCGGTGCCGGCCCGAATTTCGATAAGCACGCTTTTCTCGTCGTTGGGATCTTTCGGAAGGAGCAGGAGCTTTAGTTCGCGCTCGACGGTCTCTTTGCGCGCGGCCAGCGCTTTTTCCTCCTCGTGCGCCATCTGCTTCATCTCGGCGTCTTCGGCTTCCAGAAAGAGTTGGTGCGCGCCAGCGAGATCTTTTTGAATCTGCTTATACTCGCGGTGCTTGGCGACGATTTCCTCGAGTTCGGCGTGCTGCTTGGCAATTTTCTGGAAACGCGCGGAATCACCCACGACTTCTGGCGAAGAAAGCTGCTGCGTCATCTCCTCGTAGCGCGAATCGAGCTGATCGAGTTTTTCAGTCAATGTAAGAACGGCCATGGCGAATTCCCTTGCAAAACGAAGTTCAGAAATCGGAATTGGAAAATCGAAAAGAGAAAGAGGCGCGGCGCTCCATGGCGGGGCGCGAAAGAGGTCAGCTAATAGAAGGCGGCGTACATCTCGATGCTCTCTCAAGAGGATAACTCTAATGCTCCGCAGAATCAATCAGTGGAGAGTATTAGCCTTCGTTCACTCCTTTTTGCGCGATCTATACAGCTTCAAACCCAGAAAGAATGAGGCAACACCAATTGGCATAGCAATCCCCAACCGTATATAGAATTCCTCCCGCTGTTTCTCTCGGAAAGCATTTAGCGTTGTCGGCGATGGGTTCTTAAGCCATAGGCCGAAGTCTCGGCGCGCGTAGTCTTGAATCGGAATCGCTAAGACAAGAATCGTCAGGATAATCAGGACCACTTCCAAAAGAACCAGCGTTCGATAAAGAACCCTGCTCAAAACCCGCCCCGCTTTCCTTTCATTAGATATTTGTACCAAACCTTGAAACTTCAAATAGCCCTCATCTACAAGGTGCCTTCCTGCAAGATGGTTGTTCAACACTAAGAGGATGTACTACGATGCGCCTAGAGCATGAGCGAAGCCACTCGAACAATCTTGCAGGGAGACGTTAAGGCCCTGCCCGAACCCGAGCGCGAGGCGGATCCGGGGTTCCTTTGGGATTTTTGGTATCCGGCGGCGCGTAGCACGGAAATTCGCGTCCAGAAACTCACGAAGGCGTTGCTTCTCGAAGTACCCCTGGTGATGGGGCGAACGGCAGACGGAAAGGCTTTTGCAATGCGGGACGTCTGCCCTCACCGAGGGATTCCCCTGTCGTACGGGCGCGTGGACGGAAACGTCGTGGAGTGCTGCTACCACGGCTGGCGGTTCGATGCGTGCAGCGGGCAGTGCGTTGAGATTCCTTCGCTGACTTCGCAGGACAAATTGAAAGTCGAGCGCATCTTTGCAGGACACTATCCTTGCGTAGAGCGCGACGGCTACATCTGGATATACATGAACGCACCCGGCACGAGATTGCCGGAGAGAGTCCCGGAAGCGCCAGCGCTCAAAGTCTTCAGTGAGAAGTACAAAATTACTCATCTTTCGTGCGAACTGCCGTCGCACATTGATCACGGGATTATCGGCCTAATGGACCCGGCGCATGGGCCGTTCGTGCACCAGTCCTGGTTCTGGCGGAAGCGCGCCAGCATTCACGAGAAGGCCAAGCAGTTCGAGCCCATTCCGAACGGTTTCCGCATGAGTCCGCACTCGCCCAGCACAAACAGCGCGCCGTATCAGTTGTTAAAGAAAATCACGGGGGAGCCGGTGACCACGACCATCGATTTCGTGCTTCCGAATCTGCGCACCGAGATCGATCAGAGCGGCAAGCTGTGGTTTTCGAGCCGCGCAACGGTTACGCCGGTGCGTCGTGATTTGTGCCGGATCGATTTTGTCGCTGCGTGGAACTTGCCTCTTCCCGTCTTCCTGTTTCGCCCGTTCGCGAAAACCTTTCTGCGCCAGGACCAGCAGACGATGATCCAGCAGGCAGAAGGATTGAAGCACAATCCGCGCCTGATGCTGATTGACGACGCCGACCGTCAAGCCAAATGGTACTTCGCCCTGAAAGTCAACCTCCTCGAGTCCCGCCGCATGGGCGCCCCAATGGTTCATCCCATGGACGGGCCAGTCACCCTGCGCTGGAGATCGTAGAGCGGTAGTCCTACAGCTCGCAGTCAACAAGTTAACAGTCGGAACAGTCCGCCGCGTCCACCTTGTCAACGGAGGCGGGAAAGATCGAAGGGGACAGCGACATGCTGGCCGTCGGTGGTGAAGACTTCGACGCTGGCATCGTCAGAGGCAACATCGTTTGCGTCGTATTGCAGCCAAACGTACCAACCGATAAACCAGAAGTAGCCTTGTCCGCCAAAGAAGTTGTTTCCACTGAAACTTGTAGTATTGAAGTATGCGGGAGCAATCCTTGGCGCGGCAGGAGGAAAGTCCAAAAACGGAACGTGACTCGTGGCCGGCCACGGGGCGGCGACGAGTTGGATGCTGAGAGGCTCGATCCACTCGTCCTTCTGTGAAAGGCCGGCGCGGAAATCGCGATAGTAATCAGGCCGGGCTGACGACCCCTGCTTAGGAGGCTCCAGAAGGCGTCCGGACCGGTAGAGCTCGAAGGCCCCGTAAGTGGCAGTGAAATCAATGCGGATGCGCACGAAAACCGAATCTGAAGTGGCGTGATAATCCTTGGCGGCTTGCTGCGCGCTGTAACCAACGCTATGAATGCGCGACCAATCCACCAGTTGCGAGTACGGAGTGTAAACCTCAACCTCAGAGATATAGGGTCCCGACTTGGGGGGAGGAAGGGTCTTCAGATAGGAAGCAAAGAATTGCCCGGTGGATTCATCGTGGCGCTGGCCAAGGAAGTAGGCCTCGCGAACGGCTTGGTCGGAGAGGGGTGACTGGAAGGCAAGTACAGGCTGCACGAGGAGTAGCGCTGCGGTAAGTGGTGCGAGGCAGTCACGGCTGGGCGAGGGCATGGAGAGCGCCTCCTTACTCCTTAGACGCACAAGCATCGTAGCGCAGTTTCCTGCGAGCGGCTAGATGCGGCGGCGGGTATTCGGGAAGTCGAGCCAGACTTTGACGCCGCAGAAGTGCGAGCCTTCGGTGCAAATGGGCGTGGTGATGCCAGCGCGAAGATGGCAGGGCGGGCCGATGTAGCGCGTGAGTTCGGGATGGACTTCGCGGAGCTGCGCGATTTCGTCCATCGAAGCTTGAAAAATTTCTTCCTGCGCGTTGAAGCAGGTTCGCATGGTCCATTTGTGCAGAAGATGGAGCAGCGAACCAGACTCGTAAAGGCGGATGGCTTTGGCGTTGGGGAGAACGTAGAGGGCAATTTCTAGAGGGACGCCGCGGTCGAGAAGCTGATTTTTCGCTGACCAGGAATCGTGCATCGCGCGGTCATACGTTTCTTTGGCGCGCGGATTACTGGCGAGAAGCATGGGAGTGATGTAATCGGGTTCGCGCGTGTCGGCAAGCGTGAGCAGGGGGCGCGAGCCGGGGACCATGCGGTGGCGCTGGTCCTGGCTGTCGGCGGTGTGGCTGATCTTTTTCGCAAAAGTATAGTTGGCGTGCTGGAGCGCGCGCATCATCGGGGCGTGCACGCCGACGTTGAGCGTTTCGAGACGGTAGAGGTTGCGCGCTGGATTGAGTAAGCGGTCGAGGGCCTCGGCATCGGAGCATTGGGATGCAGTCAGTCCGGCGACAGCGCGGTACGATTCGGCGATGACGCGCAGCGCGTTGGGCGAATAGTCGACCAGGTGCGACGTTTTGCCGTTGAGTTTGGCGTCGAATTCGCGGGCGAAAGACTCGCCAGCGAATGCGGCTGGTCGGAAATCCTTCCATTCGGGTAGTTCCTCGAGAGGTTCCGTCCCGAAGCGCTCGAAAAACTGAGGGTCCATCGTTTTTACCTGCGAAACCATTTCCCCAATGACGGCGCGCGCTTCCGACGGCGTGTCGGAAGCGGAGCACATGCGCCACAAGCGATGGAGAACGATGCCGGAGAGCGTGTGCACCATGGTGGTAAAAGCGGCGACAGGTAGAACGTAGCGGGCGATCTCGATGGCGCGCTTTTCGGCAGAGCGCTCAATTTTTTGAAGACGCTTGGGATGAGACATGGGGCTGACGTGCCAGATGTCATTGAGAATGCTCCGCGCATCCCCGATCAATAAAGCGGAAAGCTCGCGGTAATAATTCCAGCCGCGGGCGATGGATTGCTCGTAAATTTCTTTGCTTCTTTCGTCGAAGAAAAGCGATACGGGAGGCACGTAGGCTTGCGCACGGTCGAGGCGGACGTAGCGCTGGCTTTGCTGCTCGGAATTGTAAAAAGGATGCGCGTGCAGAAAGGACCACACGAACTGCCGGCTGACATTTTCAAGGCCAAATTCGAAATGTGCATGCTGGTAGACGGTGTGGTGGCCGCTGTAGAACGTGGCAGCGCCGATGTTGAGGCGCTGCTTGTCCGTAATTTCTTCCGGCGTAATGAGGCGTGGTGCGTAGCACGTGCGCGCGGCGGCGATAGCGGAATCGAAAGGGTGCGCGAAAGCATTCCGGAGAGTGACGCGAGGCGGGGCGGATTCGACAAGTTCGCCGGGATGCGAGCTGTCGAACATGCGCGATTGGGTGGCCACGTTGGAGGTTGATTTTACACTGGCGGGACATCAAGAAGAAATTCGAAAAACGAACTCGATATTCGGCCCTAGCGACGAGACTGGACTCTAACCAAATTTCGCGTTTCGCTTTTCGAATTTCGAGTGTCCCAGGAAGAAGACAGACAGACTGAAGTCTACCCTACTTCTTGGCGGCGTTGGCTTTGGAGGCGGCGTCGGCGTATTTCTTCGTGAAGCGCTCGACGCGGCCGGCGGTATCCACAAGTTTTTGCTTGCCGGTGAAAAACGGGTGGCAATTGGAGCAAATTTCCACGCGCAGCATGTCGCCCTTGATGGTCGAGCGAGTCTGGAACGTGTGGCCGCAGGCGCAGTGTACTGTGACAGTGTGATAATCGGGATGAATACCGGGTTTCATGGGCTGCCTTTCGTCGCGTCCGGTCTGCACGGCAAACCCAGCAAAGCTAGGGGATACAGCCGCGTCGCTAGGTCGCGAGCAATTCCTAATCATACGCGAAGAGTCAGATTTCGCAAAATGGAGTAGATTTGGCCCCAGACTCTACTTTGATTGAGGAGGTCTTGCGTGTTGCGATCCAGAAACGCAGTGGTAATGGCGGGAATGCTGCTTGCGGGGCTATGTGGAGCACAAATGGCCGCGCGCAATTCGAATTCTGACGCGCGGAGCGAGATTGATGCGTTCAACAAGAAATTCACGGAATTGCATTTGAAAATGGATACGCCTGGCATCATGGCGATGTGGGCGGAAGATGGCGTGGATTTGATGCAAGGTGAGGCGCCGATTGTGGGGAGAAAAACCATCACCGCCTGGGTTGAAAACGTCTTGTCGAAGAATCCTGGATACAACGTGACGAAAGAAGAGATGGAATTTCACGACATCCAGGTGTGCGGAGAGTGGGCCACGGAATGGGCCACGGAACATCAGATCGCGCAGGCGCCGGAAGGGAAACCCAATTTCGTGGGGTACGGGAAGATGGCCCTGGTGTTGCACCGCGAGCCCAGCGGCGACTGGAAGATTAAGCAAGAAATGTGGAATGCCTCGCCCAAGCCTTGAAAGAGGTGTGCGCCTCACTCTGTCCTTAGTGCATGCATTGGTTACAAGGGAAGTCGCGGTGAAGGCTGGCGATTGTCTTAGTTGTCAAACGATCTGACGCAAATGGCCTCCGACTCCAGTCAAGGAGTAGGTTCAGTCCAGTCTAGCAGCGTCACGAACGCTAATCTTCGTCAAAGTGCCAGCGGGTGACGGCATCGGCAAAATTTTCGGCGTGCTCGTCTTGAGCAAAAACTACCTGAGGCTGTACACGAAAAACACACCCGTCTGACGCCATCAGAAGCGGCTCCACATCGCCGCCGTATTTGCGATTGTAAATTTTAGCGAGTTGCTTCCAGACCGTGCGATCGGTGATTTCTTCTGGAGTACCCTCCAGGATTACCGCTTCGTCCGCCTTATCCGTACCAATGACGACGTGGGGAAAGGCGGCGATATTTTTTGCTTTGCGCGTGCGCGGGCCGGTGCTGAACCAGAAAGCGTCCTGCCACCAGATGCCCCAAACCAACATCAGGTGCGGGCGACGGTCGGGCCGCGAGGTAGCAATCCAGTAGTTGTGGGATTGCTCGAGGCGCTCAAGAGCCCAAGACCAGGGTTTGAGGCTCGAGATGTCTTCCGGCGGTTTTGCGAGGGCATCGGGCCAGTAGGGGCGGCTGACTCTTGGTTCGAGCATGTGGAGTCCTTTCGGAAAGGAATGATGGCCGGAATTGTAGCAGGTGGTGCGAAGCGCCAGGCGAACAGATTGCAGGGAAACTCAGGAAACAAAAGAGCAGCCGATGCGAGTGCCGCCCTGCGCGGTCTGCTGCTTCCAGACTGGCTTCAGGTTGACGCGCACGGGAGGAAGGATCGGCACATGCAGGACGGCGAACAAATTCTCTGGAAGATCTTCCTGTGAATCGAACTCGATAGCCACGCCGCCGAAACCCAAATCGAGAACCCGGGCACGCTTCGTTCCTTGCTCGCCTAGGGTGGCATAAGCGTTGGTGCCGACCATAGACACGCGCTCCGCTTTGCGCTGAACGGCGAACATGCGCGGAGCTGGGATCACCTGCGCGGGCACGGCAACGGGAGTTGGTGAGGCGGGCGCTTCACGATGGTTCTCTGGTTTTTCTGGCGCCCGCTTGGTTTCGATGGAAATCGGGGCAGGCAGTGGACCGGAGACTTCCGGCGGTGCAGCGGAAACAGTCTCGACGGATGGCGCAGTTTCTACGCGCTGTGCGCCGTTGACGGCCTTCTTGTGGTTGGCGTGTTTCTGTCGGTAAAGGCGCTCATCGGCGACGCGAATTAACTGATCAGCCTGCTCTGCGTCTTGAGGGAATATGGCCACGCCGTGATCCATGCTAACCGCAACTTCAAGCTGGAGCGGGCGAATCATCTCTTCAAAGACCGTTTCGACGCGGCGGCTTAGTGCAAGAGCTTGCGGCGAGTCCGTCTGCGGTAAGAGCAAAGCGAACTCATCGCCGCCGATTCGAAAAGCAGAGTCAGAAGTACGCAGCGCTTTCTTGAGCGTAGCGGCCGTGGCCCGCAGAACTTCATCGCCCCTCGGATGGCCGTGTTTGTCGTTTACCTCTTTAAACCGGTGAAGATCCAGGATGACCAAGCTAAGCGGCTGCGCATACCGGCGGGCACGATTCAATTCCTTTTCGAAAGACTCTCCAAAAAGCCTGCGATTGTAGAGGCCTGTCAGGGGATCGGTGACCGCATTCAATTCCAGCTTTTTGAGATCTTCGTATTCGATGATGATAGGAACGCGAAGGAATCCGGAAGATGCGAGGACGTCCATGAGTGCAGTTTTCAACGCAACCTGGCGTCCTGCTTGATCGATCAGCGCGCGACGTCGAGCAAGCATTTCATCCCAGACTTGCACACTCTCAGATTCACGCAATTCCACATGGCTAATTGCGCGGAGGAAGCGCTGCAGAAATTGGCCGCGGGCAGTCAGGTCAAGGCTCTCGAGCGTATCTGCAAGCAACTCGAGATACGTGTCCTCGACCGGCTGGCGCGGGGGCGCAAGGGCGCCGGGGCTGGGCATATCCGGAATAAACCTAACCTCTGCCTACCCCGCGGGGTTTGGGGAAGCATCTAAATTGTTCTATACCTACCTGCAGCAACCAAGAGGCCATTCGTACTGGTCCTTGGCCGCCCCAAAACCAAATTAGACCTCCAACGGTTCGCGCATCCTAGTACAAAACGTGGGGAAAAACGAGCCAAAAAATATGTCGAAGCGGGCTATCAGGGTCCGGCCTATGTAACAAAATTACCCAAAAGCAAGGACCACGGCTGTGGGCATTATTCGAGTGGGTGCATGAACTCAAGCCCAAAGAGCCGTGTTTCGCCAACCATAGTCTGCCTCAAGACCTTAGCGGTGATGGGCGGATTTTCACTGGGAACCAAACTGGGAGTAGCAGGGGAAGGGGCTGGGATCGTTAAGTGAACTGTCTGGCTGGAGCGAAGAACATGCTGGCACGTGATACAAGCACCAAATGCACTGATATTAAGGGTTTTAGCAAGTTCAATAAACTCTGAACCGGAAGCGTCTACCCCGCGAACAAAAACGGGAATCTGCAAGCGGATGCGGGGAGAACGCCTTGTCGACTCAATCTCCAAGCCTGTTTTCTCCCCACTTACTCGATTTAGCACGGAGCCCCCGGGCAGTACTAAGGACATAGTACGGGATACTAGCATCTTAGGTGCCACACACGCCTCTCTGGGGCAACCATAAGCCTTTTAATGAGAAGAGCTTGCCAGCGATTGAGACATGAAAGGTTTTTCTCATTGCAAATTTGGATTGAAAATCCACATGGATTTCCCCAAATGTGCAAATGGAACGCTTTTACCATTGACTGGACGGCCCCTCTCTGTAACTATGAGCTCTCTAGCAAGGGAAAATATTTACCACACCCCATAGAGGAAAGAATCAGTACATGACCGGAAGGATAGCCATGCCCCCCGTGGCCGAAGATCGCAATCGCCGGTCCCTCGCCGTGGGAGCAGTGAGTCGATTGCTCGATACCTTGGATAAACCGTTGCTAGTAGCGGACCGTAGCGGAAACTTGCAGCTTATAAATGCCCGGGCGCGCCAATGCCTGGATGCGCAAGGATTTCAGGAGACAATCGAACTGAATCTTTTCAGCGACCTACTGAAGCTGGATTCTTCAAAGGTTTTTGCCCAGGTCGAAAATGGGGAGCACGAAATCAGCCTCCCGATCGGGTCCGCGGAAAAGAAAACCACCGGGCGGATTCAGTGGGTGCCCGAGCCCGACTGGCTGGTCGTAGAAATCGAAAGCGAAATCGCAGGACCGGCTGCCAGCGACCCAGCTACTCAGCTTACGGTACAAGAGTTGCTCCAAGAGCGCGAGATTACTTACCGGAATCTTCTTGCTGCGTATCTTAAGTTGCAGGAAGTGAACCGTCAGAAAACGGTGTTTCTGGCATCCGCGGCTCACGAATTGAAAACACCGCTGGCAGTAATCAAGGGTTATTACGACCTGTTGCTCGCAGGTTCCCTGGGCCGATTGACGGACAAACAGCGCGACATCCTGGAAGAATCCAAAGACAGCTGCGAAAGATTGGTGCGGTTGGTTTCCATGTTCTTGAATTATTCGGCGCTGGAGAGCGGCAAACTGGTTTTGCAGCTCCGCGAGAACGACGTGCGAGATTGTCTGGACGAGCTTTCCAAACGGTGGTCGGAGGCATTTCAGCGCAAGGGAGTGCGCCTGGAAGCAAATATCGATCCTTCCATTGCGACATTCCGATTCGATTATCAAAAGATTCAGCAGGTTGCGGCAAATCTGCTCGATAACGCCCTGAAGCACACGCCGAGCGGCGGCACGGTGACGCTGCGTGCAGCTCCGCATTTCTGGGAACGCCGCGTGGCCGCCATGGCTCCTGCGGAAGAGCGGCGGAGATTCCGCCTCCCGCGGCCCAACAGCGTGGAGGTAAGCGTTAAGGATTCCGGCGCGGGCATTCCTGCCGAACATCATCAGGAAATCTTCGAGGATTTCGTGAGAGTAGACAGAAATACTTCAGGAATGGGCCTGGGGCTGGCAATTGCAAAGCGGCTCATTCAAGCGCACCGCGGCAAAATCTGGGTGGAGAGCGATCCCAGCGCAGGGAGCAAATTCACGTTCCTATTGCCGATGGATCAAGGCTAGCAAGGAAAAATTCTGGGAGGAAGGGAAGAGCCGATGGCTGAGAAAGAAAAAATATTGGTGGTGGATGACGAACCGAGCATCCGAAAGTACCTGCAGACTTTGCTGGAGGTAGACGGCTTCGATGTGCAGACGGTCAGTTCCGGCAAAGAAGCGCTGAACAAAGTGAAGAAGGGCGAACGGCCCGACTTCATTATTCTGGACGTACTCATGCCGGAGATGAACGGCATTGATACATTAAAAGAACTGATGGAGATCGACCGCAGCCTGAATGTGATCATGTTGTCGTGTTCGAATGAAGTGGGGACGGTGGTGGAAGCCATCCGCATCGGAGCGCACGACTACCTGACCAAGCCTTTTGAAAAGACCGAATTGGATGCGGCGATGTTGAAGTCGCGCCAGAAGAAACAATTGGCGACGGAAAACCAGGCGCTCCGCGATTACTGCGATCAAGTGACGGAGGACTTGAGCTTTTTGGCGGCCAGTCCCCAGATGGTGCGAATCCGGCAACAGATTCTGCAAATTGCGCCGGTAGACGTGCCCGTGTTCATTTGCGGAGAAAGCGGCGTAGGCAAGGAAGTTGTCGCCCGCATGATTCATCTGCGTTCGAAACGGCGGAACCAGCCGTTTGTGAAGGTGAACTGTGCGGCGCTGCCGGGAGAATTGCTGGAATCGGAACTGTTTGGATTCGAACAAGGTGCCTTTACAGGCGCCGTGCGCAGCAAGCCCGGTAAGTTTGAACTCGCCAACAAGGGCACGATTTTCCTCGACGAAATCGCGGAGATGAGTACGCACCTCCAGGCGAAGCTCTTGCACGTCTTGCAAGATCATCAGTATTCCAGGTTGGGCGGACGCCACATGGTGGAGACGGATGTTCGCGTATTGGCCGCTACCAACGTGGACGTGCACGAAGCCATGAAAACGGGGCGCTTTCGCGAAGATTTGTATTACCGCTTAAACGTGTTGTCGATTAACGTGCCGCCGCTGCGGGAACGCACCACGGAAATACCGCTTCTTTTTCAGCATTTCCTCCAAAAGTACAGCGAGAAATATGGCAAGCCCGGACAACCCCCTTCCAAGCACCTGATGGACGCGGCATTAAATTATCCCTGGCCCGGAAATCTGCGCGAACTCGAGAATTTCGTGAAGCGGTATGTGATTCTCGAGGACGACGAAGGCAGCCTGCGCGAATTGGTGGAGATGTCTTCCACGCGGCAGCGCACTTCACCTCGCGAAGAGCCGGCCCCTCCGAAGGAGCAAGGGCTCAAGGCACTGGTGCGCGGTTTGAAGGATGAGGCTGAGATGGAAGCGATTGCCGACGCGTTGGAAAAGACGCGTTGGTGCCGCAAGGACGCCGCCAAGATGCTGGGAATCAGTTACAAAGCTCTGCTTTACAAGATGCGGCAGTTCAACCTGGATTCCCCACGGACCAGGAAATCCGCGGCATCGACAGGGACTGAAGAAACATCGACCGTGGGGACAAGAAACAGCTAGCGGTTTGGCATTGGCGTTAGCGGGGTTCGGGCCAGGGCAAAGAAAGTGATGTACCACGGCCAGGCAGTTGAGTTACCTTGTTTCGGGCCGAAATCCAGTTCCTGTTTTGAACGCAAGTGGGCCGGGCAGCACAGGAAACGAAATCTCCGGTAACTAGCGTCTTAATTCTAAGAAGGGAACGCGGCCGGTCTAACTATCCGCGATGTGAATGGAAAATGGGGGGCATCACCGAACGTCGCACGACGCGACGCTATGATTTGTCTCTGCCGGTTCTTATTCGTCTCGCCGCGGAGAAGAACTCGAGTTCCAAAAAGGGCAATACTCGCGACATTTCTGCGCGAGGCTTGTATTTTGTAATGGACCAAGACCCGCAAGCAGGTTCCCATTTAAACCTAGTCCTGACGTTGCCGACGGAGGTGACCAGCGGTGCAGAAGTGCTGGTACACGCCTTGGGAAAGGTTCTCCGCGTTGAACCGAGAATCGAAGATGGCAATGCGCGGATGGGAGTGGCAGCCGTGATCGAGAGGTACGATATTGTCCGCGGCGAAGCGCAAGCGTGAAGTAAGGCTTTTAACCGCCTCTAAATAGCCTCAAACAGCCCACAAAACGACTCCTTCGCGGCTCCCCCAAGGGCTGTTCCGGAGAGCTGTTTTGGTTTGGAACCCATCTTGCATCCCAAAAGAAATAGGCCTAGTATCCGGCCAGATTAGTTTGGGAGGGTCCAATGAAGGTTGGCGATTTAATCGGTTCCCGCAAGGAAGTCTTCTCCATCACCGAAGAAACCAGCGTTCATCAAGCGGCGCAGTATCTGCGAGAGAAGCAGGTGCGCGCGGTTGGCGTGGTGGATGCAAACGGGAAACTTGTCGGAGTAATCTCACACAGTGATGTCTCTGATAAAGTGGCCGCGGAAAACAAGTGTCCTGCTTGGATGAAGGCTTCGGACATCATGACGCGCGATCTCGTCACTGTGACGTCGGATATCACCTTGGAGGACTGTCTGAGATTGATGGATCAAAACACCATCTTTCACCTCATCGTACTTGATGAACGTCAGGGATTCCGGGGGATGCTCTCCGTGAGCGACATTCTGCGCGTGGTGGCGTCAGACGAGAAGGCCAGGGCGGACCTCTTGGAGGCCTTCATTTTCCCGCAGCGATAAGCAAGCGGCAGACCTGCTCAGAACAACAAAAGTGAGAAAATTGTTTTCGTAGGTGGGAGAAGTTTTTACTGTTTGGGATATGCGAAAAGAATGCTTTTTCACTACGCGGTACTAAAACCAGTCTTGTTCAACACCCCCTAACCTATTGCAACTGAAGCAGTTGCCGAGCCCTTCGCGTCCCTATTTCCTGTCAAATCCAGCTGCACCATTGGCCTAGGATATGCTTTTCATTTCCCACCTGAACCGGAATATGTCTGCCGAAAAGAAACGAAAGTCTACAGGCTCGGAGCTGGCCAATGTCCTGCCGCCCGAAGAAGTGTTGTTTGGTCGCTCGGAGGCCATGAGAGAGGTCCGGAAGCGAGCCACGAAGGTTGCCGGGACCAACATTCCGGTGCTGCTCTGTGGCCCAAAAGGAAGCGGCAAAGAGGTCCTTGCCAGGTGGATACACAATCGCTCCGCAGTGTCGACCGGGCAATTCGTGAAGGTCAATTGCGCGGCGATCCCCGGGACCCTGTTGGAGAGCGAACTCTTCGGGTTCGAAAAAGGCGCTTTTACCGGGGCGCATTCCACAAAGCCTGGAAGAGTGGAACTCGCACACAACGGCACACTGTTTCTTGATGGAATCGCCGACCTTGATTTGGCCTCGCAAAGCAAGCTGCTGCAGTTTCTTCAGGATGGCCGGTTCTCACGAATAGGTGACGAAGTGGAGCGATCCGTCGAAACGCGGCTATTGTGCGCAACCGACAAAGATCTGGAAGAGGAAATTGCCAAAGGGAAGTTTCGAGCGGACTTGTATTATCGAATCAACGTTGTATCTCTGAAGCTGCCGGCGCTGCGCGAACGACGCGAAGACATCCCAGCGATGGCTGAGTATTTTTTTGCGCGCTGTCAGCAACAGTTCCAGGCGCAGGCGGAACCGCTCAGTATCGAGACACTCCATTACATGCAATGCATGGACTGGCCGGGGAACATTCGCGAACTGTCGAATGGCATCGCTCGCCACGTCCTCATTGGTCCTGAGGCGTCGATCCTCGAAGATTCCGCCCGGCCCAAGACTGCTTCGTTAACACCTGTTCCCACTCAGAACGGAATCGTTCCTCTGAAAAGTCTTTGCAAAGAGGCCATCCGGGCCAGCGAAAGGAATATCATTCTCGCGGCTCTGCGCGCCAACCACTGGAATCGCAGGAAGGCGGCTCAAGAATTGAAAATCAGTTACCGGCTGCTCATTTATAAGATTCGCGACGCCGGCCTGATTACCAAACGCAAGAATTCGTTTGGATCGCTCCAAGGAGACGAGGTCGGACACTCGCCTTCCGCGGCGGACTGACGAAGTCCTTGGTTTTTTTTTGACCCAGTGTGCCGGTCATCACACCTTCGACTGTCCCATACGTGAACGACTCGTCCTTGTAGACACCGGATGACTGTCCGAAAGACTGTACGCCAGAAGTGCTTGGTCCACGTTCGTTCCCTGCACCAAAACTGTTCCTCACACCAGTAGTTCATTAAGTCTTCGCCTCTCTATCATCCTGATAGAAAGTTCGGGTGTTTCAAACAAGTTCGGGCGTTTTTTTTGATCAGCGACCTCAGCGGCCCCCTACCCCCGCTTCTGACTGCTTGCTGGCCCCAGCCCAGAGGAAAAAATGAGAGCAAAGAGAAGTCAGAGATCCGTAGGGATGTCTGCATGCAAAAGCGCCCCAGATCTGCTTCGGGTGCATTCTCGCCAGCAAAACTTCGCGAAGTCTGCGCTGCGGGCAACGCCACTGAAATGGCTCCGCGTAGCTTGGAGGCCCTGGCCGGCTTGCCTTCTATTGACCGTGTTGGCGCTGGCTCCAATCATGTTGCTGAATGGTTGCGCAGGTTTCGTCAGCGGCGCCAATACAACCACACCGCCGCCAACGACTGTTAACATCACTAACGTACAGGCAATTTCTACGACGACCTCCAGCACGCAGGTTGTCTGGACGACGGACGTTGCTTCAAACTCCGTCGTGAATTATGGAACCACCACTTCGTACGGATCCAACACGCCGGTTGATCCCACAATGGTTACGAGCCATCAAGTAACCGTCTCTGGCCTCTCCGCTGGCACTACCTATTACTTTCAAGTGCAGTCCACGGATTCCAAGAACAATAACGGGAAGAGCGGGGGCCACAAATTCGCGACGGTCGGCGTCAGCATTTCCGGCACGATTACCCCCTCTAAAGGTGGAGGTGGGGCTACTGTAACGCTGAGCGGAACCTCGAGTGTTACCACAACCGCGAACGGCTCGGGCGTGTATTCATTCACAGGACTGGCGAGCGGATCATATGGTGTAAAGCCCAGCAACCCTGGTTATTCCTTCACCCCAGC
>DATDNK010000268.1:0-6522 GCA_036518275.1 Candidatus Acidiferrum sp.
CCGCCAGCGCGGTCCGCGAGTTCCAGGATGAATCGCGTTGCGCCCAAGACAAATCCAGCAAGCAAGGACGTGATGGCGCCGGAGCCGTTCAATCGCGGCCACAAGATTCCCAGGACAAAACACGCGGCAATCGGCGGGCTGATATAGGCTTGCACGCTTTGCAGATAAATGTAGAGCTGGCTTGAGATGTAGTGAATGAACGGAACCCACAGCAGGCCGAGTAAGACCATGATGCCTGTGGCGACGCGGCCGAAGTTGACAAGCTGGCTTTCCGAGGCTTGCGGGCGAATTTTCTTGTAAAAATCGAGTGTGACGAGCGTCGAAGCGGAGTTAAACACCGAACTCATGGCTCCCATGACGGCGGCGAGCAGCGCCGCCATGACCAGCCCAACGAGGCCAACTGGAAGAAGATTCAGGACCAACGTTGGATACGCGAAGTCAGGCGTCTTCAATTGATCGCGAAACAATGCATAAGCAATGATGCCGGGAAGAACCAGCATGAATACGGGAAGAATTTTGAGGAAGCCGGCGAAGATCGTTCCCGCTTTTGCGTGGCCTTCATCGCGCGCCGACAGCACGCGTTGCACGATCACCTGGTCTGTGCACCAATACCAGATTCCAAGAATGGGAGCGCCGAAGAAAATGCCGGTCCACGGAAAGTTTGGATCCGATACGGGTTTGATCATGTGGAAATAATCAGGCGGGACCATGGTACGCAGATGGGCAAAGCCGCCAGCACGCATCAGGCCGATGACCGTTAGCGCGACCGCACCCGTGATAAGGATTAGAGTCTGCACGGTATCGGTGTAAATGACCGCCGCCAAGCCGCCTGCTACGGTGTAGATCCCCGTGGCAATGACCAAAACCACCGCCGTCTCCCACAGTTTCCAGCCGGCCACGCGCTCAAGAACTACGCTGGCAGCGTAAAGTTGTACGGAGATCTTGGTGAAGATGTACGCGATGATGGAAATTCCCGCAAGATAAACAGCGGACTGTCGATTGAAACGGCGCTCGAGAAACTCCGGCATGGTGAAAACATTGCTTCGCAAATAGAAGGGCACGAACACCCAGCCCAGAATCAACAGGATGAGGCATGCGAGCCATTCAAAATGACCAACCGCGAGCCCGGAGGAGGCGCCGGTACCGGACAAGCCGATGAAGTGTTCGGTGGAAATATTCGAGACAAAGAGGGAAGCGCCGATGAAAAACCATCCCACGTTACGGCCGGCCAGGAAGTAGTCCTCGGAGGTTCTTTCGCGCCGGGCGAAGTACATGCCAATTCCGAAAACCAGTGCGAAATAGAATCCGATGATGACAATATCCGGAGTTGCCAAAGCCCGGTGACTCGTCTCAACCAGCGACGCGTAGAGCATCCACTCCTCCTTTGCGGTACCAGCGGAGCAACCATGCCCTTAGAGCAAGCAAAAAATTGTGATGGCGAAGTCTATAACAGGCGAATCAAAGCCTCAATGGCGTTTCGACCAAAACGCCCTGTGCAGGATTAAAGGTACTTTTGAATTCAAGAAGGATTTGACTATGCGACAGATGCCAAGGTCGCTTCCAATTGCTCCCAGGACTGGGCTCCGGAGATCAACGGAGCCGGCGGGCGCGGAACTCACCTTCAAGTTTCCAGGTCTTGCCGTCGTGTTGGAGAACTTCGCCGATCCAGTGAAACGACTCGGGCGTGACTTCTGTGAAGCGCCAACGGGTTGGTGTGCCGTCTGCACGTGCGCCGATTTGCACGATCTCGTTGCCGACCTTGCGGCCGGTCTGATGTTCCTCGTGGCCGTTTACCGGATTCATCCAGCGGATGCGCCAGGCCTGAATGGCCGGATCCCAAACACGCAGAGTGGTCCCGTACATGTTGTTTGTGCGATCCGAGTTTGTATCGCGATCCGAGCAGCGAGGCATGATCCAGACGTCCTGTATGGCACGGCCCTCAAGGACCCAACCGAAGTGAGCTTCGCCCTTGATTCTCTGCGAGGAAAGGTCAACCCCTTTGTACTGCAAGACTTCGAGTTCCCAGCTTCCGACAAGCCACCCGTATGAGTCGGCCGATTCGGCGACTTCGTGGGAGCGGCTGGAGGCATGCAGTAGCGTAGCAAAATCGCCGGTCGTGGTTTGTGTTCCTTGTGTAGCACTCATGGTTCACCTCGCAAGAAGGCGAAACTCGAAATATGAAATTCCAAAGGCTCGACCGAGTTCTTCTACTCGCGCGAAGCTGGCGGAATGATTCCGTTCAGTCGCGCGTACACGACAAGCTGACCGTAATGCTCGCAGGTGTGTTCGATAAAGGTGACGACCATTTCAGCCACGTCCGGGCTCAGGCCGGACGAATTCTCCTTCAACGCGTCGGTCGCAGATGCCGCGCTGTGCTTCAGCGCGTCGATGATTCGCGTCTTGGTCGAAAATTCGTCCTTCGGGAGTTCGTTCGCTGTGTCATCGCCCTTTCTCCCGCGCGCAGAATCTGCCAGATGACGATTCCAGAACGCCACGTGCCTCAGGACGTCAGCAAACGTCCGTACGCCTTCTACGGGACTGTAATCAAATCTGTTCTCGGGAACCACTTCGGCAAGAACTGTCAGTTTTTGGCACACCTGCTCCCAGCGCTCGATCAGTTTGGCTGAAACTGTTCCTTCTTGAACGGCTTTCGTTGTCATGTTTCCGTCCTCCCCAGCGAATCGCTAAGCCGCAAGCCCGTACCAGAACCGCAGTCTGGCGTGCTTGCAGGTTGCTTTCCGGCACGTCACGCAGTGTTGTATTCTCTTCAGAGGAGACATTCTTGGCGAAAATTGCGGTCGAATTTGAATCCGTTTCGGGATACGCCAATGGCCATGTTCCCGGACGACCGGCGAGGCGGGTTTTGGCGCGTGGAGACGGCTGGAGTGTGTCGGACGTAGTCTGCAGTGCAGGCCCACGCGATCGTCCGTTTGAAGAGCAGTATTCGAATGTGTGCGTCGCGATCGTCATGGCAGGCAGTTTTCAGTATCGATCGAGTGCTGGTCGCGAGGTGATGACTCCAGGCTCGCTTCTCCTCGGAAATGCGGGGCAGTACTTCGAGTGTGGGCATGAACACGGAGTAGGGGATCGCTGCATCTCCTTCTCATACGAGCGGCGATACTTTGAGGGCATCGCAGACGAAGCTGGTTTGTGGAGCCGGAGTGCACATTTCTCCACACTCCGCATACCGCCGGTGCGTGGATTGTCATCGCTAGTCGCGCGAGCGGTCGCCGGTCTCGCTGAATCCGGTGCTACAGCACCCGGCCACGAGCAAAGCATTTTTATAAGAGAAGCGAAGAAACAGGCGAGAAACTATGTGGAACATGCGAGCGCTTCGAATGCTGGCAATGCGAAGTGGGAGGAGATCGGCGTCGAACTGGCTCACCAGGCGCTGGAAATCTCTAGTGACGGCAAGCCATCACGAAGGAATTTACCCGCAGCAGAGGCGCGCGTGACGCGAATCGTTCGAATGATCGAGGGTCGTCCTGATTTGGACCTCAGTCTAGGCTCTCTTGCCCGAGAGGTGAAACTTAGCCGCTACCATTTCCTTCGGGTTTTTCAGCACTTGACCGGGCTTACTCCGCACCGGTATATCGTGCGCGCGAAGCTGCGCCGGGCAGCGACGCGACTGATGCTGGAACCGGCGAAGGTGCTCGATATTGCTTTCGATTCCGGCTTCGGGGACGTGTCGAATTTCAACCGTGCGTTTCGGGGGGAATTTGGCGTCAGCCCCAGGTCATATCGCAGAAATGCGCGTCCACATCAATGATTTTGAACCTTCGGCGCACAACCGATTGTTCTTCGACCGCATTCCAGAAGGGAGAAGAATCCCGACTTATTGGAAAATAGAGAGTTGGCTCCCCGGGCTAGATTCGAACTAGCAACCCTTCGGTTAACAGCCGAATGCTCTACCGTTGAGCTACCGGGGAACTGCGCAACACATTTGTTTTCATTCTAATACAGCGGTCGAAATCAAGCTACTTCAACTGTTGGGTCCAACTTAGGTCCAACGTCATCGTTTTGACGGTCGCGTGGGCTAAGCTGCAAAAATGGCCCACTGATTTGCAAGGACTTAGAAATGAATTCTCCGAAGAAATTCGAGAGTATTCGGCACCGCACCGAATATTCGCTTTGCTATGAAAATCTGGAACTTCTCGCAAAGAGGCAGTGGACCGCCTGCCTGTCACGCAGGAGGTCGCGGGTTCGAGTCCCGTCCCTCCCAACGTCAAAGAAAGAATTCGCCTTCGGTGCGACTTGCTATCGCGCTCTGGTTAACTACTGAGCAACGCGCAGTTCTCCTCTGCAAGACGCAGTCTGTGACACACCCATCAGGTTCATCCAGAATTCAACTGGATGGGAAAGAAAAGCTCTGACAACCGTAGGATCAAATGGATTTCCCGGCGAACGGGTGAGGCTGTACCTCGCGGAGTTGAATGCTCTTGCTCGTCCCCATACCGGGACATCTTCGGTCATTAAGGCAACATGATCTGCCACGCTGATTATGCGAGCGCCCAATGGGATTTCGTCGCCCTTCAGAGCTCGCGGGTACCCCAAACCTGAGAAGTTCTCGTGATGCGCGTATACGATTTCCGCAACGTCCCTGAGCGAGTCTGTCTGGGACAACATCTCGAACCCGTGCAGACAGTGTTGTCGCATTCTCCGCATCTCGTTTTCGGTTAATGGGGCAGGTTTGCGCAGAATGCTCTCGGGGACCACTATCAGGCCGATATCGTGCAATAGCGCCGCGGCCGCCACAGTCCGTGTGATGTCCACTCCTAGCTTCATTATTCGACAAATCGCAATACTGTAGGTTGCCGCTCTTTTCGAGTAAGCCGCATAGTCTGGTGCTCTGGACGAAAATATGGCAGCAAGTGTCTCCACGGTATGATTTCGCTGCCGAGATTGAGGCTCAATCAAAGTGGGGACGGCGATGTGAGCGAGTGAGTTAACATTGAAAACAATCCCACACGCGGCCGTCGTACCCAGCCGCAGGACATCGCGACGCGTGAGAATACGAGAGATCTTTTCGCGCATGGATGAGGGGTCCGCGGGTTTCGCCGTCTCGCCTCGACCGTCGAGGCAGCCGAAGCAGTTAACAGCGCATCGATTCGAATTCTCGCACATGTTGACCACGCTCTCAAATCTGCGGCTTTCTGGCACTCTGGCTAAGTGTCTGTTTTCAGCCCGCAGAGCATTTACGGCGCAACTGGCGCCCCCCTAACGAAAAAAAAGAACAGGCCCTCTGGAGTCGCGGCCGGCAGTCTGATGGGATATCTGTTCAAAGCTGCAGGCAGAGGTCCAGGGAGCCTGGGATTGGTGTTTGACAACATCGCCCCGCGTCCACCATTCGGACGCGGCGCGGATTCAGGGTAATTGATGTTCAGGGGCGGCGGGTTATATAGGACCGGATCTTGCCGCGGCGCCACAACAGATGGGAGCCAGGCGCGACGCGATACCACCAGCACATCCCTTCTTCCTTGAGATTCAGCCAGACGTCGTACAGCGTCAGCCAATGGGAGCGCGGGTCGTAACGGTTTCGCGTGAGGCGTTGCCAAAAGGTGGGACGCCTAGCCAACTTCCTACGCCTTGACATAGGTCTACGCCCCTTCGCTAGAGCGCGCTGGCTGGAGACAGTCGGCGCCGAGCTCGATGTTCGCGTGGATGAGCGGATTGTGTGCCGCATTAAGGCGCGAGGAGGTAGAGCCTGCCAAGCTGAGCGTAGCCACGCGTCGCGTCTTAGGGAGGGCTGCCAACGCCTGGGCGAGTTCGCTGACGAGATCACCGTCGCCGCTGGCGAGGACCACGAGGTCAGCGTCTGACCGACTAACCAACAGGCCAGCACTGAAAAGGATTAGCGCATCACTGTTGGCCAGCCGTTCGGTGCCGCGGCAAGTCTGCACAGTCTGGATATCCCTTGGGTGCGGGATCCAGCCACAGGCACGCAGGTATTCCACACGGCCTTCATCGCCAGTTGAGCGGGAGAAGAAGGCGTGCAGGCTGCAGCAGCGAGTGTTGAGCCGCAGCTTTTCGCCGAGGGTGCGGTAGTCGACCTCGAACCCAAGGTGTCGAGCACCGTAGGTAAGGTTTTCCTCGTCGGCCAGCAAGAGCACTTGATGCTCCTGTAGGACCGTGAGGGGACCGGTTAGCTTCGCGATTTCGACAACCGGTAGCACCCTTGACAAGGGACGCGGGCACCTTAGGTTTAGTGTTCGATAATGGGACGCGAACCGAGGGGCAAACGAGTGAACGTAACGAGTTTGGACTTGCATATGATTCCTCCTTGGAATGGTTGTGGCAGGAAAGGGTTCAACCCTCTCCTGCCAGGGTGATTAGGAAAAGCAGCGCTGCTTGTACAGCAGCAGCTGCATGAGCGCCTGCTCGACGACCTCAATCTTCCGTCGCCCTTCCATGGGGCTGGTCATGCTGCCGCTGAGGTCGACGGCGATCACAGTGGTCTCTGCGCGGTGGCGATGGTACGTGGCCGGCTGGCCGTCCGCAGTGGACACCAACGCGTCAGTCAGT
>DATDNK010000269.1:0-2083 GCA_036518275.1 Candidatus Acidiferrum sp.
GCATAGACGCACTCCTTCATTCGTTATAGATTGAACGAGGCTTGGCTGTAGAATGTTCCATGATTTTTGGTTTCCGCCTTGCAGAAGCACGCACGCGGCCTAAGCTAATTGAGCTGGCAGCGGTATCTACCCGTCGCACAACAATTCTCTCTTGAGGGGCGCCATCCATGAGCAGCGAAGCCAAGGTTGCGGACCATTACACACGAGGGCGGCTGGAAGAAACCATCTTGCAAGCCGTGGCTCGCGTTGTTGGCGACCCGGAACAGCTTACGGTCGCGGATCTGGCGGCAGCAGATCAATTCCATGTAGGCGGGCTTGAGGCGACGCAGGAGCTTGCCGCTCACATGGAGCTGCAACCTGGATTGCGCATCCTCGACGTCGGCAGTGGCATGGGAGGACCAGCACGCTATTTCGCGGCCGCTCACCAGTGCAAGGTGACTGGCATTGATTTGACGGAAGAGTTTGTTGTCGCAGCCAGAGGTCTGACGCGCAGGACAAGACTGGACCATTTGGCGGAATTCATCCAAGGCAGCGCACTTGGCATGGCCTTCGATTCCGAGACTTTCGATCGCGCCTACATGATTCACGTCGGCATGAACATCGCCGACAAAGCTGGCGTTTTTCGCGAAGTGCGGCGGGTCCTGAAGCAGGGTGGAATCTTTGCCATCTTTGACATCCTTCGTGCAGGCGAAAGCCACATGGCCTATCCGGTGCCTTGGGCGTCGAGTGAAGAGACGAGCTTTGTGGAAGACGTAAACGGATATCGTAATGCTTTGCTAGAAGCGGGTTTCCGCGTCGAGAAGGAGAGGAGTAGAAAGGCCCATGCCATCGAGTTCACGGAACGGGCGATTGCCCGGGGAGCCCAGGCGGGCCAGCCGGCGCTCGGCCTTCACCTGCTGATGGGGAACCTAGCGCCGGTGATGATCAAAAATGTTTTGGCCATGATGAAGCAAGGTGTCCTGGAACCAGTCGAGCTGTACGCACGAGCAGTGTGATCGTTGCCTCGGGGCGAACCTTCGCGAAGCGGGTTAGCAGCCGCCCGCGATGGAGGGGACCAGCAGGACGCGATCTCCTTCCCGCAAGGAACAGGCTTCGCCGCCTAGAAAGCGAATATCCTCTTCATTGAGATAAATATTCAGAAATTGGCGGATTTGCCCGCTCTCGTCGCGAACGTGGCGCGACAGGTCGGGAAATCGTTTCGTGAGTGCATCGAGCGCCTCTGCGACCGTGGCAGCCGTACAGTCCACTTTCGGCGCTCCGTCGGTGAAGCGCCGGAAAGCTGTGGGTATTTCAATCGTGACTGGCATGTGTTCTTGGCTCCTTAAATCCGAACAAGTCTTCGATCCTCAGCTTGTAATCAGCTACTGAACCTAAATCATTGTCATTCCGAGCGCAGCGAGGAATCTGCTTTTATGCACGTTTTCGTAAATCTCGATGAGGGCTCTCATAGCGTCTCTCATGTCTTAGCTGCCGCCGTCGCGCCCAGTTGCGCATCCAGATACGCCTCGAACGCTTCCAATCGCGGCGCAATGGCTTCCGTCGCCGGAAATTCTGCAGCTATGGCGTCGGTCGTTTTCAAACCGTTGCCGGTAATGCAAACCACCGTGGTTTCTTCCGGCTTGATGCGATTCTGCGCAATCAGTTTCTTGGTGACTCCCGCAGTGACTCCGCCGGCCGTCTCCGTGAAGATTCCTTCAGTCTCCGCAACAAGTTTGATGGCGTCCACAATCTCTGGGTCGGAGATGTCTTCCGCCCAGCCTCCGGATTCGCGAATCAGCTTCATCGCAAACGGGCCGTCGGCAGGATTGCCGATCGCCAGCGAGCGCGCAATGGTGTTCGGCTTTTGCGGC
The DNA here is from genome assembly GCA_036518275.1 of Candidatus Acidiferrum sp. GTDB lineage: Bacteria > Acidobacteriota > Terriglobia > Acidiferrales > UBA7541 > Acidiferrum. Next base: position 1,851 of record DATDNK010000269.1, read on the forward strand.
TCGAACCGCGCAAGGCCGCGCTTCACGCCGTCGGAAATCGGCGAGCACCCGGTGGCCTGCGCGCCAAAGAATTTCACCGGCTTGTCTTCCACCCAGCCTAACGTCACGAACTCCTTGAAGGCCTTCGCGATCTTCGTGATCAGCGAGCCGCCGGCCATCGGAACCACAACGTTGTCCGGCAACTTCCATCCAAGTTGCTCTGCGATTTCGTAGCCATGAGTCTTCGAGCCTTC
>DATDNK010000270.1:0-5122 GCA_036518275.1 Candidatus Acidiferrum sp.
CTCCGTGAATTGGGTTTTTCAGTTCTTGACGCGGACTCCCTCGCGCACAGACTCATTGAGCCTGGCCAGCCCGCCTATGAAGAAGTTCTTCACGAATTCGGTTCTGCGATCACGGACGGCCAAGGTTGCGTGGATCGCGCCAAGCTCGGCGCGCTGGTTTTCGCCGATCGCGCGAAACTCGATCGTCTCAACGCCATCGTTCATCCACGCGTTACCGAAGTTGTCTTCCGCCAGTTCGACGAATGGCAGCGCAACGGGACGCGCGACGCCGCGTTCGTCGAAGCGGCGTTGCTCGTCGAGGCGGGCATGCACAAACACCTCGACGGCCTGGTGGTTGCGTGGTGCCGTCCGGGGCAGCAACTCGAACGCCTCATCGCCCGCGGCCTGAGTGAAGACGAGGCGCGGCGCCGCATCGCCGCACAAATGCCCACGGAGGAAAAGTTAGTTTACGCCACGGAAAAAATCGACTGCTCCGGCACACTCGAAGAGACTCGCCAGCAAGTCGAAGCACTAGCTGTCAAACTCCACCGCAGTAAAGTGGCGCGGTGACCCGCTTCCCCAATTTGCCTATACTAAGGACAGCGGTTGCAACAGAAGGGAAACGAAGCAATGAAGATAGGTAACCCATCGAATCGCGCGCGCATTATCCTTGCGGCGCTGGTGCTGATCCTCGGTGCGTTCTGGGCTGGTGCTCGTTTCGGTCCACGCCAACCGACCAGCGTTGAAGCCGTGCCGCTTGGGAGTTCTTCCAACACCGCAGCGCAGCGCGACGCCCCGCTCACCGAGGACGAATCCATCAACGTACGTATCTATCGCCAGGCATCCCCGGCGGTGGCGAATATCCTAACGAAAGCCACCGAGTACGATTTCTTCATGGACCCCGTCCCCGTTGAGGGAGCCGGGTCAGGATTCATCATCGATCCACGCGGCTATATTCTTACCAACTATCACGTCGTCGAAGGCGCGCAGTCCATCGAGGTGGTTCTTGGCGATCAATCCCGCTATCCGGCGAAATACATCGGCGCCGATCAACGGAATGACGTAGCGCTCATCAAAATCGATCCCAAAGGCAAGCAACTCACTACCTTGAAGCTAGGGGACTCCAACGCGATCCAGGTGGGGCAGAAAGTTCTTGCCATTGGAAACCCGTTTGGCTTCCAGTCAACGCTTACCACTGGGGTAGTCAGCGCGCTCGGCCGCACGGTGCAAACCAGTCAGACCACGGCAATCGAGGAGGCCATCCAGACCGACGCGGCCATCAATCGCGGCAATTCGGGTGGCCCACTCATTGATTCGCACGGCAACGTGATTGGCATCAACTCCGCGATTTATACGCCCACAGGCACTACAGCCGGCATCGGTTTCGCCATTCCCATCAATACCGCAAAAACGATTGCCAATGATCTTATAACCAGTGGACGCGTGCATCGCCCGTTCCTTGGCGTTCAGACATTGGCTCTTGTGGGTGGCCTTGCCGAAGCGCTGGACCTGCCGGTTCAAGAAGGCTTGCTGGTCGAAATCGTCACGAAAGGCGGGCCCGCCGCGGGAGCGGGGATCCGCGGCGGCGATCGCGTCGTCCTTGCTGGCATGCGCCGCCTCTACATCGGTGGCGATGTTATTGTGGCCATTGACGGCCAGAAGGTGGCGAACCAGTTCGACATCAACCTGATTCTGAACCACCATCGTCCGGGCGATACGGTGAATGTGACTGTCTATCGCGGCGGAAAGAAAATGGATATTTCCGTGAAACTGGGCGAGAGCACCGGCAACTGAAGGAACGAAACTAGAAAATCGAAATTGGAAATTCGGCATTGGCCTTGGAAGATTTGAGTTTGGAAAACTCCAATTCTGATTGAGCAACGCCGACTCAGGTTGTTTATTTCCAGTTTTCATTTTCGCTTAGCGCAAGATTCAGCGCGGTGTTTTGCGCGAGGCTTCCAGACGCTTGCGAAATTCGCGGGCTGCTTTTTCAGCGTCCGCTTCCTTTGGGCTGTTGGTCGTCAAATGGCCGAGTTCATGGGCCAGCCAGTATCCTAGCCATTCCTCACCCTGATAACGATCGTTATCGATGAAAACAGTTCGGCTAGGTAGATGAGTGAACATCACACTGCCGTACCCTGTGGGAACATGCAATTGAAAGATTCGCGCGTTATCCAGGTATTTCCACTGGGGGACAAAGAAAACCCGCAAGGGCAGAATTTCGGGTTGCATCAACTGAATCTGTGCTCGCAGTGCCGCACCCTGGATTGATGTCGCACCAAAGATGGTATAGCTGTGCGCAGAGATTTCCTGTGCCGCGGCAAGCGCTTCTTTCCCGGTTGGGCTCGAATTGGCCGTTGTTTGTGCTTGACCGACTTCCGCAACCATCAAGAACATCCCCAAGATCCCGATTGCCAGCTTCATTCGCCACCTCCAGGTGTGGGCTGGAGGCGAACTTGGGGCTGGACTTCAGGTAGGACAATGGACGGCGGCTTGAACGCGGCTTGATTGCGTCTAAGCGGCTAAGGTTTGCAGTTTCTTTAACTTAGAGAATCGCCTTATCTAAAATCTTGCATGGCCTTGTGGGGGTGCTAGACTCCCGTTAACACAGGGGAACAAGTTCGCATGGCCCTCGAAACCCGACCACCTGCAATTCTTCGGTTTGGAACCTTCGAAGTCGACGTTCGCTCCGGGGAGCTGCGCAAACAAGGCAAGCGCATCAAGCTGCAAGAACAGCCGTTTCAAGTGCTTGCCGTCTTATTGCAACGGGCCGGGGATGTAGTCGCGCGCGAGGAGTTGCGTTCGCAGATTTGGCCGCAAGACACTTTCGTCGATTTCGACAACAGCCTTAACACGGCGATTAACAAGCTGCGTGAGGCGCTGGGCGATTCTGCGGATAACCCGCGGTTCATCGAGACGCTGCCACGGCGCGGCTACCGCTTCCTCGCCCCCCTCAGCTGTGATGGGCAGAAAGAGCCTGTTATCAAACCTTTCCGCCGCAAGGTTGCTCTAACTGCCACCTTCGCCGTTCTTCTAGCGGCTGCAGCGATTGCCGGTTTGCAGTGGCGATCAAGCCGGGCGCGACCGCTCACCGAGAAAGACACCATCGTGCTGGGAGATTTCGTCAATTCCACGGGCGATCCGGTGTTCGATGGAACGCTTCGCGAAGGCCTTTCCGTACAGCTGGAGCAATCCCCTTTCCTGAGCCTCGCGTCTGAAGAAGGAATTCATCAGACACTGCAAATGATGGGACAACCACGGGGCACGCGGCTGACCCCGGAGATCATTCACGAGGTTTGTCTGAGGACCAACGGCACGGCGGCTCTGGACGGTTCGATTGCTCTGTTTGGGACTCGGTACAACCTGATTCTAAAAGCTGTGAATTGCGCGAACGGCGATTTGCTGGCGAGTGCCGAAGCGCAAGCGAATGACAAAAGCCACGTCCTGGATGCGTTGAGCAATGCTGCCTCGGAAATGCGCACGAAACTCGGCGAATCACTAAGCACCGTCCAGAAATACAACACCCCCCTCGAGGAAGCGACGACACAGTCTTTGGAAGCACTGCAAGCCTACAGTTCAGGCTTCAAAGCGGAGGGGGCCGGCGATCTGTCCGCGGCAGTGGCGCTTTATCAGAGAGCGGCACAAATTGACCCCAATTTCGCCATGGCTTACTGGGCGCTGGGCAACGTATACCCAGCCATGGGCGAAACCGCTTTGGGAGCGGAGAACATGCGCAAAGCCTTCGAGCTGCGCGCGAGAGGGAGTGAACTCGAAAAGCTCAAGATCGAGGGCGATTACTATGAATACGTGCTGGGCGACCTCGCCAAGGCACGGTCCAGCTATCTACTTGGCACTCAAACCTACCCACACGAAGCCGAGTTCCATATGGCCCTTGGAACACTCTTGAACATGCTCGGACAATACGAGACTGGTCTCAAAGAAAACCTGGAGTCCTTTCGTCTCGCGCCAAATAACAGCGACTATTGCCGATTTGTCGTCCTCGCATATCTGCTGTCGAATCAGGTGCGGAACGCCGAAGCTACGGCCAGAGAGGCGCACACAAAGCGCCTGGACTCTAATCTGGCGACAGTCCTGTATGGAATCGCTTTCTACCGAAATGACAGTGCCGAGATGGCGAGCCAGGTGGCCAGTACGATGGGCAAACCGGGACAAGAAGACCTGTTACTTGCTTTCGAGGCTGACACGGCTGCTTATTTTGGACATCTTCGGAAAGCCCGTGAGTTCTCGCGGCTGGCAGCAGACTCCGCGAAGCGTGCCGGGAAAAAGGAGACTGCGGCAGGCTATCATGCGGTATCCGCCTTACGGGAAGCATTGTTCGGTAATGCCGCCGACGCAAAGCGGCAGGTTGCGGATGCAGAGCAGGGTTCGACCGGCCGAGATGCGGCTTATGCCATGGCGCTTGCTCTCGTCTATGCCCGTGACTTGCACCGAGCGCAAAAAGCGGCAAACGCTCTGGGTTTGAGGTTCACCGAAGACACCAGCATGCAGTTTAATTACCTCCCAACTCTTCGCGCGAAGCTTGCGCTTCTCCACGCAAACCCTCAGGAAGCGCTCGAGACTTTGAAGAGTGCTGCTCCTTACGAACTTGGTTTGCCATCATTTAGTTTTTATAACTGGCCAAATCTGTATCCCGTCTATGTACGGGGAGAAGCCTTTCTTGCGGCGCATCAGGGCCGCGAAGCAGCGGCCGAATTTCAGAAAATCCTCGATCATCGCGGCATTGTGCTCAACGAACCTATCGGCGCGCTGGCCCATTTGCAACTGGGGCGTGCTTACGCGTTGCAGAGTGACACGACCAAGGCGCGCGCGGCGTATCAGGATTTTCTCACGCTCTGGAAAGATGCCGACCCCGATATTCCCATTCTGAAGAAAGCCAAGGAGGAGTACGCGAGCCTGCAGTGACCCAAGTCTAAGAAGAAGTACTTTTTTAAGCTTCTAAACGACGGAGCGAAAACTCCGAAACCCTAATGAGTATTTGTGAAATACTTCCTAGCGGTTGAATTCGGCGCGGTGTTTTTCGCGAGTGTCTGCACTTAACAGGAACCAACCTTCGGCAATATCGCGGACGCGTTCGAGTTCGCGCTGCATTTCAGCGTGCTTTGCTTCCATAACTTCGGCATTT
>DATDNK010000271.1:0-38215 GCA_036518275.1 Candidatus Acidiferrum sp.
CGCATTCCCGCGATGAACGAATTGATTAGCCGCGGCCTCTCCGGCACAGGTTCCGCGCCTCCCGGCGTCATTCGCGTGGACGACCGCCTCAAGCCGAAGACCATGATTCTCGGCCTCGACGTCGGCGCGTCCAGCGAAGCATTTCCGCTAACCGTTCTCCGCGAAGTCCGCGTCATTCACGACGAACTTGGCGGGCAGCCAGTGCTCATCATCCATCAGCCGGCCTCGGACACCACCACTGCGTTCATTGCGCGCGCGAAAGGGAAGTCGCTGCAATTCCGCGCCGCCAACGCCGACGCCACCGAACTCACCGACAAGGAAACCGGCTCGCGTTGGGACGCCTACGGAAAATGTCTTTCCGGCCCGTTGAAAGGCTCACAACTCGAAACGCTCATCCTCGAGCCGGAGTATTGGTTCGCCTGGTCCGAGTTCCACCCCGACACCAAAATCTACTCCGCCCCCGCACAAAAGCATTAGATCGCTAACGCCAGTTTGCAACCGGTAGGCTCGCTACAGCATTACGCGTTCGTGCGTCATAATTACCGCCAAAATAGGTATCGCGTAACGCGGAGTAGGGGAGGGGCTTGACGCGCCCGCAAGAATTGAGTCGCCGCGCAACGCTCACGAACGCCTTTTATGCAGCGCGGTTTACTCTGAGCCCTGCGGAGGGCGGCTTGTTTACCTGAGGCCCTTGTAGGGGCACAACGCTGCCCTTCTTTGTTTTGGGAGTGCGGCGGCTCCTGGCTAACCGCCGCCACGATCGTCGAGCACCGCAGGTGCGACACAGAACACCACACCGCCATGCTGCGGCTGGCTTTCTTGCTTGCTCCTGCCGACTCCTCGATTTTCGATTTTCGCGTTTCTAATTTCGAGTCTCTAATCCTCGCTTTTGGCTTCTTGACGATAGCCGCCGCGGCCGGCCGCCATTTTCCGGCCCGCCGCTCGCACGACCCAGGGCATGAATCGCTCGAGGAACACCAAAGCTTTTCCGTGCCCGGTAATAATGGCCTCGCGCTTCCCTCGCGCAATCGCGCTGAGAATCTGCCGCGCTGCTTTCTCCGTTGGCATTACCAACCAGGAGGGAACGGAGTCCCTGGCGCCTTCGTGGAATCTCCCCTGATTGTCCACTCGCCGAATGTTGCTGGCCACAAAGCCGGGACTGATTAGCGTTACGTTCACTCCGGAGAGGCGCAATTCCGGCGTGATGGAATTGGCCAGCGCCCGCACGGCGAATTTGCTCATGTGATACGGCGATGCTCCCGGCGTTGCAGCCCATCCCGAAACGCTCCCGATGATGACGATGTTGCCTTTATTTTTTTCGATCTCCGGAAGCGACGCGTAAATCGTTCGCAGCACGCCAAAGACATTGGTTTCGAACTGCCGCCGGTAATCCTCCACCGAGAGTTTTTTCAGCGGGCCAACCACGCCGAATCCCGCATTAGCTATCGCCACGTCCAGCTTTCCCCAATGGCGCGCGGATTCCTCGACTGCCTTCTTCAAATCGCCGTCTTGCGTCACATCGCACTGCACCACCAAAGGCGCCGGTTTGCCCGCGTCCCCAATTCGTTTCGCCAGCTTTTCGAGCAATTCTCTGCGCCGCGCCGCCAGCGTCAGTTGGGCTCCCGCCCGGCCTAACTGCCACGCCAGTTCCTCGCCAATCCCCGACGAAGCTCCGGTTATCAATACGGCTTTGTCTCGGAAGAACGATTGCGTTTTGTTCATGCCGGTATCTTACGCCAAGAGTGGAACGGGATTGGAAGTTGAGGGTCATTTGGATTTCTCCGGAGTCCAATCACAGGCCCTGCCAGTGCCGGATCCAAGTTCGCGGCGGAGGGATTGGCCGCGACGTACGAATCCCAATGCTCATGAACGGCGATAGCTGGGTACGTGCCTTCAGGCCCGTCGCGCTTGGGGCGAGGGAGATCGAAGATACATTGCTGCTCCTCTTGCGGCTGCTTGAGTTCGAGTTCGATAGCAGGGAGGGTACGGAGGAGAAGGCTGCAGGTGTAAGCAATGACGGCGCCGCGACGGGGAGAGATCTTGTCGGCGGCGAGAAGTCTGTAGAGTTCACCGAGGACGTGGTTGATGTCCACGGCGGAATGGAACTCCTTGATGCCACAGACGAGAGCTTCGGAGAAGTCACCGGAGTTCTCCTTGAGCCGAACGGCGGCGTGGCGGAAGCAAAGGCCGGACTGTGGATCCTAGATAGCCATACGGGAGCGGCGACCGCTGGCATAGCTTGCGCCAGAAGAACGAATCTCCAACAGCTGAGACCGGCGAACTGCGTCCGGCGAACTGCAAAACGTTGAACTGGGGCTCACTTCTTCGGAGGCTCGGAGCTGTCAGACTTGTCAGGCTTTTCTTCGGGCTCTCCTTCGGGCAATGAAACATGCCAAATGTCTTTTTCGTTTTGCAAGCCGAACACGCCCACTTGATTGGCTTCGGAGGTTCCGACGTGGCCGATCCATATCACGCGAAACTTCTTCTTGCGCCATAGGCGGCGCACTTCGATGGTTTGTCCCGGAGTGGTGAGGAAGCCAATCCCGTCGAGGCGCGCGCCATCCTGGCTGAGGTCGACCGTGTAGCTGGTCTGCTTGAAGGGGTGGCCCCGGGAATCTGTTCCTTTGACCACGACGCGCAGCGTTTTGGGGAGGCGTTGCTGCTTGCGTGACCTGCGCCAGAAATCCGGGATGGGATACTTGAACGCCAGCCCGACTTTCGTTTCGCGATCCGAATAGGCGTCGAGATAGACCACTCGGACTTCCTGCTCGAGGCCGCTGCCTTTTTGCGCGAGAAATACGGAGTCTCCGAGCTGCAGCTTGGTTCTGAGTAGCACCAGTGCGCCGCTGGCGTTGACAATTTGCGTTTCCGTATCTTCGTGGAACGCGCCGTGGTCCTTCGTGAAACCATAGACCACAATCGGAACGCGAAGAGGCATGCGCTCGCTGGAGCGCGGAGTTTTCTTCGTTCCTTCAGTGGAAATGGCGCTGCCAAAGGTGAATGCGGATTTCTGCGTGGAAGGCGGCTGATCGTCGAGCGGAGCGACGCTGATCACTTCTTTAGGCGAGCCGCTCTGCGGGCCGTGCTCGCGGCACTTGAATTCCCAGGTTTGTTGCTGGATCTGCTCGTAGGTTTCCTGACGGTCTGCGAGGGTGACCCAGGAGTCGGCTTCGCAGAGAGGGCAACGCAGCCGGACAGCAAAATTTCCAGGCATCCCATTCTTCCTGAGATTTCAGGATACCTTGAAGCCCGGTCCAGGGCTTCCGTTTGATGAGCAAGGCTACCTCGAAAAGTAAATGGCGAAGGCGAGGGATTCAAAACGCAGAAAGCGGAACACTTGGTGGGCGGTTAAGGTTGCCACTTCAAATAGACGGCGGCGAGGGGCGGAAGGGTGAGGACGAGGGAATGCTGGAGTCCTTGCGCGGACTGGTCCGAGGCTTGCTGGCCGCCGGCGTTGCCTACGTTCGAGCCGCCGTAGGGAGAGGCGTCGGTGTTGAGGACTTCGCGGTAATAGCCAGGCTGTGGGACACCGAGACGGTAGCCTTCGCGAACGACGGGGGTGGCGTTGAGCACGACGACGATCAAGTCTTCGGCTTTTTTGCCGCGTCGCATGAAGCTGAGGACGCTGTTGTCGGCGTCGTTGGCGTCAATCCATTCGAAACCATGCCAGTCAAATTCAACTTGATGCAGCGCGGGCTCCGAGGTGTAGAGGCGGTTCAAATCAGCAATCAGGTGTTGAATGCCGCGATGCGAATCCCATTGAAGCAGATCCCAGTCGAGGCTGCGAGCTTCGCTCCATTCGTGGCGCTGTGCGAATTCCTGGCCCATGAAGAGAAGTTTCTTGCCAGGGTGCGCGTAATGATAGCCATACAGCAGGCGCAGATTCGCGAATTGCTGCCAGAGGTCGCCCGGCATTTTGTGAAGCAGCGAGTTCTTGCCGTGAACGACTTCGTCGTGCGAAAAGGGAAGGACGAAATTTTCGGTGAAGGCGTAGAGCATCGAGAAGGTGACTTTGTTGTGCTCGTATTTGCGGTGGATCGGGTCGTGGGAAAAATATTTCAGCGTGTCGTTCATCCAGCCCATGTTCCACTTGAGGCTGAAGCCGAGGCCGCCGAGATAGGTAGGGCGAGAAACGGCGGGCCAAGCGGTGGATTCTTCGGCGATGGTGAGAATGCCGGGGAATTTGCCGTGGGCGACTTCGTTCATGCGTTTGAGAAATTCGATGGCGTGGAGATTTTCGCGGCCACCGTATTGATTGGGAACCCATTCGCCAGGCTTGCGCGAGTAATCGAGGTAGAGCATGGAAGCGACAGCGTCCACGCGGAGGCCGTCGATGTGGTACTTATCGAGCCAGAAGAGCGCGTTGGAGATCAAATAGTTTTGAACTTCGTTGCGGCCGTAGTTATAGACGAGCGTGCCCCAGTCAGGATGCGCGCCTTGACGCGGGTCGGCATGTTCGTAGAGATGGCTGCCATCGAATTGCGAGAGGCCGTGCGCGTCGCGCGGAAAATGCGCGGGGGTCCAATCGAGGAGGACGCCGATTCCGGCCTGGTGGCAGCGGTCGATGAACTCCATGAATTCCGTCGGCGCCCCGAAGCGGCTGGTGGCCGCGAAATAGCCGAGCGTTTGATAGCCCCAGGAGCCGTCGTAAGGATGCTCCATGACCGGGAGCAGCTCGATGTGCGTGTAGCCGAGTTCCTTCACGTAAGGAATGAGCTGGTCGCCGAGCTCGCGATAAGTCAGCCAGCGATTGTGATCTTCGGGAACGCGGCGCCAGGAGCCGAGATGAACTTCGTAGATGGAAACGGGAGACTGGAACCAGTTCTTGCCGGAGCGTTGGGAGAGCCAGTCGGCGTCGTTCCAGTGATACGTTTCGAGATTGGCGACGATGGAGCCCGTGTTGGGGCGAAGTTCAGAGCGGAAGGCGTAGGGATCGGCCTTAAGCGGAAGTATGTTTCCGTCAGGACCGATGATTTCGAATTTGTAGATGGCGCCTTCGGAAAGTTCAGGGATGAAAATTTCCCAGATGCCGGAAGAGCCGCGCGCGCGCATGGGGTGAACGCGGCCGTCCCAACGATTGAAGTCGCCGACGACGCTCACGCGTTTAGCGCTGGGAGCCCAGACGGCGAAGTGAACGCCGCGAACGCCTTCAAGCGTGAAGAGATGAGCGCCGAGTTTTTGATACGTATCATAGTGGCGGCCCTCGCCCATGAGATAGAGATCGAATTCGGTGAGGACAGAGGGAAAAGCATAGGGGTCGTAGAGTTCAAAGGATTCGCCGAAGTGCGTGCGGCCCTGGATTTTGTAGCTTGCGGGAGGGGGTGTATTGGCATGTTCTGGTGGCAAGATGGCCTCGAAGAAGCCTTCGTAACGCAATTTCGAGGCTTCGACAATTTGGGGCATAGAAACGGCAACGTTGCCTGATGCGGGCGGTTGCATACAGATGCGGGCTTCCTCCGCCCACGGGAGGAAGAAGCGCACAGCGCAGCCGCCATTTACTGGATGCGGCCCGAGAAAAGCAAAAGGGTCGGAATGACGCCCGGTCACGACCGCGTTGACCTGAGAATAGAAGGGCGGATCGCGGGGAGCGACCGGTTTTGATTGCGAGGCAGCGGCGTGATGTTCAGGCAACGGCGGAGCCTCCGCGAGCTAAGCGATGCGCGGCCGGAAGACACAATTTCAGGAACATAGCGGCCGTACTCTGAATTCTAGGGCGTTCGGGCAGAAATGCCAATCACGGTGAGCGGCAAGTGCCGGATTCGCGGCACTCGCCGTGGCGCGAAGGCTGAACTATAATCGCGGCAACTATGCCTCTGGCTCCAGGTAACAAGTTAGGGCCGTATGAGATTGTCGCGCCGCTGGGTGCGGGCGGGATGGGAGAAGTGTATCGCGCCCGCGATACACGGCTTGAGCGCACCGTGGCGATCAAGATTCTTCCGGAGCATCTTTCCAGGGATCCCGTGCGGAAGCAGCGATTCGAACTGGAAGCGAAGACGATTTCCAGCTTGAACCACCCGAACATTTGCACGCTGCACGACATTGGTTCGCAGGATGGCGTGGATTATTTAGTGATGGAGTGCGTGGAGGGGCAGACGCTCGGGAAGCGGCTGGAGAAAGGGTCGCTGCCTTTGGAGCAGGTGCTGAAATATGGCGTGCAGATCGCGGATGCATTGGACAAAGCGCATCGCGCGGGAATTGTGCATCGGGACTTGAAACCTGTAAACATCATGCTGACGGCAACGGGGGCGAAGCTGCTGGATTTTGGGTTGGCAAAGCCAGCGGCGCCGCTGGTGAGCGGAGCGACGCTGAGCGTGGCGCGGCCGACGACGCCAGTGACCGAGGAAGGCATCGTTGTGGGGACGTTTCAGTATATGTCGCCGGAGCAGGTGGAAGGGAAGGAACTCGACGGGCGCAGCGATATTTTTTCGCTGGGCGCCGTGCTGTACGAGATGGTGACGGGCAAAAAAGCTTTTGAGGGCAAGAGTCACCTCAGTGTGGCCTCGGCCATCCTTGAGAAGGAGCCGGCACCCCTCAGCGTGGTCAAGCCCATGACACCGCCGACGCTGGACCATGCGATTCGAAGATGCTTAGCGAAGGATCGTGAAGAGCGGTGGCAAACGGCCCGGGACCTGGAAATGGAGTTGAAGTGGGTTACGGAACCAAGTTCGCTGTCAGGAAGTTTCACAACGAAAAAGAGGAGTAACCTAGCGGCCGTCTACGCGATAACAGGTGTGCTGCTGGGCGCGGCACTGGTTGCCGGCATAGCGTCGATGTTTCGCGCGAAGCCTGCATATGCTCCAGTTGTGCGATTTAGCGTCGCTGCGCCGAAGGGGCAAGCCATTGCGGTTGAGAGTCCACCGCAATTTGCACTCTCACCGGACGGTACAAGGCTTGCTTTCTACGCGGCTAATAGTGCCGGGAGGTATGAGCTGTACTTGCGTTCCATGGACTCGGACGGCGCAAAGCTTCTTCCCGGCACGGGCAACACCATGAACCCATTTTTCTCCCCGGACAGTGAGTGGGTGGGACTCTATTCGTATGATTTGAGCAAGCTAGAAAAATTGACCCTTTCGGGCGGGGCGCCACAGCCTTTGTGCGAAGTCGCCGGGGGAACTACTGCCAATTGGCCGGAGATGGGAAGCATCATCATGGCCATGAGAGGCCAAGGGCTATTCCGTGTTCCGTCCACCGGCGGGACCCTCCAGCCGATTGTCGCGCCGGGCGTAATGGACGAGTTCCTGCGAAACGCGCCGGAAGTTCTGCCGGGAGAAAGGGGAATTCTGTTCGTAGGTAGCGCCGGTCTAGCCAGCCAGAACGATATCGTCGCCTTAGACCTAATCAGCAACAAGTGGAAGACGGTTATCCAGCAGGGTGTGAATCCTCATTACCTGGAGCCTGGTTATATCGTGTTTGGGCGTTCGAGTTCGATTTGGGTTGCGCCGTTCGACGCTGAACATCTGAAGCTAACCGGTCAACCTGCACCCGTCGTGAACGGAGTCCTCGTCGAACGCCCTGGCATCGGAGTCGAGCAGTTCGCGGTGTCGAAAAATGGCACGCTTGCGTACCTAGCTGGAACCGGCGCGGAGGCGCAGCGCCAAATTGTGCTTGTGGATGCAAAAGGTGTGGCGAAAACGCTCACGGAGGGCGGGAAGCCTTTTGAAGACCTTTCTCTTTCCCCGGACGGTACCAAGCTGGCTTTGACAGTTGAAGGTTCAACGTGGAACATCTGGATATACAACATAATACGCAAGACGCTCGCGCGCCTGACTTTCGAAAATGACAATCGGGACCCGTTGTGGACACCGGACGGAAAGCGCGTGGTTTACACGTCGTTGCGAAACGGCGTCTACGGACTTTACTGGCGGCCCGCGGATGGCAGCGGCCCCGAGGAACAACTGCTCTCGGGCAAGAACATCATATACGCGAGCTCCTGGTCGCCCGATGGCCATAATTTGGCCTACTGGCAATTTGATTTGCAAACGAAGGAGGATATTTGGATTCTTCCGCTCCAGGGCGACCGCAAACCCTATCCATTTGTGCAAACGCCGTTCACGGAACGGTTTGCTGCATTTTCTCCGGACGGGCACTGGATGGCTTACGAATCGAACGAAACCGGCAGACCTGAAATTTACATACAGCCCTTTCCCAATCCGGGCGGCAAATGGCAGATTTCGACAGAGGGAGGATCGCGGCCGGAGTGGTCGAACGATGGCAAGCAAATTTTTTATCTGACCAGAAACGAACTCATGGCAGTGCAGATCGAAACCAAGCCTGCTTTCAGCGCGGGCAGACCGGAGCTGTTGTTCGGTGCCAATTATTTTACGTCGGGCCACTACTATGACGTGATGCCTGACGGCAAGCATTTCGTGTTCATTCAGAGCGCTCAGCAAAGTGACCGGCCTTCGCAAATCAATGTTGTGATCAACTGGAGCGAGGAGTTGGAGCAGCACATGCGAGCGAATCAAGCGCGCTAGAGTAGTCTTGCGCGGGCCTCAACGTCGTGTCATGCGAGGAGGGGGCGACCAGCGGAACAGGTCTGTAGCCGTGTATGGGGACAGGAAGGTAAGCGGGCAATCAGAGATGCTGCAATCCGGGACAAAACTGGGGCCGTATGAGATTGTCGCACCACTGGGTGCGGGCGGGATGGGAGAAGTATACCGAGCGAGGGACAAGCGTTTGGGTCGCGACGCCGCGCTCAAAGTGTTGCCCGAAGCGTTTGCCAGCGATGCCCAGCGGATGGTGCGCTTCGAGCGCGAAGCCAAGGTCCTTGCTTCTCTCAGTCATCCCAACATTGCGGTGCTTTATGGCCTTGAAGAATCCAATGGAGCGCGCGCATTGGTTATGGAGCTGGTTGAGGGGCCAATGCTGGCCGAGCGCATTAAGCAAGGGCCGCTGGCGCTCGAGGAAGCGTTGCCGATTGCCAAGCAAATCGCGGAGGCGCTCGAGTACGCGCATGAGCGCGGGATCATTCACCGGGACCTGAAGCCTTCGAATGTGAAGCTGACGGCGGAGGGCCAAGTTAAACTGCTGGATTTTGGTTTGGCCAAAGCGTTGGAAGGGGAGACGAGCGAAGAGGAATTGCAGAACTCACCGACACTGAGCGCGGCGGCGACCCGCGCAGGCGTAATGCTTGGGACGGCGGCGTACATGGCGCCGGAGCAGGCGCGAGGCAAGCGTGTGGATCGACGCGCGGACATTTGGGCTTTTGGCTGCGTGCTCTACGAGATGCTCACGGGCCGCGGGGCTTTCGACGGTGAAACGACTTCGGACATTCTTGCCTGCGTCATTCGCGCCGAGCCGGATTGGTCCGCCTTGCCCGCTTCGGTGCCGATGCGGATACGAGAGCTTGTGCAGCGTTGTCTTCAAAAAGATCCGAAGCAGCGATTGCAAGCTATCGGCGAAGCTCGCATTGTCATCGACAGGCTCATTGCCGGTGCTCCTGAGGCGGTGGCCGCACCTACTCACGCGGCAATTGAACCGCGGCCGGTTTGGAGGCGAGTTTTGCCCTGGGGCGTCGCGGCAATTGCGGTCGCGATCATGTTAGGGTTTGGCGGGCTGTATTTGCGCGACGGCGGGCCCGAGCCGCATCAGGTCATAAATGCGTCCTTGCTTCTGCCCGAGCCCTTGGCAGGTGTTTTCTCGCCCAATCCGGGGTCGCCCTTCGCACTTTCGCGAGATGGTTCGCGATTTGTCTTCGTTGGTTCGCCAACCGGGAAGCCTCCCCAACTCTACCTTCGGGAACTCGACCAGCAAACCGCAACTCCGATTCCGGGGACCGAAAATGCAATCCAGCCATTTTTTTCGCCCGATGGAGAATGGATAGGTTTCTTTGCCGATGGCAAGCTGCGCAAGGTTTCACGCGGAGGCGGGCCCGTTACCATCCTCGGCGACGCCCCTATTCCCCACGGAGCAAGCTGGGCCAACGACGACACGATTGTTTATGCGCCGAACCTGGGCTCTGGACTCATGCGCATCTCCCCCGCGGGAGGCTCGCCGCAAGTGCTTACCACGCCAGACGCCAAGCAACAGGAGCTCAGCCATCGCTGGCCCCAGGTTCTACCTGGGAACAACAATGTGCTGTTCACGATTCAGACCACGACTCAGGGCACGTACGACGATGCCCGGATTGCTTTGCTCTCGCTGGAAACCGGAAAGTGGCGCACGCCATTCGAGGGAGGCTCTTACGCCCGCTACGTGCCTTCCGGGCATATTGTTTATGCTCACGCCGGAGCGCTGATGGCAGTTCCGTTTAATCTGTCGAGTTTGCAAGTGAAGGGCTCGCCTGCGCCGGTTCAGCAAGGAGTGGTCACTACCGTGACGACGAGTGGTGGCGCCGAATATGACGTCGCGGAATCGGGCTTGTTAGCCTATGTTCCGGGAAGCACGCGCCCCCCTGAGAGATCACTAGTGTGGGTGGATCGCCAAGGGGTGGGCAAAGAACTCACGGCTCCCGTGAAGGCCTACATCACCCCGCGGATTTCTCCCGACGGGAAGATGCTCGCCGTACAGATTTTTAGCGCGGGCTCCGAGGACTTGTGGATCTACGACTTTAGCAGAAACACCCTGATGCGCCTCACCTTTGGCAGTGGGGGTGGTGGTAGTGCCGCTCCTATTTGGACTCCGGACGGCCGAAAGGTACTCTATCGCTCGCGCACACCTACTCTTTCCTTTCGCTCAAAGCCAGCTGATGGCAGCGGGGCGGAAGAGACGCTTTTTAGCAAGGAGCTTGAGGATCCTGGAGCAACGCCATTCACTGTGTCGCCCGATGGCAAGACGTTGTTGTTTGGCCGCAACACTACTGGAGCCTTTGGAATTTACGCCATTTCGCTAGATGGAAGTGCCAAAACTCAACCCTTCTTACAGTCCACATTCAGCCAGTCGAATCCACGATTCTCGCCTGACGGGCATTGGGTGGTCTACATGTCCAACGAATCCGGACGGGATGAGATTTACGTACAGCCGTACCCGGGGCCAGGCGGTAAGTGGCTGATCTCAGCAGAGGGTGGCTCTTACCCGCTTTGGGCCCGCAGCGGGCGCGAGATTTTTTTTCGCAGCGAGGACAAGATGATGGTTGTTCCCGTAGAGACACAGCCCACATTTAAGGCAGGAACTCCGCGCATGCTGTTCCGAAGCGGAAATTACCTGATGCTGTGGAACTACGACGTTGCGCCGGACGGCCAGCACTTCCTCATGATAAGAGAAAGAGAAGCTCCGGCCAGCTCGAAAGAAGTGAGCATCGTGCTGCATTGGACTGACGAACTGAAGCGCCTTGCCCCCGCGGGAAAGAAGTGAAGAGATTCTTTCTGGTGGGTCGGGTGTTCTTAACGTCTGATTAGCAAGCTGAGCTAGGCCAGCCTGGTGGCCCTTCTGCGATGGCGCGGGCGTTTGCACAATTGGACTTCGCGCTCGATTTTGCGGACGGACTCGGGCGAAATGCCGATGAACTCCACGCCAACACCAACCCCCGGCAAGCAATAACGGACTTCGCAACGCGTGCGAATCTCGGCGCCCGTCAGCGCGAGGCGGAAACGGAGATTGAGTACCGTGCCTTCGGGAAATCTTGTGGGCGTGTTGAAGAACATTCCGTGCGTGCTTACATCGGGAGGGCGAATGGCGACCTCCTCGGTGCGACCCTCGTAATGAACGGAAATTTCCTTTACGGTGTGAATGCGAGGGCTGAGCCTTACTCGGTCCCACTTCGGCTGATGATCGTTAGATTTCATTCGTTGATGACTCCCAACTCCACCGCGGGCTGCGATGATGACGGGGCCTCCTGGGCTGTTCTTTTTTCTCCACAATAGGGACAAAAGGCGAAAGACGGAGGAAGTTCTCGCAAGCAGGACAAGCAATTAACCGCAGCGGCCTGCTCGAGAGGGACCACGCGCTGGACTTCTTCCAGCGTGGTGAGCCCCTGAAGCACATGCTCCAGCGCGTATTCGTGCATGAGACGCATGCCGTTGGCCCTGGCAAGGGCACGGATCGTGTCGCTCCTGCCGCCATCGCGAATCGCGGAACGGATGGAATCATTCACAACCAGCATCTCGTAAATGCCGATGCGCCCCTTGTAGCCAGTGAGGTCACACTCATCGCAACCGATCGCGGTGAAACGCTCGCGAGGAGGGGAAGCGATGCCGTACTGCAAAAGCTGCGCGGTGTATTGCGGAGTCCCCGGAGAAGGCTTGCGACACGAACACAAGCGGCGGATGAGGCGTTGCGCGATAATGCCGGTCATGGAGGCGGCAATCTGAAAAGCGGGGATGCCTAAGTCGAGCAAGCGCGTGACGGCTGAGATGCTGTCATTCGTGTGCAAAGTGGAAAGAACCAGGTGGCCGGTTTGTGCGGCTTTGAGCGCGATTTCTGCGGTTTCCTTGTCGCGGATTTCGCCAACCATGATGACATTGGGATCCTGGCGAAGAATCGATCGCAGGCTGGAGGCAAAGGTGAGCCCTGCTTTGCTGTTCACCTGAACCTGATTTAATCCCGCAATGGCGTATTCAACGGGGTCTTCCACCGTGATGATGTTGATGGAAGATTTGCGGACGAAATTGAGAGAGGCATAGAGGGTGGTGCTCTTGCCCGAGCCGGTCGGCCCGGTGACGAGAACCGTGCCCTGCGGCAAAGAAAGCATTTGCCTCAGACGCTCCGCCATTCCATCGGCAA
Organism: Candidatus Acidiferrum sp.; assembly: GCA_036518275.1. Taxonomy (GTDB): domain Bacteria; phylum Acidobacteriota; class Terriglobia; order Acidiferrales; family UBA7541; genus Acidiferrum. Next base: position 12,661 of record DATDNK010000271.1, read on the forward strand.
ATCCCAGCGAGGAAAAATCCTGCATAGGCGCATCGGTTTCGAGCAGGCGCATCACGACCTTTTCGCCGTACTGCGTGGGCAGTGTAGAAACGCGGAGATCAAGGCGCCGTCCCAAGATCTTGACCAAGAAACGGCCGTCCTGCGGCACTCGCCGCTCGGCAATGTTCATGTCGGAGAGAATCTTGATGCGGGAAACCACCGGATTTTGCAGCGCTCTGGGTACTCGTTGGTGGTCGCGGAGAATGCCGTCAATTCGCAAACGGATGGAAGTTTCTGTGGACTGTGGTTCGATGTGGATGTCGCTGGCCTTTTTCGCGGCAGCTGCGCGAATCATGGAGGCCACGATTTGAACTGCTGGAGTGGCCTTCGATCTCTGGAGCAGCTCAGCTTCCATCTCGCGCATAGCGTCGATGTTGCGCTGCTGGTCGCTGAAGGAAATGAACTCCATGCCCTGATCTTCGAGCGAGGAAGCAAGAGAGGCGAGCGGGGTGCTGGGCTCGACAGACACCACTCCGTAGTGCCGATCGATGGCCAGTGCGATTTCGCTGCGAAATCCGAGCCGTGGAATGATCTTCTTGCCAGATTTGAAGCGCAGCTCGTCGAGAAACTGCAGATTCTGCGGCTCGGCCATGACAACGGTAAGGCTGGATTCCTCGAGCGCAATCGGAAGGGCATTGCAGTGCCTCGCCATGAACTGGGGTATCACTTTCAGAGCGGCGGGATCCACTTGAATACGCGTGCAATCGAGATACGGGATGTCGGATATTTCGGCCAGCGCCGAAATGAGATCGATCTTAGCGACCTTGTTGCCTTGCAGGAGCAATTCGCCGAGATGAATGCGTTTTCCGCGCTGCTCGAGGAGGATCTGGTTGAGATCAGCTGTGGAGAGATGGCCGCGCTCGCGGAGAACTTCCCCCAGCCGCTTTTTCTTCATTTGGGCACGCTCGTCCCCGGACACGTAGAAAAATCCGGGGAATATTCCCAAGCGGAAGGGGTACTACAGAGTTTAAAGTAGCACGATTTGCATGGCAAGCGTGCTTTGTGTGCCCATCGTTACACGGCGATTACACTGGGGAATCACGGGTGTCGGGTATTTGCCCCTATTGACCGCAACTGGCGCAGCAAGTATTATCCGCGCAAATCCAGGCAAAAATTTGGCGAGTGAGGTCCGCTATGAAGAAGCGAGTGTGTACGGGCTTGTTTTTGGCAGCGGTGGGAATTTTCGGGTTTGCAGGGCTGGTGCGCGCGCAACAGTCGCAAATCAACCCCGACGTCTACAACGAAATGAAATTCCGGTATATCGGCCCGGTGGGAAATCGCGCGACCGCGGTTGCTGGCATCCCTGGAAATCCCAATGTGTACTACGTGGGCGCTGCGTCAGGAGGAATTTTCAAGTCCACGGATGGCGGCATCCACTGGGATCCTATCTTTGACGACCAGCCGGTTTCTTCGATCGGATCCCTGGCCGTTGCTGCGAGTGATCCGAACACTGTTTGGGCGGGAACCGGTGAATCGTTTATCAGAAGCCACATTTCGGTTGGAAGCGGGATTTACAAATCATTAAACGCAGGGAAGACGTGGAAGCTGATGGGCCTGGAGAAGACCGGCCGGATCAGTGATGTGATTATTGACCCGCACAATTCCGATATCGTGCTGGCGTGCGCGTTGGGCCACGCGTACGGTCCGCAGCCGGAGCGTGGCGTGTTCCGTACGACCGATGGCGGCAAGAGTTGGGAGAAAACTTTGTTTGTGGACGAAAACACCGGCTGCTCCGATATGGGCATGGATCCGAACAATTCGCGCGTCCTATTTGCGGGGATGTGGCAGCTCGAGATTCACACCTATGGGCGAAGGAGCGGCGGCCCGGGCAGCGGGTTATTCAAGTCCACCGATGGAGGTGTGACCTGGAAACGGCTGGAAGGCCACGGCCTGCCGCATTCGCCCATCGGAAGGATCGCGGTGCGCGTGGCGCAAAGAGACTCGAATCGCGTTTACGCGCTGATTGAAACCGGCGACGGCGTGCCCATGGACGGGAAGCCCACGCAAAACGGCCAATTGTGGCGCTCCGATGACGCCGGAGAAGACTGGCAACTCATTAACTCGGACCGCCAGATTCGCGGGCGCACGCACTATTACACGCGCGAGGAAATCTCGCCGGACAATGAGAACGAAGTCTATTTTTTCACCTCGGCTTTCTCGAGAACGCTCGACGGCGGCCATACGCTGACAAACATGCCCGCGACCCCCGGCGGCGATAATCACGAGATGTGGATCGATCCCACCAATGGCGATCGCATGGCCGTGGTGAATGACGGCGGCGTGAGCATTTCCTTGAATCGCGGACATTCCTGGGACCGCATTCAATTGCCCATCGCCCAAATTTATCATGTGACGCTGGACGACCAGATTCCATATTTTGTTTACGGGAATAAACAAGATGGTCCTTCCTACCGCGGGCCGAGTAACAGCTTGCAATTTGGTGGCTTCGGGGGAGCGCAGATTTCACGCAGCGTGTGGCATCCCGTGGCAGGGAGCGAAAGCGGTTTCGCGACGCCGGACCCTGTCGACAACAACATTATCTGGTCTACCGGGACAGGCTCTGGAAGCGTTGGCGGTTCAGTCGCGCGTTTCGATGAAAAAAATCACCAGGCCCGCGAAGTGGAAGTATGGCCGGAGGATGTTTCCGGAGATAGCGCCGCGGAAGTGAAATACCGGTTCAACTGGGAATTTCCGGTGACGATTTCGCCGCATGATCACAACAGAGTTTACGTTGGCAGCCAGTTTGTGCATGTCACCACCGACGGCGGCAACAGCTGGCAAGTCATCAGTCCTGACCTTACGCGCAACGACAGGAGCCGCATGGGGATTTCCGGCGGGCTCACTCCGGACAATATCGGCGTGGAATATGCGGGAACCGTGTTTGCGATTGCCGAATCGCCCAAAGAAGCGGGTGTAATTTGGGCGGGAACCAACGATGGTTACGTGCAAATTACACGGGACGGCGGGAAGAATTGGACCAACCTCACGAAAAACATTCCGAATCTTCCCGACTGGGGAACGGTGAGCAACATCGAAGCCTCGCGGTACGACGCGGGCACGGCATACATCACCGTGGATTTCCATCAAATGAACAATCGCGATCCGTTCGCGTATAAGACCACGGATTATGGAAAAACGTGGACGCAGATCACCAACGGCATTCCGCACAGCATGTTGAGCTACGCGCATTGCATTCGCGAAGACCCCGTGCGCAAGGGCCTGCTCTACCTTGGAACCGAGAACGGGATGTACATTTCGTTCGACGACGGAAAGAGTTGGCAGCCGCTGCAAAGCGGGCTGCCTCACGCCCCCGTGTATTGGATTGCCGTGCAGGAGCGCTTTCACGACCTGGCGCTGGCGACATACGGACGAGGGTTCTGGATCCTGGACGACATTACACCGCTTGAGCAAATGACGCCAGAAGTTCTGGCGTCGACCGCTCACTTGTTTGCTCCGCGCGATGTCTACCGCTTCCGGCCGATCGCGCAGCCCGCCGCTGTTTCGTACGATCCTACGGCGGGCCACAACCCGCCTTACGGCGCGCCGATTAATTTTTATTTGAAGTCGAGACTGGGGGAAAAGGATCGCGTCAAACTGACCATCAGTGACGCCAGCGGAAAAACTGTGCGCGAAATTGAGTGCCGCGCCGCGACGGAAGAAGGCGCGCGAAGGTCCGCAGGACCGGGCGGTCCCGGCGGCGGTGGCGGGGAAGGTGAAGGAGGTCCGTCGTGCGAGGTCAAGGCGGGCATCAACCGCGCGTGGTGGAACCTCGAGTCGGAGCCCAGCACGCAAATGAAATTGCGAACCAGCCCGCTGTATGCCCCCGATGTGAAAGCAGGACCCGAAGGCTGGCGGCCTGCGCCGGGCGCGGGACGCATATCGCTCCTCGTGCCGCCCGGTACGTACATCATAACGCTCGCGGTGGGCGATCAGAAGCTCACACAAAAACTGAATGTGTTGAAGGATCCGCATTCCGGCGGAACAGAAAGCGACATTCAGACGCAAACGCAGTTCCTCTCGGGCTTGCGCGCTGAAATGAATACCCTTGCCGCCAGCGTGAATCAAATCGAGTCCATTCGAGCCCAACTGGAAGCGTTGGAAAAACAATTGGGAACGGACGACATTCGCAAGGCGACAGACGATCTGGCAGAGAAGCTGACGAATGTCGAAGGCAAAGTCCTCCAGCTCAAGCTGACGGGAAGAGGGCAGGACGGTACGCGGTGGCCGCCGATGCTCGCCAGCAAGGTCGACTACCTTGCCAATGAAGCAGGCTCCTCCGATTTTCCGCCTACCACGCAGCAGATAGCCGTGGGAGAAGAGCTCAAGAAACAAGGGGACCAGTTCGAGCAGGAATATCAACAGATTGTCGCCAAGGATGTGGCGGCCTTCAATGCTATGCTGCGGGAGAAGAACATTCCGAACATCATTGTCACGATGCCGTGACGGATGCTCTTCAAAATCTTTTAGGGAAAACGGGAAGGACAACGTCGTGCGAATTTTCCGCGGATGGGTATTTCTTTTGAGCGCTTACGCGATGTTCACCGGAAATAGTTACGCGCAGGACCGCAGCCAAGCGCGCTCGATGGCGATTTCGCGAGGCGGGATCGTTGCTGCAGAATCGCCACTCGCCGCACAGGCTGGTGTTCGTGTTCTCGAACAGGGCGGAAACGCCGTGGATGCGGCCATCGCCACGAATGCCATGATGGGCGTGGTCGAGCCGATGATGAACGGCATTGGCGGCGATTTATTCGCGATTGTGTATGACGCCAAAGCCAATCGGTTGTACGGATTGAACGCAAGTGGGTGGGCGCCGAAGGGACTGACTATCGAGTATCTGCAAAAGCAGGGAATTCGCAGTATGCCGCAACAGGGCGTGAACGCGATCACCGTTCCGGGCGCGGTGGACGGATGGCAAAAGCTTGCGGACAAATTTGGCCGCAAGAAATTAGCGGAAGATTTGGATGCGGCGATTCGTACTGCGCAGGATGGCTTCCCAGTGCCGGAATGGACTGCGGCGTATTGGGCCGCGTCGGTCGATTACTTGCGCACCGACGACGCTGCGACGAGGACGTACCTGACCGGCGACCACGCCCCGAAAGTCGGCGAAGTGTTTCGCAACCCGGACCTGGCATGGTCGCTCGACCAGATTGCGCGGCATGGACGGGATGCGTTTTATAGAGGAGAAATTGCGGCAAAGATTCTGGAGTCTATGAAGCGGCACGGCGGGCCGATGGTGGCTACGGATCTGGCAGAGTTCTCAAGCGAATTTGTCGAGCCCATTTCGACCACGTATCGAGATTGGACTGTTTATGAGCTGCCGCCCAATGTGCAAGGCCTTGCTGCGCTGGAAATGCTGAACATCATGGAGACGTTTCCACTTGGGCAGAAGGATTGGGGATTTGGCTCGACGAATGCGCTCCATGCCATGATCGAAGCAAAGAAGTTGGCGTACGCGGATTTGCTGAGATACATCGGGGATCCGCGAAAGCAAAAACTGCCGGTAGCCACGCTGCTGTCGAAAGAGTGGTCCGCTCAGAGAGCGAAGCAGATCGATGCAGACCATGCGAACTGCGAAGCTGTCGGCGGAGAAATCGCTGCCGGAAATGACACCACTTATTTGAGCGTCGTGGACCGCGAAGGAAACATGGTGTCGCTGATTCAGAGCAATTACGAATCGTTTGGCTCGGGAATCGTGGCGGCCGGAACTGGATTTGCTTTGCAGGATCGCGGCGGGCTTTTTTCGCTCGATCCTGCGTCGCCCAACGCCCTGGCCGGAAGGAAGCGGCCGCTGCACACGATCATTCCCGCCTTCGCGCAAAAGGGCGATACGCGCATTGCGTTCGGGATCATGGGCGGATGGAACCAGTCGCAGGCGCATGCCCAGTTCATCGCCAATCTTGCTGATTTCAAGATGAACATTCAGGCAGCGCTGGAAGCGCCGCGGTTCAGCAAGCATTCGTTCGGCGGTTGCGATGTGGGGATGGAGAACCGGTTTTCGCAGAAGGTGCGCGACGAGTTGACGGCCAAGGGACACAAGATCGAATTGAAGGGAATGTTTTCCGGCTTTGTCGGCGGCGGACAAGCCGTGCTACGCGACTTTGCCACCGGCGTAAATTACGGCGCCTCCGACCCTCGAAAAGACGGTCAGGCGGTTGCGGAATTGCCCTAGAAGAAACATCCTCACCGCCAAAGAGATGCGCAAAAGAGTTCCCTCCGTGAGCCTGGAAGGGGAAGAGACCTGCCATGTTCCCCGCAATTTGCTCTAAGTTGGAGTGTATAAATCATTGCAAATAAATGACTTACAGTACGGCTCCTTGGCGGGAGAATTGCACCTGTACTCCCGGCCAGGGTCTGCCGTCCGCAGCGAAGCGACCTGGACGTGGAGATTTCCATGGGCTCCGTTCGAGTCGCTCGAAGCGTGGTGCGTTTCCTGCCACTCGTTGTTTTTCTGCTCGTTATGACTCCCGCAAGTCCCGCGCAAGGTACGGATGTTTCCGGTCGCTACCAGTGCATTCAAGCGAAGATCAAGGGTAAAGTGATGGCTTGCAATGCAGCGCCACTGATTCTCAAGAATGACGGGAAGTTTGAGCTGCGTGGCTGGGAAGGCAGCTATCAAGTGACGGGAGCCTGGGTCGAGCTTTCCGATTCCCTGATCAAGACGCGCGCGAAAATCGAGCCGGGGCACAAGATTGTGCTGCGCTATTACGGCAAGCACGGCTTCGTGGAAATGACCTACGAGCGGCGCGTCGTGGAACTCGGAAAAACTGCGCTGAGCTAAGCGGTTATGGAAATCAACCTAGATTTTGTTTTGTTCGAAGAACTGAAGGAAAAGCCGGATGGCAGCGGGGTCGAAACTCGCATCGTCATCATTCGAGAAAGCAAAGACGTGGATTCCGCATTGAACCCTGCCGCTTCGGATTCCTACTCGCCCGAGTAACCCCACTCCTGCGACAGTTCGAAAGAAGGAATTTTAATCTGTTGGCGAATGCCAGCCGCGCCCGCGCAGAACCTTGCCTGCGGTGGCGCCCGTCAGCTTGCCACGATCGTATTCGACCTGCCCGTTGACGATCGTGAAATCAATGCCCTCAGACAGTTGGTCCGGCTTTGTGAAAGTGGCGTGGTCAATGATGGTTGCGGGATCAAAGATGGTGATATCGGCGAAATAGCCGGGCTTCAGCAGGCCGCGACCTTCGAGATGCTCGCGTTGGGCAGGAAGGGAAGTGATTTTGCGGATTGCGGTTTCGAGGGGAAGGAGATGCCCGTCGCGGACGTAATGTCCCAGGAAGCGTGGCATGGAGCCAAAAGTGCGCGGATGGGCGTGCGCTTCATACGTGGGGCCGTCCAGGGACATCTCGTTGGCGTCCAAGCCGATGCTCGTCCAAGCCTGGCTGAGGCCGGTTCGCAAATCTTCTTCGCTGGCCATAAAATAAATGGCGCCGGTTTGCGCAGAGTCGGCAACAACGAAGTCCATAAGCGTGTCTTCCGGCGTTTTCTTCCAGGCTTTGGCGACATCATCTACGGTTTTTCCTTCAAACTGCTTCAACTCGGATTTTTCGACGGAAGAAATGAGAACGCCGGAACCTCCACCGCAATCATAAAAGAGGTTTTCCCAGTCCGGATGATCTCCGGCAAGTTCCTTTTTGACGCGCGCGCGAATCGCGGGATCTTTCAGTCGCTCAAGTAATTTCTGGACGCCGCCATCCGCGACCCAGGGTGGAAGAGCGGACGCTAGCGCCGTTGCGCCGGCGGGATAAGGATACATGTCGGCGGCAATGTCGAGGCCCGAGTCGCGCGCGTTTTGAATGGTCGCGGCGACGTTTTTCATGCTGCCCCAGCGCGGCTTGCCGCTCACCTTCAGGTGAAAAACTTCAACGGGAAGATGCGCTTCTCGGCCAATACGAATGGCCTCCGCAAGTGCCTGCATTTCCGAAGCGCCTTCGCTGCGCATGTGCGTTGCGTACATTCCCCCATACTTGGAAGCGACTTGCGCGAGCGCGATCAGCTCATCAGTCTTTGCATAGATATTGGGCGGATAAATCAGCGCGCTGGAAACGCCGAGCGCGCCGTCTTTCATGGCTTGCTCCACGAGCGTTTTCATTTGATCGAGTTCGGCGGGCGTGGGGGCGCGGTCGTCGTCGCCAATCACGGCTTCGCGAATCTGCGCCGAGCCGACATACGTGCCAATGTTGAGAGGCGTGCCTTGCTTCTCCAGGCGCTTGAAGTAGCCGTCGAGCGTGGTCCAATCAATCGTGAGCTTGTAGTGATCGAGAAAGGGCTTCATCGGCGCGATGGTTTTCTCGTTTTGTGGAGCGATGGAGCCGCCTTCACCCGTAATTTCGGTAGTGATTCCTTGGGACAATTTGCTGAGCGACCGATTGTCCAGAAGCAGAGAGATCTCCGACTGGCCGAGCATGTCAATAAAGCCAGGAGCGACAACCCGGCCCTGCGCATCGATTTCGCGTTTGGCATGAGCATCGCGTAAATCGCCCACCGCTGCAATGCGGTCGCTGCTAACCGCAATATCGCCCGCGAACCAGGGATTGCCTGTGCCATCGATGATGTGGCCATTGCGTATGAGCAGATCGTACGCTGCCCCGCTACTCGCGCTCGCACTGGCTTCGAGGTTGGCGTCGTACGCTGCCGCAGCAATTTCGCCGAGCGCTTGGCCTGTAACGGCCTGGGCCATGTCGATGTCCGGTGGAAGCGCGACGTGATTCACATACGCCGCAAAGGCCAGCTTCTTGCCATCTTTCGTCATCACATAGCCGACAAGCCCCTTACCATTCAGCATCAATTTGCTGTTGAGCTTGTCATCGGAGCCAAACGTGCCGGTTTTTGCGAACACATGACCAGCGGCAGGCGAATTTACTTGAATTTTTGCGAGCGTGCCGTCCTTGCCCAACACGGGGAGAGCTTTGAAGAAGACTTCATAGTCCGGGCGCGTGGTCCAATACGTCAGGTAATGCGCCATGAAGTCGGGGCTGAAGAGGTCAGCCCAGTCCCCGCCCGCGCCGTCTCCTTGGCCTGAACCAGCAAGATCGAGCTTCGCAGCTTGCAAAAAGTCATGCTCAACGCGGAATCCTGCGTCGAGCGGATCTCTTGTGTCCTTCGCCGCCAGCGCACCGAGAAGATACGGTCCCATTCCCGCGTGCAGGTTCTGGCTGACTTTCAACGTGACTTTGATTTCTTCCGAGAGCGGGGGAGAAACGTGCTCGGCAACTTGATTTTCTGTCGTGTAGAAGCGCGTAAACGAAGCGAAGTCCGCTGGAGCAGGGCCGGAAGGAGACTTGATTACAATACTCGCGGCGGAGAGCGCCTCACGAAAAACCGTTTCGGTAAACTGTGTGGGCGAGGGCACCGCGATGATGGAAGGCCGCGGCTTGGAACCGACGGGGAGGCTTCCGGAGAGCGCTACGGTCACCGTGCCATCTGGGTTCGTTGTGAAATCCTGAGAATTGAAGGAAGGCTCGGTGCCGGCAGGAGATGTGAACCCACGATTGATAATTTTGACGTAAGAGGTCTCCGGCGATATTGTGAGTGAAACGGGATTCCCCTCTTTCGCGCCAGGCGTCGCAAGAATATCGATCACATTGTCGTTGACCATGATGGAGGACATGACCACGTTCGTGCCGCCTTCGCGAGGCCCATCGGGAAATAGACTCGTGTCAATCAGTACGCGGCCCTGGATTTTGCGAATGCCCTTTGCGGCGACGTCTCTGGCAAGGTGCTTGATAACCGCTAGAGGATCGCCTGGCAACGCCGGGCCTCCGTAAGAGTGATCCTCGTCAACGAATGCAAGCGTGCCGTCCGGCTGGATGCGATTCGAGAGATTGGGGTCGCCGCTGGCGACAAGAATCAAGTCGCCCTTGAGCGTACCGTGCTTGTCCACGGAGCCGGTGCGGTAGACGCGCGTGTGAAATCGGTAGTCCGCACCAAGTTTGGCAAGGACTGTGCCTTCAGTGAGCGTTTTCGTTGTGGAAGCAGGCACGAACAGCTTGTCACCGTTGAGCGAATAAATGACTTTACTGGTGTCCAGGGAATAGAACTCTATGCCGAAGTTGGCGTGCGCGAACTCCGGGCGGCTGATGACTTTCTGGATGCGTTGCGCGAGAGAGTTGTCCGATTGAGCGCGAGCAGCCCCTGACTGGAGTGCCAGAAGGAACAGAAGAATCACGGCGAAAGTGCAGCGCAGACCGCACGTTGTCTTGTTCAAGAGAAACTCCTCCTCAGGGAGCCTTTGTAGGGGCGCGCTTTAGCGCGTCCCAGTTGTGTCAGAGATCTTCTCGAAGGGAACATTCAGAATTGGATATTCCTTCCAATCTTTGTAATCGAAATGCCACCACTCGGCCTCATACACGGTGAAGCCTTCGGATTCCATCGCGCGGCGCAGCACGTCGCGGTGCCAGCGCTGGAGCGAAGTGCCTCCGGGATAGTCCAAGTAAGAGCGCGGGGACATTTCATCATACGTGCCCGGCATCTCAATGGGCTTTCCTGTGGCCATGTCGTAGAGCGTCAGATCCACGGCGCAGCCGCGATTGTGACGCGAGCCTTGCGCCGGATCGGCGACGAAGACCTTTCCCTCCGGTGGCGTGGCGTCCCAGAAGATTTTCGTCACGTACCAGGGCCGATACGCGTCGTGAATCAATAGCCCGTAACCTAACGGCTTGAGTTTATGTTGCACCCGAAGTAGCGCCTCCGCCGCGGGCCGCTGAAGAAACGCGCGCGCCTGCGAATAAACGGGCGTGCCCAGAAAATCGTTCGCCGTGGCGTATCTAATATCCAGGTGAATGTCAGGGTCAAGCGGAGCCAACTCGACAAGGTCCGGCTTGCGAAACGGGCCGGGCTCGGACGGCGGCGACGATCGCAGCGCTTGGGCACGTAGCTTGTCGATGGGTTGGAGCGGTTTGATGCGAAAAAAGTGAGTTGAGTCGGCACCAGAGTCCGTCCGCACGTAAGACTCATTCAAATAGGTGAAGTAGGGTGCAGCCCCATGCTGCTCGACAATCTCATAACTCCAACTTCCTTTCGCCGGGTCTGGGACGAACATAAATCCCAGGCGCCTGTAGCCTTGTCCAAAATCGTACGGTGAGCTTAGGTCGAAGCGGATTTCCTCGTCTGGCCCCGATGTGTAGTGCATGTACGCCCGCTGGTCTCGTTCGAGGATGATTACCTTTTGCTTAGGACGGCCGTAGCTACTGTACTCGTAAATGCCGACGAAGCGTCTCCATTCGAGCGGCGCATCGAGTGGCTTGGGACCGGGAAGGATGGAGCTCGGCGATTGCGCGAGCCCAATGCTTACCTGCGAAGCGAGAATCGCCAACGTCAGGACTGAGATTGTCCTCAGGGGTTGTAGCGGTTCAGCTCTTACACTAAGGCTCATTCTGCTTTTAAGAAATAGAAAAGCTGCTCGACGCCTCACGGATTGTACCAGCGGAATCCTTTGCGCTGCTCCTCTGCAATTTCCTTCACAATCGCCAGCGTTTGCGAGCGGTGATACTGTCCCACGGCGGCGAGCAGGGAATTGAGCAACGCGATCGGCGCAACGTAGGACGCGCCAAAAGAAGTTGTTTCCACGGAAGCCAGAAAAATTTCGTTGCACTCGCGCGCCAGCGGCGAGAGGTACGTGTCCGCGATGCCCACGCAATATGCGCCATTCGCGCGAGCTTGCTCCGCGCCCTCGACCGTTTGCCGCAACCCACGCCGGAAGCTGATCGCGATCACCACGTCCTGCTTGTTGACCGAGCGCACCAGGTGGAGAATCCTGCCGGCTGACGTGGCGGCAAAAATCGGCAGCCCTAGCAAGCTGATTTGATACTCCAGGTAACCGGCGAGTTGAGCCGCTAAATCGGCGGCGAGGACAACGATACGCCGCGCTTCATGAAAACGCTTCGCGAGCGTCACCAGGCGTTGCGCATCCAGGCTGTTCTTGAGACCCTGCAGGTTTTTCAAGTCTTGTTCGAGCGACTCGACCACATGGGCCGGCACGCTGGGATCGCGGCCCCCGGACTGCATCGTGTCCAGAGAAGTGGCAAAAGCCAGGGAGAGTTCATGCAGATGGCGTTGAAATTCGCGATAGCTACCAAAGCCGAGTCCACGCACGATCCGCACGATGGTGGCCGGGTCGGTGTGCAGGCGCTTCGCCATAGCGCGCACGCTGAGCAGCACGTATTCGCGCGGATGCTCAAGAATCGGCCGAATGATTTCCTGGCGCTTGACGCTGAGCTGCTCGATGCGCTCGCCAAGGTGCAACGAAAGGGTTGGGGACGAACCACTCTTGCGTTTCATCACGCGAGAGGATTGCTTAAATCGCACCCTGTGTCAACCAGTTGCTCTCGCGCGGCGAGAAATCTTCTACTGAATTGTCAAAATGCTACTTTTTCGTGGCGGCAGCTTTGATTTTCATCCCCGGCGCGACCACCGGTTGAAGAAAGGGCATCATGGCGCGCAGCTTGGGGCCGAGTTGCTCGATGGGATGCTGCTGCTCGTGTTGGCGCCTGGCCAGGAAATTCGAGCAGCCTTTTTCGTTCTCTTCAATCCACTTCTTGGCAAAGCTGCCGTCGCGAATCTCCGCAAGAATCTTCTTCATTTCCTCGCGCGTTTGCTTCGTGACGATACGCGGCCCCGAAGCGTAGTCGCCCTGCTCGGCAGTATCGCTGACGGAATAGCGCATATAGCTGAGCCCGCCGCGGTAAATCAGGTCCACGATCAGTTTCAGTTCGTGCATGCACTCGAAATACGCAACCTCGGGCTGATAGCCTGCCGCAACGAGCGTCTCAAATCCCGCTTTGATCAGTTCGCTCACGCCGCCGCACAAGACCGCTTGCTCGCCGAACAGGTCCGTCTCCGTTTCTTCGGTGAACGTCGTCTCCAAAACTCCCGCGCGCGTACAGCCGAGACCCTTCGCATACGAGAGCGCCAGCGCCTTGGCGCCTCCGGTCGCATCCTGTTCCACCGCGAGCAGCGCAGGCGTGCCGCCGCCTTCGGTGAAAACTTCGCGCACGCGATGCCCCGGCGCTTTGGGGGCGATCATCGAAACGTCCACCATCTTTGGCGGCTTGATCGCGCCAAACCGAATATTGAAGCCGTGTGCGAACATGAGCGTCTTCCCGGGTTTCAGATTCGGCTCAATCGCGTCGCGATAGAGTTTCGGCTGCTTGGTGTCCGGCGCCAGAATCATGATGACATCGGCCCAAGCTGCGGCTTCCGCGGGCGTGCTAACGGTCAGTCCTTCCTTTTTGGCTTTGGCGCGCGAAGCGCTGGTTTCTGGCAGGCCCACTCGGACTTCAACGCCGCTGTCGCGCAGGTTGAGGGAATGCGCGTGCCCCTGCGAGCCGTAGCCAATGATGGCCACCTTTTTCGCCTGGATGAGTGCGAGATCCGCCGAGTCGTCGTAGTAAAGACTAGCCATGGTGTCCTTTCATTTCATCGTCATCGGGCCGGCGCACGGCCGAACATGCTGCAGGTGTGCTGAATTATTTAGAGACGCTCGCACTCGCGTCCGGATTCTGAAAGTTCTCCTGCGAATACTACGCGCTACTTCGCCTTCGAAACTTCAGGTTCGCCCGCTGAACTCTCGATGTCCAGCAGCGGCGCGCGCAGCAAATCGTTGCCCCGCGTCATGGAAATCCGCCCTGTGCGCGCCATTTCCAGCACGCCAAAGGGACGCAGCACTTCCAGCAAGCCGTCGATTTTGTCCACTGCGCCGGAGACTTCGATAATCAGCGATTCCGGAGCGACGTCCACCACGCGCGCGCGAAAAACCTTGATCAATTCCATCAAGTGCGGCCGGTTCTGCTGATCGGCGGCGACTTTGATTAATGCCAAGTCGCGTTCGAGCAAAGCACGCCCGGAAATGTTTTCCGCCAGCAACACGTCCACCAGCTTCTCGAGGCTGGCTTCCAGGCGATGCGCGCCGCGCTCATCCGCGTGCGCGACGATAGTCATGCGCGCGATCTCTTCATTTTCCGTCGGCCCGACGGTGAGCGAATCAATGTTGATGGCCAGGCGCCGAGCAAGCGAGGAGACGCGATTCAGCACGCCCGGTTTGTTTTCCACGTACGCCACGAGTGTTTGCATGTCTTCTTTCCTTCCTCACACATCCGAAGCGGTTTCCACCAGGGGACTGTGCGGGCGTCGAATCATGTCGTGCAACGATGCTCCCGCAGGAACCATTGGGAAGACGGAGTCTTCCTGCTCGACGCGAAAATCGAGCAGCACCGTTTCTCCGGCTTCCCGTGCGCTGCGAATTCCGGGAGTCACCTCCGTGCGTTTGGTGATGCGCTCAGCGCGTAAGCCAAATGCGTTGGCCAAGGCGACAAAATCGGGCGCCACCAAAGGTGTAGCGACATAGCGCTTGTCATAGAAAAACTCCTGCCACTGCCGCACCATGCCGAGATAGCCGTTGTTGATGATCGCGATCTTCACATTGATCTTTTCCTGAACGACGGTGGCAAGCTCGCTCATGGTCATCTGGAATCCGCCGTCGCCGACCACTACCCAAACTTCCGAATCAGGCTTGGCGAATTTCGCCCCTATGCCAGCAGGCAGCGCAAATCCCATTGTGCCGAGTCCGCCGGAAGTAATCAGCGTGCGTGGGCGGTCGTGGTGGTAATACTGAGCTTCCCACATCTGGTGCTGGCCCACGTCGGTAACTACGATGGCCTCCCCGTGCGTTTCCTTCCAGAGGTCATTAATCACGTGCGCGGCATAGAGGTGGCCCGTGTCGGGCAGGCTCTGAATGTCTCGCACCGCGGAGTCGCCTTTTAATTCATTAATGTGGCGAATCCAATCGCTGTGATCTCGCGTCTCGATATGCGGGGTAAGGCTTTCGAGCACTTCGCGCGCGTCACCTACGAGCGCGGCGTCCACTTTCACGTTTTTATTGATTTCCGCGCGGTCAATTTCTATGTGAATTTTGCGCGCGTTCTTGGCGTACGTCCGCAAGTCGCCGGTGACGCGGTCGTCGAAGCGCATACCTACGGCGATGAGCAAATCCGCTTCTTGAATCGCATGATTTACCCAGGCTTCGCCGTGCATGCCCATCATGCCGAGGTTGAGCGGATCCTTGGCGGGGAAGCAGCCGATGCCGAGCAGCGTCATTGCCACGGGGTAATTTCCCACGCGGACAAATTTCTCAAACGCTTGCATAGCATTGGAAAGCATGATTCCGCGGCCAGCAAGAATGACCGGGTGTTTAGCCGCGTTGAGGAACTCGACGGCGCGGTCAAACTCCGCCTGATCGTGATTGTTGCGGATGCGCTTTGGCGGCAGCTTCGGCGTGCATCCGTCCCAATCAAATTCCGCCGTCGCCTGCTGGGCGTCTTTGGTGACGTCAACCAGGACTGGACCCGGTCGCCCGCTCTTCGCAATGACAAACGCCTCGCGGAGAGTTCGCGCGATGTCTCCGGCGTGCGTAACCACCACGTTGTGCTTCGTGATCGGCATGGTGATGCCAGTAATATCAATTTCCTGAAACGCATCGGAGCCCAGAACTTTGCTGCTCACCTGCCCGGTGATGCACACCACCGGGGAAGAATCCAGCATCGCCGTGGCGATGCCGGTCACCATGTTGGTTGCGCCGGGCCCGGAGGTCGCCATCGCCACGCCAACACCGCCGCTCGCCCGTGCATATCCGTCAGCCATGTGCGTGGCACCTTGCTCGTGGCGCACCAGGACGTGATGCAATTTCGATTTGCCGAGCGCGTCGTACACCGGAAGAATCGCGCCGCCGGGATAGCCAAAGATTTCGCGCACGCCAAGGCGCGTGAGCGTCTCGCAAAGTATTTCCGCGCCGGTAAGCTTCATGGGGTCCTCGCATTCAAAGCAGGCTGAGCGGATGCCGCAAAAGTTGCGGGCAAACTCGTAACCGCGCCCAGGGAAGAGGAAGAAACCAGCAGCGCGTACTTGGCCATAACACCGTTCACAAATCGCGGAGCCGGCGGCTTCCACGAAGCCATACGCTTCTGGATTTCCGCAGCCGTGAGTCCGACGTTCAATTGGCGTTTGGGAATGTCAAAAGTGATGATGTCTCCATCCGCAACTGCGGCAATCGGACCGCCATTCACTGCTTCAGGCGCAACATGACCCGCCATCAAACCGTGAGTCGCGCCGGAAAAGCGCCCGTCGGTCAAAAGCGCTACAGAATCTCCTAAACCTTCGCCAACGAGAGCGGCAGTCACCTGCAACATCTCGCGCATCCCGGGGCCGCCCTTTGGCCCTTCGTAGCGAATCACGACGACGTCGCCAGGTTTAATCGCGCCTTTTTCCACTGCATCGAACGCCGCTTCTTCGCTATCAAACACGCGCGCCGGGCCGCTGAAGTTTTGCAAATTGTGTCCAGCAACCTTGATGACGCAGCCCTCCGGGGCCAAATTTCCTTTCAGGACGACTAGGCCACCCGTTGGTTTAAGCGGCGCGTTGAGTGTACGAACCACTATCTGCCTCGGAGTTTCTTTTGCATCATTCGCTTCTTCCGCGAGCGTACGACCGGTGACCGTACGGCACCCCCCGTGGAGGAACCTGCCTTCTACCATGCGCTTGGCAACGAGCGCGGTGCCGCCCGCTGCGTAAAGATCCGTTGCCACAAATCGTCCACCCGGCTTCAGGTCGGCGAGAATGGGAACGCGCGAACTGATGCGGTCAAAATCGTCGATGGAAAGAGGGATCTTCGCTTCGTTGGCGATGGCCAGCAAATGCAAAACGGAATTCGTGGAACCGCCAGTAGCCGCAACGCCTGCAATAGCATTCTCGATAGCAGGTTTTGTGATGATCTTTGATGGCGTCACGTTTTTGCGAAGGAGATCCATCACCAATTCACCAGCACGTTTGCCTGCCGCAGCTTTTGCAGGATCGGTGGCTGGAACGCTGGAAAGCCCCATCGGCGCAATTCCTAGGAACTCGCAAACTAGGGCCATCGTGTTTGCCGTAAATTGTCCGCCGCAGGCGCCCGCTCCGGGACAAGCGGAAGTTTCGAGCGACTTGAGCTGCGCATCGCTCATGCTGCCGCGCGCATGTGCGCCAATCGCTTCATAAACGTCTTGAATCGTTACGGCGTGCCCTTCGAACTTTCCAGGCGCAATCGAGCCGCCATACAAAACCAGTCCGGGAATATTCAGCCGCGCGAGCGACATGATCCCCGCAGGAATCGTTTTGTCACAACCGACGAGAACCACCAGCGCGTCAAACAAATTTCCGCGCGTGACTAGCTCAATCGAATCCGTGATGAGTTCGCGGCTGACCAGCGAAGCGCGCATGCCCTCCGTACCCATGGTGATGCCATCTGAAATGGAAACTGTGTTGAACTCGAGTGGCGTGCCGCCCGCTGCGCGGATGCCTTCCTTGACGTGTTCCGCGAGCTCGCGAAGGTGATAGTTGCAGGGGCCTATTTCGATCCAGGTGTTGGCCACGCCGATAAGAGGTTTCTTGAAGTCATCATCTGTGAGTCCGCAAGCCCGCAGCATGGCGCGCGCTCCGGCGCGACTCGCTCCGCCAATCAGTGCGTGGCTCCGAAGCTTCGGCAGTGCATCCGTCACTTGATCATTCCTCCGCTGGTGCGAGACAAGGCAAATCCAAGAAAATATCTCCAAAAAACTAAGGCCATCATCCGGGTCTGGATGATGGCCGAATTCTTGTGGTTCGTTTTGGCTTACGCCGCCATCATCCGCTGGTGCGTCCTTCTACGAGGACAAAGCCGATTCCAACAATTACGACACGTACTCGGACGGGCTGAAAATCGGCGTGGCCGCCCTGCGTGTTCGTGATGGCGATGCTCGTCATATCGCCATGAAGATTATCAGGATGCGGGTCCCAATGTCAATGAGTCAAATTAATAGTTATGCTGAATCAAATAAGCACCAGTTATATATCAAGAATTGTTTTTGCTGGTTGCCATAGGCATCTCGGCGCGCCGCCGTACATCTAATGGAGGAACGGTGTTTTGCACGTACGGGTTTGGGCTGAGAGCTCGTTACGGCGCAAGGCCCATTGCATCGTCAAAGGAAAGGCAAATTGTGAGATTGTTTCAAGCGCGGCTAAGACCAGTTATCTACATAGGCGCAGCTTTGCTCTTGGCGCTGCCTGTGCTGATTGCATTGCCGCAGCATGCCGCCCCGCGTGCTGTCGCAAGTCAACTGGTCTTCTCAGTCAATCCGGCGCAAAGCAGCGTGCATTGGACGCTCGGGAGCACATTGCACACGGTGCACGGGACTTTTGCTCTAAAGCCAGGAAGTTTTCAGTTCGATCCCGCTACGGGCGCGGCCAGTGGAGAAATCGTTGTTGACGCGGCCAGCGGGAAAAGCGGGAATGACGGGCGCGATCGGAAAATGCATCGAGAAGTACTCGAAAGCGCAAGATTTGGCGAAATCATTTTCCGGCCGGAGAGCGTCACAGGGAAGCTGGGTACGCAGGGCGATGCTACCGTACAAGTTCAGGGAACCTTTGTGCTGCATGGCAGCGAACATGCATTGACCGTGCCGGTGAATGCGAGTCTTTCCGGCGATCATTGGAGCGGCAGTGCGAAATTCGATATTCCCTTCATCGAGTGGGGCCTGAAGAATCCCAGCACTTGGCTGCTCAAGGTGCAGCACTCGGTCGGCATCGAGTTGGAACTGAAAGGCACACTGCAAGGGCACGCGGCCCAGTAGGCAATCAAGTCTCACCGTTGCAGATTCCTCGAAGCATGAATTGACTCAAGCAGTTTGATTCCTCGCTCGTCTTGCTCGGATTTCCAATCAATGTGCGTGAAAATGCGGCCAGTAACTGAATTGGACGGAAGTCGTTACGTTTTTCTGCAAGGAAGAGGCGAGCAAGGGAAACTTCCACTGCTCGTATTGGACAAAGGCAGAAGCGCTCCAGTCGCGCAAAACCCAGAAGTCCGCGCGAACCGACCCATCGTTGATCGTGCCCCCGTTGGGCACAAACAAAGGATCAACTTTAACATGGCGATAGCCGAATTGGATGGCGTTGCGCGCGGTCAACCAATAGCGGCTGGTGGCTTGAATGCCGGCTCCGTCGCGGCCAACCCAATTGCCCATAAGCACGCCGCGATTGGTGTACAGGTCGTGATAGAAGCCATCCCAGTAGATGAATTTGCCGGGCGCGTTCTTTGAAACCGTATTTGTGAGCGGAGCTTCGACGCGCAAATCGAGTTTTGCGAGTTTCGGAAAGTGAGAGAGGTAGATTCCCGGATTGACTCCCGCGCGACGCGGTGCGGCTAGCGGCGAAGGGTCATCATCCGCGAGAGAATCCGTATAGATGGTGAGCCAGTTCCGCAAGAAGGGAACGCGGTAACTGAAATCAAAGCCGCCGGTACGTTTGCCGGGATCGGTGGCGGGTGTTTCATTGTGCGAGCTGGTCACGCTGAAATAGCTGTGAAGCAACCTTTCTAACGTCAGCGGAAAGCCGGCGCCACCGAGAACTACGGTGCGGCTGAATCCAAATTCCAGATTCCGCGTGGGCTTGAAGCTGATTTTTTCACCATGAAAAAAGGGCCCCGGCGAAGTTTGGTGCCCTTGCAGCGTGCCGAAAAACGCGTCCCAGCGCATGGGACCTAGAAATCTGAAAAGCCCGGGCAAATGAAACGGGGAAACACGATTGATGTGGAACATGCGAACAGGGAACGCGTTATCGCTGAAGAGCAGCGGCCCGGATTGATTGGGGGACCACCATTCGCTTTCCTGCCCGTATGAGATTTGCCAGTTGGCGACGTTCATTCCGAGGTAGGCGTCGAGAAGCCGCGCCTGGTTGCGCGCCGGGACAGGGCTCGAAGGAAAGACAGGATTGCCGTCCATAGAGGCGATGGCGGATGCGACTTGCGGAGAAATGGCTGGAGCTGCGGGCGAGTGCTGATACTCTCCGCGAAGATAGACGACCCAGCGGCCTGCTGTGGCCCAACCCGAGAATCCGTCCACACTGTTGAAGCCGCGCTCGAAAGGCCGGCCAAAATCATTGACCAAAGTTTGGCCGAAATGAAAGCCATCAGTGAGCGGCGCGCCGGAAATTTGCGTTGTGCGGGCGTAAATGGATTCGAGGTGGCCGGAATTGTTGCTTCCGCCGCCAAGGAGCGAGAGTTCGGACGCAAATTCGAGTCTCAGAGAATCATAGAGCTGCGCCGCCTCGGTTCCCGGGCCGGCGTCCTGTAGACGGTCGGCCGATTCGCTGACCAGACGTGCACACTCCAAGCGCGTCCAGGGCTTCATTCCCAGAATAGCATCATCGTAAAGGCCTAGCGCCGCCAGCCGGTCGAGCAAAGGATAAATCCAGCTATCGAGCGGCACATAAGGCGAACCCATGGCGCTAGGAGTGCGGTCGGTGGCGATTTGTGGAGAGTCCGACAAGTCCTCAGCGGTTCCTCCGCCGAGTTCGCGGTTATGGTGTGCACGGTAAGCCTGCCATCCGGCGAACCAGCCGATGCCGCTGCCAACGAGGGCTTCGGAAGGGAAGTGACGTTTGCCTTCCACTCTGGAGATGGAAATCGCAGACGCAGCCCCATACGCCAAGATCTTTGTGAAAAGCCCCGGATACTCGTGAGAAATGACGCTAGCGGCGGCCCAGGAAAGCGCGGCATGCCCGGAAGGGAAGGAATCGCCGCCTTGCCAGAACTTACCGTGGGAAGCGTCCACCGTAGGACGCTCGCGGCCGAACGAGTACTTTAAGACTTCGGTGACCAGGAGCGCATTGGCTGCTGCTTCGCCGCTCAGAATCCCTGCCTCTTGCTTGCGGGGATCGTTGGTGACTTTTCCCCAGAGATAGAGGCCGGCGACGGCTCCGCCCATTCCCGCAAGGCCGTAGTTCGAGAAATCGCGATAGTGCTGCAGCGTGCTCGGCGAGTTGGACAGATGCAAGCTAGCATCGCGGTCGGTGACCATGAATCCGGCCGTGAGCCCCGCATAGGGAACGAGCCAGTCCGCGTGGCCCAGGCGGACGTGCGCGGGACTCGTCCAGATTTGGCGCTGGTCGCGCACGATGTTCTTTATCGTTTGGAGACCGAGTTTGTTCTCCTGTAAAGGTTCCTCTTGCGCAGGCTCTTTAGTTGCCCGGCTGCTGCTATTGAGCGCACTGGAGTCGGAGCGCTCGACAGTTTTCCCCTGACTGGAGGATTGAGGAGCGGCTTGCGGCACGGCACCCAATTGGGGAGTGGCCACAAGGAGGAGCAGGGTAATCAGCGCCAAGCTCGGCTTAATTGAACAAGACTTACGGCCGCTTTTGTAGAAGTAACTCATACCGAGATATTGGCAAGATCAAGGCCAATGTCGTTGCTGGCGAAGAGTTGTCGAAAGATATGATAGGTCAAGACTTAGTGTAATAGGCGAATGCAAGACGAAGGCAAAGCCCAAAGAAGACTCCCAATCTGGAACTGACCGACACGAGGCAAAAAAGAGATTCTCAATTTGGAACTAGGCCGAAACTATCCCGAAACTATCCCGGAACTTAGATGCCAAAAATCACACAGGGGATAGCTCATAGGTCGTTTTAAAGCCTCATGTAGTGTGGAAGCGAAAAGCAGGCCGAAAGCCAGACACGCGGCGCGGCATAGGTCACAAAGAGCCTCGCTAACCTGTTGTATGATTTCAGCCCGTGAACATCGTCTTGAATGAAGTGGAATGCCGCGTACTGGGATCGCTCGTTGAAAAGGAAGCCACCACACCGGAATACTACCCTCTTTCGTTGAATGCGCTGATCAATGCTTGTAATCAGAAGTCGAACCGTGACCCGGTGATGAACGTGGACGAGGTGGCGGTGCGCCAGGCGCTGCACTCTTTGGAGGGGCAGGCGCTGGTGCGTTCGGTCAGCCCAGCGGACAGCCGGGTGACCAAGTACGAACACCGGCTGCAGGAAGCCTTCAACTTCTATCGCCACGAGATTGCCATCCTATGTCTGTTGTTGTTGCGGGGCCCACAAACGCCAGGCGAACTGCGAAGCCGCTCCGAGCACATGCATTCCTTCGACGATCTCAGTGCCGTGCAATCGAGCCTACAGCATTTGATGAAGCGCGAGCCTCCGCTGGTGAAGCCCCTTCCGAGGCAGTCGGGGACAAAGGAAACACGCTACGCTCACCTGCTGTCGGGACATGTGGTGCAGGCGGAGGCGCCGCGAAAAGAAGAGCGGGCTTTCCAGAGCGGCGCGGCCGACGGTGACAGGATGAGGAAGCTGGAAGAGGAGATTGCGGCGCTCAAGAATGAAATTGGGGATTTGAAACAGCAATTTGCTCAGTTCCGAAAGCAGTTTGAATAGGATTCAGAGACACGAATTGTTGAGGCACTCAAGGGCACATCAGCAACGCAGCTGACACAGCCATAGCAGGCAGGTCGATGCAAGAATTGCGAACGAAAGACTATCTGGCGCAAAAGTTCCGCGCGCTAAGGCGGCTAACAGGCAACACTCCCTTGTTGGGTATCCATTTTCGCTATCAGGGGCGCGAGCATCGCGTTTACGCCAAGTCCGAACAATTGAACATGACCGGCAGCATTAAGGACCGGATGGCGCTCTATATTCTCCGCAAGGCTTACGAACAAGGAAGAATACGGCCGGGAGACACGATTGCGGAAGCCACAAGCGGCAACACCGGGATTTCGTTTGCTGCGCTTGGCTCGGCGCTGGGCCATCCCGTTCTGATCTTCATGCCCGATTGGATGAGCCATGAGCGCAAGGACCTGATTCGCAGTTATGGAGCGCGAATCGTGGCGGTAAGCCAGGAGCAGGGTGGATTCCTTGGCAGTATACGAATGTCAGAAGAGTATGCGACGGGCCATCCCGGTGTTTTTCTGCCGCGGCAATTTTCCAATGATGCCAACGTGGAAGCGCATGAAACCGGCACAGGGCCTGAGATTTATGCTCAACTTGAATCCGCGGGGCTTCGCCCGGATGCCTTTGTGGCCGGCGTGGGGACAGGCGGAACGGTGATGGGGGTAGGCCGATTCCTGCGCACGAGAAATCCGCGGGTTCGCGTGCATGCCGTGGAACCGGCGGAATCGCCGACGCTGTCGACGGGTTGCAAGGTCGGCTCCCACCGAATTCAAGGTATTTCCGATGAATTCATTCCTGCGATCATGGATCTTACCCTCCTCGATGAGGTCATTTCTGTTTCGGATGGAGACGCGATCCTAATGGCTCAGAAGCTCGCGGCGAAGCTGGGCCTGGCGGTAGGAGTGTCATCGGGATGCAATTTCCTTGCCGCGGCGAAAGTGCAGCAGCAGCTCGGGCCGGATGCGACCGTGGTGACGGTATTCCCCGATGACAACAAAAAGTATTTGAGCACTGACCTGTTGCGCGAAGAAGCATGCAGGGATGATTATTTGACTCCGGAGATTGAACTGTTGGGGCTTGAGACATTTCAACGCGAATGTGCTTTTTGCAAGGACATCGACTGATTGAGAGGCGGCAGCGTAAGACGCAAATGGGAGGAGTATTCCGAGCAGGCGAACCAGCTGAAAGCACAATTCTGCTGATGCAAACGAACTGGAACAATTTCTACGAGCGGTTTGCGGCAACGGCTAAGCGATTTGCCACCCATATCGCGGTGGAATTGGTGCACCGCGAAAGCGTTGAGAAAGTCACTTACGGAGAACTACAGAAGCAGGCTGAAGCAGGGGCCCTATTCCTAAATTCGCGCGAGGTTCAGCCAGGCGACCGATGCGCCATCCTAGCGGACAACGACATTGCATGGTGCGCCGCTTACCTGGGCATCCTGCGGCTCGGAGCGGTGGCTGTTCCTTTCGATACTCATTATTCGCCGTCGCAAATTGCGAGACTCCTACAAGATAGCGACGCGGAGATTATTTTCACAACCGATCGCTATGCCGCGACGGTTCAAGAAGCACGTGAGCTGGCCGGCAAACGTGTCAGGTCGGTGCTTCTGCAAGGAAGTCACCCCGATTTTGAAAGCTTGTCTGAGCCTGTTGGGACCTACGTCCAAGCCTTGCCTGCCAATGTGACGACAGCCAATGATGCCGCGGTGATTCTCTACACTTCAGGGACCACGAGCGATCCGAAAGGGGTTGTGTTGACGCACGGAAACCTGCTGGCAGAAGCAGAAGCCGTGTTTGCGAGATTGAAGCTGGATGAGAATGACTCCATCCTGGGCGTGATGCCGCTGTACCATTCGCTGGCACAATTGGCGAATTTGCTGCTGCCGTTTATCGTGGGCGCGCGCGTGATTTATCTGGAAGAAATCAGCGCATCGGAAATGCTGAAGGCTTTGCGCGAGCGCCGCCCGACGCTTTTCTGCTGCGTTCCGCAATTCTTCTATCTGATTCACCAGCGCCTGCTTGGCAAGGTAGCCGAAGGCGGAAGGATGAAGGCGTTGCTATTCCGCCTTTTGCTCGGCACCAATTCGGCGTTGCGCCGTTCCATAGGATTGAATCTTGGGCGCATTTTCTTCTCGCCTGTGCACAAGACGATTGGGGACAAGATGCGCTTGTTGGTTACCGGGGGAGCGCGCTTCGATCCTTTGATTGGCCGTGATTTCTACAAGCTTGGTTTCAATCTTCTGGAAGCGTACGGCCTCACGGAGACTTCGGGTGCGGCAACACTTACGCCGCCTGGCGAAGGCGGACAAGGAAGTGTTGGGATTGCGCTGCCGGGAATTGAAGTGAAGATCGTCCCGGCGGAGAGCGGTGGCTTGGAGGGCGATTTAAGCGGAGAGATCGCCATCCGTGGGCCGATTGTAATGAAAGGATATTTTCACCGCGCGGATGCCACTTCGGAAGTGATGAACGACGGCTGGCTTCTGACTGGGGACCTCGGACGGCTGGATGAAAGAGGCCGACTGAGCATCACAGGCCGAAAAAAGGAAGTCATCATTCTCAGCTCAGGCAAGAACATTTACCCCGAAGAAATCGAAGCGCAATACGCGCAGTCGCCGTTTATTCAAGAGCTTTGCGTTGTGGGGATGGCGTTGCCAGGCGAACCTGTGGCGGAACGATTGCATGCGGTGATTGTGCCGAATCTTGAAGGCATGAAAGAACGGAAAGTGGTCAACATGAAGGAAGTTTTGCGGTTCGACATCGAGAACATTTCGGTGCACTTGCCGGCGCACAAGAGAATTCTGAGTTATGAGATTCAGATGGACCCTTTGCCGCGGACGACGACGCGGAAGCTGAAACGATTTGAAATCGAGAGGCAAATCAAGGCGCGCGGGGCGGAAGTTGCGATGAGCGAGGCGCCGAGTCAGCCGGTGAGCGACGAAGAGGCTGCGTGGGCTGCCGAGCCGGATGTAGCGCGAACCTTAGAGATAATTCGTGAGGCAGCGCATGACAAAAAGGCGGTGCGCCCGGAAGCAAATCTAGAGCTCGATCTGGGACTAGATTCGATTGAACGCGTCGAGCTGCTGACGAACCTGGAGCAACGGCTTGGCGTGAGGATCGCTCCTGAAACGGCGCAGGCCATTTACACGGTCCGGCAACTTGTGGAGGCGGCCCGCGCGACAGGCAACGCAGCCGTGCAGACAACGGCTGCCAATGCCTGGAACCGGCTCCTGGGAGAATTGCCTGAGAAGGATCCGCTTTTCACTGATTTGCTG
>DATDNK010000272.1:0-19304 GCA_036518275.1 Candidatus Acidiferrum sp.
CGCCGGGACGTCATTCCCCCTTAGACTTGCGTATCCATGCTTCCCACGCCTTTGTGAATGTCGTCGGATTCATTCCTGTGGGACTTGTGCTTTGGGAATTTGGATTGCTCCCGGCTCTTGCCGCCGCAGCCCTGATGTCCGGCCTTGCCGAAACGGGCCAGATGGTGATGCTGTACCGCGATCCGTCGGTTACCGATTTTATCGCGAATGTGATGGGAGCTTTCCTCGGCGCCATCGTCAGTGCGCATTGGAAAATTCGTCCGCCCGCTTTGAGGATCAACAAATGGACGACGTTTATCGCCGGCGCCGTTGCGCTCGCGCTGATTGCTCAGGTATGGGCCGAGAAGGGCCCCGCCATTAGTGCGCGCGGAACTACATCCCCTGGTACTCTCGAGGCCCAATGGAAGCTCGACGAAGGGGACGGTCGAGTAGCATTTGATTCTTCGGGACACAGCCTTAACGGGCGATTCAGCGCCGCATCCGAGCGCGTTCTTGGTCCAATGGGGACTTCCGTTGGGCTCGACGGTAACAAGGAATATATCGGCGTTGGCCGCTCAAAAGCCCTTCGGCTTGCCGGGAGCATAACGATCAGCGCCTGGATCAACTCCTCTTCCTTTCCCTATGATGACGCGGCGATCGTCTCGCAGCGTCACGATGGTTTTGGTTATCAGCTGGACACGACCATCGACAAAGGCGAGCGGACAATCGGATTCAAACTCAGCAACGTCTGCGGGCATCTCATGGCGCGATACGGAGCTACTCCACTGGTTATTGGCACTTGGTATCACGTGACGGGAGTTTATGATGCCCCACAACGCACGCTCGACGTTTACCTGAATGGGAAGCTCGACAACGGCCCCTTGACTGGCCTGGTAACGAGCACTCAGCACAGTTCTCGCTGGCCAGTTTATATCGGTAGGCGGAGCGATTCGGAGGGCTTTGGATTCGCCGGCTTGATTCGCGATGTGCGTATCTATTCGTTTGCCCTCACGAACGATGAAATCGCGGCTATTATGCGAGGAGAGTCCATTAATAGCGCGGCAGCTGATCGCACCGCAAGCAATACGAGCAAAGCAGGACGCGCCACCGAGCGGAATCCTCAATGCACAGTGATTTCCGAAAGTGGTGACCAATGGATTCCGGCGATGGCGGCAAGCTTAGGTGTACTTGTAGCGATCGCCTGCATGGGTCTGTGGCCGTCAGCCAGCGCGCTGCTGCATATTTTTTCCAGCCTTACAGCTGGTCTGCTTCTTCTGCCTGCTATAGTTCCGAATGTCCCCTCGTTTAATCGATGGCTGATTCCACTGGTAACTGTTGCTGGCGGGGTGTCAGTGGTTGTCTCGGCACGTCGTTATCCTGACTCTAACCGCATCGAGGCTCCTCAGGCGAAATAATTGCGATGATTTGGGCTTCTAAGGTCTATTGCTCTCGCTCGCGCATCGACGGGACCCTGGTGTTATGCTGCTCGCGCGATGAAGACGCTCAACGAACCTTTTTCCAGACTGTCGATGCGACGGAGGTATGAAGTTTGGTTCCTGCGGTTGGGACTCGCGGACGGCAAAGGTGCGTGGTGGTTTCGGTATTTGCTCACCAGTCCAGGCCGCGATGGGTGTGGGAGTGATTCGCATCAGCGGCCGGTGCAAGTTTGGGCCACGTGGTTTCCACGCGACGGAAGACCGCAAACTTGGATTCAGGGATTTTCGCTGAGGGATTTGCGCTTGAGCGCGCGGGGCGCGAGCCCGCTGCTTTTCGAAGCGGGCGAGAATCGAATCACAGAAAACGAATGCCGCGGACGGTTGGAAGTGGAGGGTCACCGGATTTGCTGGGATTTGCGTTATCGCTCCACTTTTCGTGCAGAATTGAGCACCAAGGGCTGGATTGGGTTCTCGCGTACGCCCCATTCCGACGCCATCTTTTCTGGCGAGGTTATGCTGGATGGCCAAAGTTATCACGCTGAACCTTTGGCGTACGGCATGCAGGGCCACAATTGCGGGTATCGCCATCGTAAATTCTGGACCTGGACGCATTTGCATTTTCGGCTTGCGAACGGCTCCAGCTCGACTTTTGAAGCGCTGGCTTACGAGATGCCATTGGGATTGGTATTTCGGAGAGCCGTTCTTTGGCACGAGGACCGCAGATACGTGCTTCACAGCATGCGCGAGATACGGCGAGATCCAGGGCAATTAATCTGGAGCCTGAGTTGCTTCAACAAGTTATTAGGCGTCGTGCGCGTCGAAGTGCGCGGGAGAGAAAGCCTGGTCCACCACCTGCCTTATTTCAAGACAGACTGTTCAGGACAATTTGAAGTTGCGAACGACAGCCTTGCAACCGCCCGGATGATCTTGCCCATGCCGCGGCGACCAACAGAAGAATTCACAACCAATTCGGGGGCGGTTCTGGAGATGGCAGGCGAACCGTGAGATTTCCGCAGGCCACAGACTACTTCAATGAAAATACTCGGGTTAGGAGCAAGCGCTTTAGGCCGCGAGTTTTCCTCTCACTGCGAAGAGCTCCCGCGACAGAGCGGAAGTCGTTTTTGGCCTTGAGTTTTCTCCAGATGATTTCCACAAGGACTCACAGCCCCCTGACTGGACTCGGACGGGCCCCCGAGCTAGGCTAGGTGTGCTAGCTCGGCAGGGGTTTCCGCACCTGCCAGGAAACATCCGGGCAGCCACCTTGAGGCGTTTGTGTCTACCGTAACTCCCCTTTCTGCGGGAACTCACGTCGAGCACCGTGATTTGTCTTTCTGGATGGACCAGGTCTTGAAAGAACTGGACTCCGTCCGATCGTCGCCTGATATGGACGCGGTCCACGATCTTCGGGTGGCGATTCGCCGCTGCCGCTCGGTGGCTGCGGCCATGGAAGAAATCGATCCCGATCCTGCCTGGCCTGCGATGCGCAAGGCCGCGCGCAAACTTTTCCGCGCGCTTGGGGCCCTTCGCGATGCGCAAGTGATGAATGAGTGGGTGAAGAAGCTGGGACCGGAGAACGACCCGGTTCGCGCGCATCTACACGGCTCCTTCGAATCCAAGGAGCCGCAACTGCGCGACGCGGCGCTTCGTGCAGCGGCAAAGTTCGACGCGAAGGTGTGGAAGCGGCTCGCGCGCGCACTGCGGCAACGCAGCCGCTTGGTGCCCGCGGGCAGTTTGGCGGCGGAATGCCTGGCGCTCGAGAGATTTGAAGACGCCAGAGAACTTCACGCAAAAGCGCTGCGCACGGAGAAGCCGAAACCCTGGCATGCGCTGCGCATCGGCGTGAAGCGCTTCCGGTATACGGTTGAGAGTTTGCTTCCCGCGCATTATGCCGTTTGGAGCGATGACCTGAAACGTGTCCAGGATTTGCTGGGCGAAATCCACGACCTCGACGTGCTTTTGGACATCGTCAAGAAAGCAGATTTCGTCGAAACGGAAGATTCCTTGAATCTTTGGATTGAAATCATTGGCCGCGAACGCGAACAATGCCTCCGCACTTACCGGCAACTCACACTGGGGAAGACGAGCCTCTGGAATCTTTGGCGCAGCGGATTGCCCACTAACGGCCGGGTGGAGGCCGCCGCGGAAGCGCGATTGCGCGCGACGGCGAGGGCTGTTGATCCGGACGTGAGCCACAGTTCACAGATTTCCCGTATCGCCGTGGCGATCTTCGACGCGTTGGAGCGCGTGGAGGCAGCTCCGGCGTTTCGCGAGCCATCTCTGCGGCGCATTCTGCTGGCTGCAGCTCGACTGCACGGCGTGGGCAGAGCTCAATCGGAACAATCACCGCAAAAGGCGGCCCGCAAGTTTATCCTTGAGCTTCCGCTTGCTCCCGGGTGGAACAACGAAGAGTGGGAGCTGCTCGCGACCGTGGTCCGCTATCATCGCGGCGCTGAACCGTCGAAAAAGAGCGGCGCTTTTTCCAAGTTGTCAGCCGAAGGACAGAATCGCGTGGGCGCGCTGGCCGGCGTTTTGCGATTGGCTCTCGCGCTTCGCAAATGCGGCGTGGAGAGTGGCGCAGGGCTTCGCGCAGAAAAGTCGGCAGAGGCGATTGTGCTTCGCGTTCGCGGACTTACTGATGACGAGGAAACGGCCGCGCGGCTGGCGGCGGGCAAGCATCTGCTCGAAGAATACTTGGGTATGCCGCTGATTTTGAAGCCGGTGGTCAAGCAAGGCAAGGTCGTCGCATTGCCGACTCCGCAGGCCCCGCAATTCTCAGTAGCCTCCGACTAAGCGCGTAAAGATTCACTTACCAGTTCGCCGCAGCATCTTGGGAGTAGCGAGCCAAGCAAGCACTCCTATCGGCGGGGAAATGCGCTTCAGCTCAATCAGCGCGACCCCGGCTTTCTTCAGAGCGGTCATGTGCTTTTTGGAACCTAGGGCCGTGGCAATCACGTCGTCGAGATGCGGCGCGTGGCCAAAGACAAAAATGGAAGAGGCCTGCTTCTCCCGCACAAGCTCGCGAAAGAGCAATGTTGGCTCCGTACCAGGCAGCAACACTTCGCTTCGGCGGATTTTCTGCCTTGCGTAATCAAGCGCGTCAGCGAAAATCTCAGCGGTTTGCACGGCGCGTGTGTAAGGGCTGGTTATAAGCAAGCCGGGCGTCACGCCTAGCGCGGCTACACCCTTCGCAACTCCTTTGGTTTTCTCGACGCCTTCCTCCGTCAAATATCTCTCCGGGTCGGGAGGACATTTCGGGTCTTCGCGATCGATCGCGATGCCGTGTCGAACGATATAAAGCTCCATCCTTTTCTCCTATACGCTAAGGCGTGTCTGCCAGAAGTTAAGTTACTGGTAACTACTCAGCCCTGACTATTCTCATTAAGAATAGTCAAGCCTGACTGGTCTAAATAGACTTCCGACTCTGGGATCGTTCACGAGTTCCTTAACGACGACGAGGGACGAAACAACCGACGGATTCGATTCAGGATGCCGGGGGTCTGCCGGGAATACACTTTCACGTGGCACTCTTTTTCAAACCACTCCGCGCTGCGCCCCGCGTCGCGCAGATCCTCGGTGGCGTCACCGCGCGCCTGAACTTCGAGTCCCACGGCGCCGCGCTGAAACGAAGCATGGATTTTCACAACGCGCTGCCGGTGGGAATGATCCAGACTCTCGGCAATCCGCAGAATCGCCGCCAACCTTCTAAGGATAGGCTTATCCGCGTCGTCCAGAGAAGAATAGGCGGGATGATGGCCCGCAGGTTCGGACTTGCGATTGTGGTAGCGCACTAATCCGGCAACGATCGCGCGTTCGCGACCCTCGAGGCCCGGAATGTCGCCGTTCAGCACCAGGTATTCCCCGTGTTTGTGATGGCCGCGATGGCTGATCATGTGACCGGTATCATGCAAGAGCGCGCCCGCCTCCAGCAGCACCCGGGATTGCGGCGGCAAACGGTGCACCGGATGCAATTGGTCGAAAAGCTGAAGGCTCAATTCGCGCACATGCTCGGCGTGCTGCTGGTCATATTCCAGGCGCCGCGCAAAACTGCGCGCTCCCAGGAGCAACTGACGCGCTGCGCCATTGTAGCGGTGCGGCTCTTTGCGCGAAAACACCTCGTGCGCGATTTCCTGGAGAAGCCCTTCGCGGACGCCAACGCCAGGGACGGCTAAGAGGCGAAGATTCAAGTAGCGTCCCAGAGTGATAAAGGTGATGGCAGCGATGCCCATGACATCGGCACGGTCGCGGCGCACTCCGTAAGTCTTCATGCGCTCGCGCATATCCCGCTCGAGAATAGCAGGCAGCCTCTCCCTTAACAGGGAAAGCTCTATCGTCTGCAGGCCATTCTCGCGGGGTCCCGGCGCGATTTCGGCCAGCGTTTCAGCGTTCCCGCCCAGCGCTACGGCGATTCCGCTGCTCAGGTTGGGCCGCGGTGACAGTTTGGATTCCAGCAAGGCGCGCACATATTTGCGGACCTGCTCGCCCTCCGAGGGCCGAATCACGCCGGGCAGTTCCAGGGTGGTCATGAGCCGGACCGTGCCCACGGGCAATTGTGCACTCTGTTCTACCGCATGATCCCGGAGAATGCTGATCTCCAAGCTTCCGCCGCCCAGGTCCACAATGCAGCGCGGCGCGGCCTCAGGGCCAAGCGCCGCGAGCACCGCTTCCCTGCCGAGACGGGATTCCTCAGCTGCGCTAATCACTTCCAGCAGGATGCCGGATTTTCTTTTTATCACGCGAACAAAGGAATCGCGATTTTGCGCTTCGCGCGTGGCGCTAGTGGCCACGGCACGGTAGCGCGCCACTCCGAAATCGTCCATGACGTCGCGAAAGTAGCGGAAAGCCTTTGTGGCGTTCTTGAAAACCTCTTCGCTAAAGCGCGGCCGGAGGAAGACATTTTCACCCAACCGCAAGGGATAGCGCTCCGTCTGCAAAGGCTCGATGTCCAGGGCGGAATACGCACGCGCCACGGAAAGGCGCACGGCATTGGAGCCGGCGTCGATGGCGGCGATGTGAACCGGCTCAGGCATCGGCGAGCTTACCGCCAAAGGTGAGCGAGGGCTGAGGAGGGAGTGTATTTCGTCGAGCGGATTCCGAGTTGCTCGGCAATGCGCTGGCGAAGCAGCTTGTTCACGGCGGGCACGCTGGCTTCGCCGTCCAGCTCAAGAAAGTTGTGCTTTTTGGACATGACCTCGAATTCGCGCTTGATCATAGTCTGATAGCGGATGAAGGACCAGTAGAGATCGTGCGAAAGGGACATGTCACGCCCCGCTTCCCAGTAGCTGATCGCCTGGGCCTTGCGGAATTCGCGGCCAAACGCTGTCTCCGGGTGCACGTTCAGCCAAAAAGTCAGATGCGGCCGCAGCGCCATGGCGTAAAGGCCGCTCATGTAATCGCGATTGATGCCGCGCACCACGCCGCGGCCAATCAAGGTAAAAATATAGCGGTCCGCAAGGACAATCGTGCCCGAACGCAGCGCGGGAAGGATACGGTGCTCGATCTGATCGAAGAAATCCGTTGCGTACATGAGAGCCAGCGTCAGCCGCGTCACCGCGTTTTTGGCCAGAAGCTCATCAATGTCGCGTCCCACGAGGTTCGAACGCCGCAAGCCGCTGGTTTGCACGGCGAAACCTTCCGACTCGAGCCACTCCTGCAACAGGGTGATTTGCGTGGAACGCCCAGAGCCGTCCATCCCTTCAATCACGATCAGGTTGCCCGTAATCTCGCTAGGATCGAATCCGACCAGAGGTTCGCCGAAAAAATACTGCGGACCGGTTTCTTCCGGGGCTGGCGCAGCTTTGGGCGGCGCCGAAGCTGGAGGCGGCGCTGCAGGAGCTTCCGTGGCAGTGACGGTTGCCGCAGGCTTTTCTTTTTCCTGATCGGGCATGCTTACTCCGCTTCCTCAGCGCGGGGAGCGAAACGCTTGAGATCGATTTTGGATGCGACGATGTCGCGCATCTGTTTTTGTAATTTATTGACAGGCATGGTTCCGTCGAGAACCACGAAATTGTCGGAATCCACCATCTTGTCGTACTCTTCGAGTATCCGCGCTTGAAACAAACGAAAACTTTCTGCTCGATCGTACGACAGACCCAGGTCCATTCCCGCTTCGTAATATTTCAGCTTGGGACGCCCGCTCAAAATGCGGTTCACCGCCACGTCGAGCGGCGCGCGGAAGTAAAACGTAATGTCTGGCACGGGCGCAAAGCGGTAAAGATTCCTCAGCCAGCGCGGAGAGCAGCCCCTGGCCGTGTCGCGCGCAAAGGCTGTGAAAATGTACCGGTCGGCTAGAACCAGATAGTCGCCTTGAAGCAACGGCATGATTTGCCGCTCACACCGGTCGGCAAAATCCGCGGCGTGAAGCAGAGAAAACGTTGTCGGTGTAAGCAGCCGGCGTTGTTTGCCGCGACGCGTGGCGGATTTCACCAGGGGCGAAGAATTCCATTCCGTAAAATGCAGCCGGTAGCCGCCGATTTCCAGCCAGCGCTTCAGCAGGTACAACTGCGTGCTCTTTCCGGAGCCGTCCGTGCCTTCCACCACAATCAGCGCGCCGGGATAGGCGCGGCTCGGAACCGGCCGGCCCGGTTGCGGAAGGGTGGATTTCACCGGCTCGGTTCGCGCCGGCTTTTGCACTACGTCCTGAGTTTCCATGGGCCTCTAAGGAGAAGCGAATCGAACGGCAAGAGTATTCACCGATTGTTACAGACGCATTACAACACATCGCGGCGGTCCCGGCAAAGCGCCCGACGCCTTAGAAGAGGGTGACCTTGATATGCAAGAATTTCTTGGGGTTTTGCCGGAAGTCTCCAATCAACAGGCGCATGTCTCCGGTCAATCCTGCCAGATTGTCGTAGAGCTTCGGATCCGAAAACATCTTTCCCACGGTCGTGGTGTTGTCATTCAACTTTGCGGTGGCCGTAGCAAGGTTTGAACTCGTATCGCGCAACCTGTTATAAAGCGTGTCGTCAGTGACGAACTTGCCGAAAGAGCCTTTGCCGGCGCGCGCATCGCGCAGCATGGCATTGCCGTTGGCCATGGCTTCTTTGGTTTCATCGTAGAGCGTCGGGTCGTAGATCAATTTGCCCAGAGTGCCTTTGCCGGCGCGCATATCCGCCAAGATCACATTCACGTTGTCCAGGCCTTTGTCCACCTTGTTGTACATCTCATCCGTTGCTACCAGTTTCCCGAGCGTGCCCTGCCCATCGCGAATGTTGGTCATCATCGTGTCAGCTTTGGCCAGGACACTGTTCAAATGATAGTAGGCCTGCTCGTCGGTGAGAAGTTTCCCCAGCGAGCCGCGGCCTTCCTGAACGCCGGCAATCAGGTCACGCACGTCGGTAGACAAGGCCGAGAGATTGCCCAGCACCTCGGCGCTTCTTTCTACGACTTCCTTCATGGCTTTTTCTTCCGCGCCGGGAATGATCGCATTGTCGGGGATCGGCGTGCCCGTAAATCCGCGACTGATGTTGACGTAGCGGTTCCCCAGAAGTCCCTCCGTCACTAGGCTCGCGACTGAATCGGTCAAAATATCGCCTTGGTAGTTGCGGCTAATGCGCATTACAACCTCAATGTTCTTATTCCGATCCATGGTCTTTCCAGCGGTCCGCGGCAAGAGCCTGATGGACTCGACGTTTCCTACTTCCACGCCGTCCACACGCACCGGCGCTCCACTTGCCAGCCCGGAAACCTCGGGCAGATACGTCGTCAGCCGGTATTTCGGAGACAGGAGTCCTCCACCAACCGACGTCACATAAAAGATTCCTGATGCCAGCACCGATAATCCAACAAGCACAAACAGTCCCACTCGCAACTCGGCCCAGCTAATTTGCTTTCGTTGTGGCATTTTTTCTTTCCTCCCCGGTATCAAGAAAAAGAAAAACGGCAAATTCACTCCAAAAAACGGTTCAGATAAGGATCCTTCGTACTCACAATCTCCTCAGGTTCGCCTTGGAAATAAATCTCCCCATCGCGATAGACCAGAAACCGCGTGTGGGCAGCGTTTGCAGCCAATCCACTTCCATTTTGAGAGTTGGCCACGACGCGCTCCGTATGCGGCTCAAAATGAAAATTCGCCAGAGCAAATCCATCCTGTAGGCGGTGGGTGGCGAGCAGTGCAGTCACTCCGTACATATCCCGCAACCGCAAAATCAGCGTGATGATGGTCTGAGAGGTCACGGGGTCCAGTCCCGCGGTCGGCGAATCGTACAGCACGATGGCAGGCCGATTGACGAGCGCGCGCGCAATGGAAACCCGCCGCCTCATACCGCCCGACAATTCAGAAGGAAGCTGGTACATGGTGTGCTCGAGCTCGACAAACCGCAGTATTTCCTTCACGCGCGGCTCGATTTCTTCCGTAGCAACGCCGTCTTCGTGCAGGCGATACGCCACGTTGTCCGCCACGGTCATTGAGTCGAACAGGGCCCCCTCTTGAAACATGAAACCAATCTTCCGCCGGAATGTCAGCAGGTCCTTCTCGCCCATTGCCGAAACTCTTTGGCCCAGCACATCGATGCTGCCGCTATCCGGCTTGAGCAGTCCCGCAGCCATCTTCAAGGTAAGCGTCTTTCCCGTGCCCGTTTCCCCAAGCAAAACCACGGTCTCCCGCTCGCGTACGCAAAACGACACCCCACGCAGGATCTCCCCTTCATCGAAGCCAATGCGCACGTTTTCAAACGCAATAGCAGAGTTACATTCCCCAAAGGGGAAAGATCCGCCTTCGGCCATACCTGCGATTATAGCGGCAATTCGCTTTTTCTTCTGTTACAGCGTTCAAAACGCCCTGTTCGCCGAACCCGAGCGCTGGGGCAGCAGCACAGCTAGCAAGTTGGGCGTACAATGGTGCCGCTTTTTTTAATTGAAAAGGAAATTCCAGTGAAAGCAATCACAAGTTCCTCCGAAGCACGATACCTCATGCGTTTGGCTGCTTTCTTCGTTTGTGCCACGTGCGCCTTGCTCCTCCCATGGTTTGCCGCCGCGCAAGGCTTCACCCTCGAGCAAGTCATGAGTTCGCCCTTCCCCGATAATTTGACCCTCGCAGCTCGCGCCCCGCGCATTGCCTGGGTGTTCGACGCTAAGGGAGTGCGTAATGTCTGGGTCGCTGATGCACCGGGCTTTGAGGCACGGCAGGTCACGCATTACTCCGAGGATGACGGCATGGCGCTCGCAAGCCTCCGGCTCACCCCCGATGGGCGCACCGCTGTTTTTTCGCGCGGCAGCGAACTCAACTCTGCGGGCGAAGTGGCTGATCCCACCAGCAACGTTGCGCGCCCGAACCAACAGGTGTGGGCTGTGGACGTGGACAAGGGTGAGCCGCGCTATCTGGGCGATTTGGATTGCACACGAGAAGGCTGCGAGGACATCGAGCTTTCTCCCGACGGCAGCATGGCCGTGTGGGCTGCGCGCGGGCAACTCTGGGTGGCGCCGGTTTCCGGCGCTATGCCGGCGCATCAACTGGTCTTCGTGCGCGGCGAGAATGATTCCCCGCAGTGGTCGCCCGACGGAACGGAAATTGCCTTCGTCTCGCATCGCGGCGATCATAGCTTCATCGCTATTTACAATTTCGGCCGCGAGTCCCTGCGCTACCTTGCACCCTCCGTGGACCGCGATTCGATGCCTCGCTGGTCTCCTGATGGCAAGCAAATTGCCTTCGTGCGCGTTCATGGACTTGAAGAGCGACTCCCACTGCTTCAGATTCGCCCCAATCCCTGGGCCATTTACGTTGCTGACGCTTCTTCCGGTGAAGCGCGCGCCATCTGGCGCAGCACCGAGGAACTCACTGGCTCGCTTCCCAATCTCACCGAGAACAAATCCTTCCACTTCGCGGGCAACCGCATCATCTTCGCTTCCGAGCAGGATGGTTGGAACCATCTCTACTCGATCCCCGCTTCGGGAGGCACCGCCGCGCTTCTGACTCCCGGCGAATCTGAAGTCGAAGACGTCACAATCTCACGCGACGCTCACTCAGTCATTTATTCCTCGAATCAGGACGATATCGATCGGCGTCATCTGTGGCGCGTTCGCGCAGATGGCGGGAAACCGGAAGCCCTCAGCAAGGGCGAAACCATGGAATGGTCTCCCGCCGAACTTTCCGATGGGCGAACCATCGTTTGCCTCGGCTCAACCGCTACGTCTCCAGCCATGCCCTATCATCTAACTTCTTCGGGGCGCGAAATGATCGCAGCCTCACAGCTTCCGGCAGAATTCCCTTCTTCGCAGCTTGTCGTTCCCAAGCAAGTCACTTTTCCCGCTGAGGGTGGGTTGACAATTCATGGTCAGCTCTTCGTTCCTCGGGGGCGCACTTCGGCTGGGCCGGCACTTCTTTTCATGCATGGCGGCTCACGCCGACAGATGATACTTGGCTTTCACTACATGCAGTACTATCACAACGCGTACGCGGAAAATCAGTACCTCGCCTCGCGCGGTTTCGTCGTCCTGTCAGTCAACTACCGCACCGGCATCATGTACGGCCGCGCATTCCGCGAGCGCGAGAAAGGCGGACCGCGCGGCGCTGAAGAGTATCAGGACATCGTGGCTGCCGCGAAGTATCTGCAGACGCTCCCGATCGTTGATAGCAAGAAGATAGGCCTTTGGGGCGGATCGTATGGCGGTTTCCTGACTGCCATGGGACTGGCACGCAATTCGGATATCTTTGCCGCAGGCGTGGATTTTCATGGCGTGCACGACTGGTCCGCGCGCGGAATCTTCCGCGGCGGCCCGGGTGGCCAGGAAGGGGGCGGTCCTCCCGACCGCATCGAGGCTATGCGTGTGGCGTTCGAGTCTTCGCCTAATGCTGCCATCAAGACCTGGAAATCGCCCGTGCTGCTGATTCAGGGCGACGACGACCGCAACGTGGACTTCAGCCAGATGGTTGACCTCGTCCAGCGCCTGCGCGAACAGAAAGTTCCCTTCGAGCAAATCGTGTTCCCGGACGAGATTCACGACTTCCTGCTATGGCGTTCCTGGGTGCGCGGCTACAAAGCCGGCTCGGACTTTTTCGACCGCGTCCTTGTGAAAGGCGGATCGATCTCCACGGGAAATTAGCCTTAGAAGATTCGGTTGGCCAGATAAAGGGAGAGTTTGGTGAGGAAGAGGTCCGCCACAATGATGAACACTGACGAAATCACCACAGACTGCGTCGTAGCGCGGCCGACACCCTGCGTTCCG
The DNA here is from genome assembly GCA_036518275.1 of Candidatus Acidiferrum sp. Lineage (GTDB taxonomy): Bacteria > Acidobacteriota > Terriglobia > Acidiferrales > UBA7541 > Acidiferrum. The sequence continues at coordinate 12,576 of DATDNK010000272.1, forward strand.
CCGCGCACCGTCAGTCCCTTGTAGCAGCCTACTGTGGCCAGGATGAACCCAAACATCACGGCTTTTGAGAAGCCCTGCATCAGGTCCGCGAATTCCAAGATATTGATGGAACGCCGCCAGAACTCCACCGCGCTCAGTTGCAGCGAGAAGACGGAGGCAACGCATCCACCCAGCAGGCCAACGAACACCATCATGGCCGTCAACAGAGGTACCATTGTCAGGCTCGCCAGCACTCGCGGCGTGACCAACTTCCTGCTGGGGTCGGTACCCATCGCCCGCATGGCATCCACTTGCTCGGTCACCAACATGGAACCCAATTCCGATGCCATCCCCGAGGAACAGCGCCCTGCGGTTAGCAGGCCGGTGATGGCAGGTGCAAGTTCGCGCACCAGTGCCAGGGACACCACGTCTCCGGTCAGCGAAGTTTGTCCGAAGCGCACGAACTGCGCACCAGTCTGGAGCACCATCACGCCGCCGATGAAGAATCCGGACAGGAGAATGATGGGCAGCGAGCCAACTCCTACGTCATCCATCTGGTCGAGCGTGTCTTGAAAATAGTGCGGAGGAGTCGCGAGATTGGCCAGGGCCCGAAAGGAAAGGAGTGAGTAGTCCTGAATGGCGGCTACCGCGCGTTTCGTCACGCCTTCCAGCACTTCGATGATCGAAGCGGTATCTTCCTGTTTCGTACGGCTGCCTGTTACCTGGAGCGGAGTGTCGGCCACGAGTCCCTATTCACACCCGTCTTCTGCTCTGAAATGCTCGCCGAAACAGCCACACCGGAAGCGTAACCGTGCGGCAACCGCGCGTCAAGTAAGCGTCGTAGCGCAGTTTTGTAACTTTGGCCTTTGCCCCCGGTCACTTTTTCTCCCGTTCGATTGGCCAGCCCCAAGTTTCGCGTCAATTACCTTATCCAGGATGTCCGCCGGAACCTTTGTTAACTGAGCAACTTACGCCACATCGGTCATATTGCAATCGTCTGTTGTCCATTAATCTGTTCTTACAGGACATTATGGGCTACCCACCAGAGCGCCGACGCAGGGCTCGACTGAAACTTCCGCAGGTAGTTCGCGTGAGGCCTTCGGACGCCCATCGCCAGGACTTCGATGAAGTCCTCCCCACGCTGAACACCACTCGAGACAGCGTGTATTTCGCCACCAAGAATGCCTCGTACGTCGAGGGCATGCGCGTCTTTATTACGTATCCGTATTCCGACGCTCCCGGCTCACTGAATCGCGAATCCCTTGGGAGAGTCGTTCGTGTCGAGGATCTAGGCAAGGGTCGCCGCGGCATCGCCATTGAAATCCTTATGCCTCTCTACGTCGGCGGCAAGGAAACTCAGCGCTGACTTCCACGGTCGACAAAGTCGTTCTAGGGCTATAATCACGCCACCTATGCCTTTGGCTCCAGGGTCACAGCTTGGCCCCTATGAAATTCTTGCACCGCTGGGGGCAGGCGGAATGGGAGAGGTCTACCGGGCACGTGATTCCCGCCTCGCACGCAACGTCGCGTTGAAAATTCTCCCGCGTGATTTTGCCACTGATTCCGACCGTCGAGCGCGCTTTGAACGCGAGGCGCGTGCTGCAGGACAGATTCATCATCCGAACATTCTGGCCATCCTCGACATTGGCGCGCATGACGACCTGCCATTCATCATCACAGAGCTTCTGGAAGGTGAAACTCTCCGGGAGCGTCTGCGAGCTGGGCCGCTTCCTCAACCTAAGGCCATAGAAATTGCCTCGCAAATTGCAAAGGGACTCGGCGCCGCTCACGAAAGGGGCATCGTTCATCGCGACATAAAACCGGAGAATATTTTCATAAGTAGCGACGGCCACGTGAAGATCCTAGACTTCGGCCTAGCAAGCGTTTCGGCTCAGGAATCAGCACCCTCGGATTCCACAATCACGCTGAAAACGGCTTCAGGCATCATTCTTGGCACAGCCGCCTACATGTCTCCCGAGCAGGCCCGCGGGCATGTTGTCGATTCCCGCTCAGACATCTTTAGCCTTGGCTCTGTCCTTTATGAGATGGTCTCCGGCCAACGGCCTTTTAAGGGCAACAGCTACGCCGATCTGATTTCCGCGATTCTTCGCCAAGATCCGGCGCCGCTACAGTCGGGACCAAAGATTCTTCCAGCCCTTGAGCGCATCGTTCGGCGCTGCCTGGAAAAGTCTCCTGCGGAACGCTTTCAGTCGGCCCGCGATCTTGCTTTTCAGCTCGATTCGCTCGTCTCTAACATCGAATCGGGCAGCGGCTCCGCAGTACCGGACATGGCCCCCGGACGTTGGAGTGCTCATGCTCGAGTTTTCTCATGGGTCGCAATCCCCGCGGTGATCCTCGCAACTGGCCTACTCACCTGGTGGTTCCGGGGATGGCAACTTCGGACCGCCCGACCTCCGGAAGTCGTGTTCGAGCGCCTGACTGACTTTTCAGGGATGGAGGAGAGTCCTGCAATTTCGCCGGACGGCAAATCGGTTGCGTTTGTGAGCGATTCTACGGGTTCGCGGCAAATCTGGATTCGCCTGCTGGCGGGTGGCGTTCCCTTCCAACTGACTCATGATGCGGGCGATCATCTTTCCCCGCGTTGGTCTCCCGATTCTGCCTCCCTTTTTTACTACACGCCACCTGGTGACGGCTCTCACGAGGCGGTTGTCTGGGAAATTTCCGCTCTTGGTGGAACCCCTCGTCGTCTCATCGGGAGTCTTAGCGAAGTTGATCCCAGCCATGACGGAAAGTCGCTGGCGTTTTTTCGCCTCGGAGCCGGTCAGATCGAGCTCGTTCGCACGGATCGCGACGCCTCTCACCCTCAGGTTCTCGCGAAATTCCCCTCAAAAACCGCTTGCCAGCAGCCCCGCTGGTCCCCAGACGATTCCTCCATCGCCTTCATGCTTGCAAATGATCGTTGGTCGGATGATCTTTTCTATGTTTCCGCTTCCGGCGGCGTGCCGCAGCGCGTTACCTTCGAAGCTGCGCTGTTCTCCGGATTCTCGTGGCTCCCCGGCGGCTCGGGTTTTGTCTTCAGCACTTCCCGCGGCTCCACTCTCCTCTATCTCCCCACGCTGCACCTCTGGCAAGTTTCCCGCAGTGGCGGCGAACCACGCCAGCTTACATTTGGCGATGAGAGCGACGGCTCTCCGGACGTTGATTCTCGCGGCCGCGTGGTTTCCAGCCGCATTCGTATTAATTTTGACATCTGGAAATTTCCCGTTGCGTTTGCTCCGGCGGAAAATGTCCAACGTGCAGTTCGCATCTCCCACCAGACGGCACAAGTGCAGACTCCCAGCCTAAGTCCCGATGGACGCCAACTCGTGTACCTCTCCGACACCGGCGGCCACGGAAATCTATGGGTGCTTGATCTAGCTTCCGGGCAAAACCGTCAAATCACTTTTGAGAAAGACCCCACTCTGATTATGGGCGTGCCCGTCTGGTCACCGGACGGTTCGCGCATCGCTTACGCGCGCCAGTTCTTCGGTCAAGGCAACAACACGGTCGCGTACTGGTCGGTTCGCGCGGACGGTAGCGAAAACAATCAGTTCCTTGCAAAAGCTTCCTGGCTGACTTGGTCGCCGGACCGCCGCTGGGTCTACTATGTGGATATAGGTGGGGGAGCTAGGGGTTCTGCCGGCCGCATCCTGAAGACCTCCACCGCAGATTTCTCAACCGTGGAAGTGCGCAACGAAGTTGCCAATGGTCCAGCTATCTCGCCGGATGGTTCCACGCTCTACTACGCCAAGCTCTTGGAGCCCGTCAACGGCCTGTGGGATTACGAAATTCGCGCCGCACAGCCGGACTCGGCTCCGTCCAGGCTACTTGCGCCCATTTCTGGCCATCGTGTTCCCGCGTGGCAAGGGCTTCACCCCGTCCTTTCTCCGGACGGCAAGTGGCTCGCACTCACCTTGAACGACACCCTTGGCACAAATCTTTGGCTCCTTTCCACTACTGACGGGAAAATGCATCCGGTCACGGATTTCGGAGAACGCCGGACGTTCATCGCTCGCCGTGTGGCTTGGTCCCCTGACAATAGGTCCATTTTTGCCGCGGTAGGCGAAGGCGACGCCGACATTGTGTTCTTTGAGGGCCTACTCCGCTAAATCTTTTTGCTCGAAAACTGGCCCTACCTAGAGGTTTGCTGGACGCCACAAGTAGCAGTTGAATGTCATCTTTGGTCATGAATAAGTGGCCTGCAAGAGTTCTGTTCGGAAATCTTACCTTGGCATCTGCGATCGGAGAAGCTGGAAGACGCGTTTTCTAGAGATTGCCACGAAAGACGGGTAGGGCGGATCCAGTTGCACGCCGCAGAGCCTTGCTGGACGCAAAGGGCGGCTGTCGTTACACTGTGTCTTCCTCCCGACTGAATTGCCAAAGGACGCGCGAGGATAGGGGCGCGGATGCTGAAATTCTATACCGCCGGTGAATCGCACGGACAGGCGCTCTTCGCGTACATCTCCGGCCTTCCAGCGCAACTTCCTATCGATCTTAAATTCATCAACCATGAGCTGCATCGCCGGCAGCTTGGCTACGGACGCGGCGGACGCCAAAAAATAGAGCACGACCGGGCCGAGATTTTTGCGGGAGTTCGCCATGGCAAAACCATCGGCGCGCCCATAGCCTTGCGCATCGAAAACCGTGATTGGGCCAACTGGGAAAAGATTCTCCCGGTCGAGCCCACCGAGGACGATCCCGGAGCGCGCAAGCTTGTTGCGCCGCGACCCGGCCACGCCGACCTGGCCGGCTCGCTGAAGTTTAATTATCACGACGCTCGCTACGTTCTCGAGCGCGCTTCCGCCCGCGAGACCGCCGCACGCGTGGCTGCGGGTGCCTTCGCCAAGATTCTTTTGAAAGAGTTTGGCACGGAAATCGCCAGCCACACGGTTCAGGTGGGTAACGTTCGTTTGGAGCGCCCCGCAAGCTGGAAAAAGATTCGCGCTGTCAGCGCAGACTTGGACTCGCCATTGCGTTGCACAGACGCCGCTACTCAAGAACGAATGAAAGGGGAGGTCGACGCGGTCCTCAAAGCCAATGATACCGTCGGCGGCATCTTCGAAATTGTAGTCCACAACGTTCCGCCTGGCCTCGGGAGCCACGCGCAGTGGGACGAAAAGCTGGATGGCCGCCTGGCGCAGGCGCTCATGAGCGTCCAGGCTGTGAAAGCCGTCGAAATTGGCGACGGAGTTTCTATCTCGGGCGCTCATGGCAGCGAAGTGCAGGACGAAATCTCCTACGATAAGGCCGCGCACCGCTTTCGCCGCTTCACCAACCGCGCCGGCGGCCTCGAAGGCGGCATCACTAATGGCGAGGACATCGTCATCCGCGGCTACTTGAAACCCATTTCCACGCTGCGCAAGCCGCTGCACACCACGAACATGGTCACCAAGGAGCCGGTGCAGGCTGCTTATGAGCGCTCCGACTGGTGCGTCGTCCCTGCGGGAGCGGTAGCCGGCGAAGCCATGGTCGCTCTTGTGTTGGCCGATACTTTTCTGCAAAAATTTGGGGGAGACTCTCTTCCAGAGATGCGGCGGAACTTCGACAATTATGTCCGGCAAATCGATGAGTTCTAAAACACCTGCGGCCACCGCCACCGAGACGCCGCAAGTGTCTTCGCCGCCGCGTAAAATCTATCCTATCGTCAAGTATGGCGATCCTATTCTCGAAAAGCCTGGCGTGCCCGTACAAAAATTTGATGCGGAATTGGAAGAGCTTGCCGAGGACATGTTCGCATCTATGTATGCGGCGCAGGGCGTGGGCTTGGCAGCACCGCAGATCGGAAAGAGCATCCGCTTTTGCGTCGTAGATGTTACGGCTGGGAAAAATCCCGAAGCGAAAATTGTTCTCGTCAACCCCGAAGTCATACACGCGGAAGGCGAAGTGCGCGAAGAAGAGGGGTGTCTGTCTATTCCGGGCTTCCGTGGCTACGTCGTGCGCCCGCAGTTTGTCACTGTCAAGGCGCAGAACGTCAAAGGCGAGCCTTTTGAAATTCGCGGGGAAAACATGCTCGCCCGCGCCTTCTGCCATGAGATCGACCACCTCAACGGCATCCTCTTCTTGCAGCATCTTGGCATGTTGAAGCGCGACCTCATCAAGCGCAAAATCAAGAAACTTAAGAAACAAGGCGAGTGGTGATTCCTTCTTTACTCACCTCAAATACACGCCTGAGTTTTTCTCCTTAGAGACAGCCGCAAGTTCGTGTCATCCTGAGCCTGCCCGCGCGAGCTGGCTCAGCGAAGGATCTCCACGATGAATTCGGCGGAGGACTACAAAGAAAGGCCCACGCTCCGAATTGTCTTCTGCGGCACTCCTCAATTCGCCGTCCCCACGCTCAAACACCTTCTTGCGCTTCCCGAGTTCAAGCTTCTCGCGGTCATCACCCAGCCCGATCGCCCTCGCGGCCGCGGCCAGCAAGTCTCCGTTTCTCCTGTGAAGGAAGTTGCGCTCGCCGCACATCTTCCTGTACATCAGCCGGAAAAAATTCGCGCTCCGGAAGTGCAGCAGCTCCTCCAAAAGCTCGCTCCCGACGTCATCGTCATCATCGCTTACGGCCAGATTATTCCCGCTCGCCTCCTCTCGATTCCTCGCCTCGGCTGGATCAATCTCCACGCGTCCCTGCTCCCGAAATATCGCGGCGCTGCTCCTATTAACTGGGCTATCGCGAACGGCGAAACGCGGACTGGACTTACCACCATGCGCATTGACGCCGGTATGGACACGGGCGACATTCTTCTCCAGCGCGAAATG
>DATDNK010000273.1:0-2910 GCA_036518275.1 Candidatus Acidiferrum sp.
AAAAATGCAGTTTACCCAAAAGTGTTTCCGCGTCAAGTAGGACTTACGTTCATTTGAGGCGTGTCAGCTAACCCTCCCATTTCCGGGGGTTTGCGCACTGCGGCCACGAACCGCGCCAGCGCTGCGCCGTTGCGGGGTGGCTTTGAAGGCCGTAAGATGCTAGAAGGCATGGCGAAGTTACACAATTCGGGGAAAACCTCTTTAACGGGCCACGTGGCGCGCCGGTTCCTGCGATTGGGCGCACTTCGAGGAATACGCTCCGTTGAGATTGATCCGGAAGAGTTCCGGCGCCAGCTTGCGGAAAAGCATGGCCTGTGGGTCCCCAATTTCGCGCGATTGAAGGAGGTTCCGATCGAGCATCTGGATGCCGTCGCCGCAAAGTTGATCCGCGATGCGGAGCGGCTCGCGCTTGTCGAAGGCGCGGGATTTGGCCTGGGCGGCATGATCACGTTTCTTCCGGACGCAAGCTTTCTGACAATTATTACGTTGCGTCTGATTCAGCGGCTGGCGCTACTCTACGGATTCGAGACGCGCGAAGCCGATCAAAGAATAGAAATGTGGAAAGCCGCTGCGGCTGCGTCAGGAATCGATTACGGCAAGGATTTGGCTGGGAAACAAATGTGTGAAAAAATTGCGCCGCGCGTGGCGAAACAGCTCGCGGCAAAACTCGGAACCGAAACCGCCGAGAAGTGGGTTGGACGGCTGGTTCCTTTGGCAAGCTCGGCCATTAGCGGTGCACTGAATTTTTCGTTTGTACGCGGATGGGGCCGGCGCGCGCAACGCCATTTGCGCGCAAGGCATCTCGAAGCAAGAGCGTCCGCAGCGTCGCGGTCGCAAGGGTATACTGCCGCGTAAGGCACGCTCGATCCGGCGGACCGACGGGATTTGCCGTTGTGGAAGCGGGCGAGAAAAGGATCGTGAGGAGGAGAATATGGGCGGAATTGTGAGAATGGGAGGTGCGGCGGTTCTCTTCGGTGTGGCGTTGACACTCTGCTTCGTTCCACTGACGGCGACCTCCGGGTCGTCCCAGGAACAAAATACACCTCAGCCGACCGGCAACGGCGACATCCCTGCTTATCATGCGCAGGCGCCTAAAGGCGAGTTGCCGGAAACCATGAAGCCGGAACTATTCAGTCAGCCTATCGTGCAGAATGCGTATGCAGTAGCCGCCAAAATAAAGAAAACGCTCTACCAGCAGCCTTGCTACTGCCACTGCGACCGCAGCAAAGGCCACACCAGTTTGCTCGATTGTTTCGCCAGTGAGCACGGCTCCGGCTGCGGCACCTGCATTTACGAGGATCTCTACGCGTACGAGCAGGTTCACAAAGGAAAAACGGCCGCACAAATCCGCCAAGGAATCATCAAAGGCGAATGGAAGTCAATGGACGCCACGAAATACCAGCAGCCGCTGCCAGCGAAGTAAAAACCAGCGAATAACTTACTTATTACCAGCCGCAGAAACAGGCTGGCGCAACGCCCGAAGGGCAGCAGAAGCAAGCAGGACGACTGCCACAGCCAGAGCAATCCACAACAAGTCGGGATGGCGCTCGGTAAAAGGGCGAGGATCGGCGTAATTCGACGTTGTCTCTTCCGGTCCGAGCGCTGGCTGAAACATTGCCTCTACCGGGGGGATTTGGAGAGTCCGGGATATGTCGTATTGCGGAGCGTGGGCGCGCGCGTTGCTATAGATCAAACGATAGGAGTGATTTGGCGCGGGATGAAACAGCACAAACCGCACGGGCATCAAGGCAGACAGACGAATCGTGGAAAGCGGAGCGTCGCTGGCGTTGAGCACTTCCACACGCCAGTAGCGTTGCCCCGAGCGCTCATAACATGACACGGCCAGCGATTCCTCGGTTTTGCCGCCCACCACATAGCGGTGGATTTCCCCTCCACCTGCGAACTGCCATTCCTTCCGATCGCCGCTAGTGAGAATGCGCACCGCGCGATAAAACTCCGGTTGGCTGGTTTCGAATTTGAACTTAGCAACCGGAACGTTGTCATTGCCGAGATCCAAGGTCCATTGCGTGTGCGAGACCTCGCCGCCGGTGTCCGGGGCTTGAGCTGAGAAAAGTGGAGCCCCCTCGGCGGGGCCCTGTGCTCTTGTGACGGGGGAAGCAAAAATTTCTATGTCGGACAGTTGAAATGAGTGCCCGGCCTCTTGGATCTGCACACGCAGGTAGCGGGCGTTGTTTTCCGAATAGCGAATGGTCTGACTGCCCTCCAGATTCTCCTTGCGAAAGCGCGAAATGGGCGCACGCGGATTGACGATGCGCCAGACGCGCGCGTCATCGCTCGCGGCAACCTGCACCCAGTTGATGAAATCGGATTCCGCGGTCTGTACACGCAGGCTATTGTGAAATCTCGGGCGCTCTCCCAAGTCGACAATTACTTGCGTGAACTGGCCCGGGACAAAACTGTTCTCTCGAAGCGCGGCAGGAACTCTTACCGGCTCAGGCGGCGGAGCAATCTCGGAGCGCATATCGTAAGGAAGCTGCTGGCCGGAATCGTCAATGATGCGAAGATCCGCGAGCTGGTTCTCCGAGTGCGAGAACACTTCGCGATCCAGCGTGAAATAGTTCAGCGTGTCCGCCCGCGGCGACTCAATGGGGCGCGAGTACCGCCAGGAACGCCAGGCGGAAGGCAAGTCCGCCGCAAAGGCCGCCACAAACGGGGGAAGCAATAAGGATAAGAAAAGAAATCTTCGGCTCGCTCTTGTGGTCATTTTTCCAGCCATTGTTTTCTTCATTTTTAATTCACGAGGAAGAACGCTCGCGGGCCACCTTGCGCTGATAGAGGAACGAAACCACGAGCAGGACCAAGCCAAGGATAAAAAACGAGACGATGCGGTAGAAGCGTTCGAGGTAGGAGCTGTCGTAGATGAACACCTTGATGACCACCAGGCCAAGG
>DATDNK010000274.1:0-17596 GCA_036518275.1 Candidatus Acidiferrum sp.
TCCCCCGGAACGTAAGCGGCCAAGTTTCGTGCCTTCCCCACCGCTTCCCAGCTCCTGCCGGATTGATTCAGGCTAAAGTATTGATAGTTTAATTTTACAGGAATCGACCCGGGTGGCTTTACCATCGGGGTCAGGGGGACGCCAGGTAAGGCGCTGTGCATCAACTGTTCCAGTTGGGTTCCGGAAGAAATCTTAACAAGTTGAGGGACTTTCTTCGCCAGCTCAGCCTCATTTAACGTGGAGTTCACCGCCAGATACATCTTCGTGCCAACCAGGTATCTATCTTCTTCAATCGCTGTGGCGTAAACGTATGGCTGAACCATCTTGAGAGGGAGCGCCACGAAGTTGCTCGGCACCACGGTCTCAAGCAGCTCGCGAACTTTCTCGTCCAGGTCCGAAAAGCAAGCCGCAAGTTCGTCATGATCATACGCGGGCAAATCACGGGGCTGAATCTTCAATGAGAATGTAGAAAGGGAACCGCCCAGTGCAGCCAAGACGCGGTATAGCTTTTCCGGGTGCGCCCTGCCAGTTTCAAAAAAATGACGCAACACCGGCAAATGACTGTTTACCGTGTAGAGGAGCCAGAAGCTGGCGATATCCGCCGCCGTAAAATCGGCGAGGCTGGCGCTGCGTTGTCTCCGTCCGCCAGCCAGGATGCTGCTCTTGGCCGCGAGAATCTCAACCAGTCTGCGGGTGATGCCAATCAAGAAATCGCTGGCCGAGATGTTGAGGACCGGCGGAATGAATTGAGGATCCTGCTGCAGGCTTCCCGCAGCCGTGCGCTTGATACGCGCCGTGCGCAAATAGGTGTAGCCTTCGCGGGACTCACCTTCAACAAGAAATCGAATATTCTTTCGGGCCAGTTGTACCGGTTTGGCGGAACCACCTGTGTTTTCATCTCGCAGATCGACGACCTCCGAGACATAGCGCGTGTCCGCGTTGCGCTCCGCAATGGATACGTTGAGTCCACGTTCCCTGTGGTGGGGGATGGCCAGATACACGTCCACACTCGGTTGGTCGGCCTCGAAATAAGGACCCAGTGGCTTGGGAGCTGGTGCAGGGTCCGAATCGGGTACATCAAAAGGCAAGCCGTCCGGAAACATGCCTATGCAACGCGTCAAGGCAAAGTTGCCACCAGCAAGCGCCTCCTGGTCAATGCGCAACTCCTGAAAGCCCCAGGGGCAAAAATTCAGGGCTTCCAACTCGAATTGCAGTACGCTTTCCAGAAAGCGGTCGCGCGTCTGCAAGTGCTGTGGAGTCAGAAAGGTTCCCTTCGACCAGATGACCGGCTGCAATTGGCGCATAGTTGTGGGTTACCGTAGCAATACCACCGTATAAAGTCAAAAGCTGCGCAACAGAGATGGGGACTAAGCTGTGGTGACACCTCCTTACCGAATTTGAGGATAGTGTTGCCACTATAATCCCGATACACGAACAAGATTCAACAAAAAGCCTAACGCCGGGCCAAGTTGGGTTCCGGTACCCCATTGGTGAAACGAATAGAAGCTTCGTTGCACTATGTAGCTGAACGACGGGCCAGGGATGCCCGCCCAGCGCGAGAGCCATTGTTTGGCAGCGGTTGGACGGGAGCCTCCGGTGAGGCCTTCTCGCCTCCGTGGAGAGGAGCAATTTCGCCAAACAAGGCGACCAAAAGGCATGGGACTAGGACTCTCAGGTCTTTTGTGCTACTCCAATGAGGCTTGACAGAATTCTGATTCGTGTGATATTTGCACTCACAAATCGGGATATCCGTCAAAAGTAGAAGCGTCCCCCTCAAGCCCGATCCTGCGAGGTGTCTGCCGTGGCTAAAGAAAGCGTACATAAGAAGCTCGAACGGGTTCGTCCGCCCCGCGTTCACGTTACTTACGACGTGGAGGTTGGTGGCGCAATCGAAGTAAAGGAACTGCCATTTGTTATGGGCGTAATGGCGGACCTAAGCGGTCAGCCGCGAGAGCCTCTCGCGCGTTTGAAGGACCGCCGGTTCGTGGAAGTCACGCCGGATAACTTTGACAGCGTACTAGAGAGTTTCCAACCGCATTTGGCTTTCGCTGTTGACAATAAGCTCAGTGAAGACCCCAACGCCGGCCAACTGAAAGTCGACTTGGATTTTAAGAGCATGGACGACTTTGAGCCGACGGCAGTGGCCAAGCAAGTAAAGCCGCTGAAAGAACTGCTGGACTTGCGCACGAAGCTAAGCGATCTGCGCGGTGCTCTGCAGGGCAACGATAAATTGGACGAACTGTTGATGGATGCCGCCGGGAGTACCGAGAAACTCGACCGCCTGAAAAAGGAAATAGGCGAAGGCAAGGACAAGGGAGATTCCAATGACTGAGTCAGAAAGATCAGCGGCAGCAGCGCAACCCGCCCCAGCAAAGGCTGCCGAAGGCAGCTTGTTAGACCAAATTATCGATCAAGGAAGGTTTGGCCAAGAGCCTACCGTCCGCGAACGCGGGAAAGACATGGTCAAGGAGTTTATTGCCCAGGTTGTTGCGGGCGAGATGACTCTTTCGCGCGATGCTGACGCCACCATTAATGCTCGCATCGCGCAGATCGACCATCTGCTTTCCTTGCAGCTTAACGAGGTTCTGCATCATCCGGCTTTTCAAAAGCTCGAAGCGAGCTGGCGCGGCCTGAAATACGTGCTGGATCAAAGCGAAACCAGCTCCCAGTTAAAGATCCGTGTGCTCAACGTCAGTAAGAAAGAAGTTCTCCGCGACTTGCAGCGCGCGGCGGAATTCGATCAGAGCACCCTATTCAAGAAAATCTATGAGGAGGAGTTCGGAATCTTCGGGGGTGAGCCTTTTGGCGCGCTGATCGGGGACTACGAGTTCGGTAAGCACCCCGAAGACATTGAGCTACTGGAGAAGATCTCTCAGGTCGCCGCAGGGGCTCACGCTCCCTTTCTGACCGCAGCGTCTGCCGACCTGCTGAACCTTGAGAGCTTTACGCAGTTAGGGGATCCTCGCGATATTGGAAAGATTTTCGACAGCACCGAATATGCAAAATGGAAATCTTTCCGCGCGAGTGAAGATTCCAAATATGTCGGCCTGGCCATGCCGCACATTCTCATGCGCCTGCCTTATGGTCGCGACACAAAGCCAGTGGACGAATTTGGCTACGAAGAAAATGTGGATGGCTCTGACCATTCCAAGTATCTCTGGGGCAATGCTGCTTACGCCTTGGGCGCCCGGCTGACCAATGCCTTCGCAAAGTTTGGCTGGTGCGCGGCCATCCGGGGCGTAGAGGGTGGCGGTCTGGTGGAAGGTCTGCCTGCCCACACCTTCCATACGGACGAGGGCGACGTTGCGCTGAAGTGTCCCACGGAGATTGCGATCACTGACCGTCGCGAAAAGGAGCTTGCGGATCAGGGATTGATTCCGCTGGTCCATTGTAAAGGCGCGGATTACGCGGCATTCTTCAGCGTTCAGTCCACCAACAAGCCAAAGAAGTACGACAAGGCGGAAGCCAACGCTAACGCCCGGCTTTCTTCCCAGCTTCCCTATATTCTCGCGATCTGCCGCTTCGCCCATTATTTGAAATCCATCATGCGCGACAAGATCGGCGGGTTTATGTCACGCATCGAGTGCGAGGCGTTTCTCAACAAATGGATCATGCAGTACGTCACCATAGACGATCAGGCGACCGCCAACGTGAAAGCGCAGTTCCCATTGAGAGAGGCCAAGGTAGAGGTAACCGAGATTCCCGGCAAGCCCGGGGCGTATCGGGCTATTGCGTACCTGCGGCCCCACTTCCAGCTTGACGAATTGACGATTTCTCTGCGGTTAGTGGCAAATTTGCCGCAAGCCGCGAAGTAATTGGGTCCTCATAATTCTGGGCCCCTGTTGAAGTCCAGCTCAGAAATCTGTTTCCGGCTTGGAACGGATTCCGGATACGGATGATCAAGAGGGGCAGGCTCATAAATCATTCTGAATTAACAGGAGGGAAGTATATGGCGGGATTTGCAACAGGAATGTCCACACATGCGGATATGTTTCTAAAAATCGACGGAGTGGAAGGGGAGAGCCCGGACAAAGACCACAAGAAGGAAATTCAGATCTTGAGCTTCAACTTCGGCGCCACGCAGCCAGGTTCTGCGGGCTTCGGCGGTGGCTCAGGTGTCGGGAAAGTACAACTGCACGACTTTCAGTTTTCAAAGTACACGGACAGTGCGACACCGAAACTGTTTGAGTTCTGCGCTACTGGAAAGCACACTCCCACGGTTACCTTGACCTGCCGAAAGGCCGGAGGCTCACAGCAAGAGTATTTTAAGGTCAAAATGTCGGACGTCATTGTCTCGTCGATCTCGCACGCTGGCAGTGGTGGCGAGGCGCTTCCGGTCGAGAGTATCTCCCTTAACTTCTCGAAAATCGAGATGGAGTACAAGCCCCAGGATGAAAAGGGAGGGCTTGGCGGCGTGATCAAGGCCGGTTGGAATGCCTTGGAGAACGCAAAGATCTAATCATTGAGCCGGCTTTTTCTCGGGACATCAAGCTCGGCCGGTTACAGGATCGGCCGAGTGGGTCTTTAGTGTGCGGATTCCCGTAAGCGAATGAGTTTTAATGGCGATTAACCGATGACTGTTCAACAACTCTTCCAAGCCGGACGGCTTGAGGAAGCCATCACGGCGCTTGCCTCCGAAGTGCGTGATAACCCCACCGACCTCAAGCGCCGCACCTTCCTCTTTGAATTGCTCTGCTTTGCGGGCGACTATTCCCGCGCCGAAAAGCACCTCGATGTTCTCTCTCAAGGAGGACCGCAATCCGAGATGGGCGTCCTCTTATACCGGGGTGCCTTGGCGGCTGAAAAGACTCGCCACGAGATGTTCGAGAAGCAGGAATATCCAAAGTCCGCACAAGACACTTCCGCCCTAAAAGTCAGCGGCACCATCAATGGAAAGGCATTTCACAATTTGTTGGACTCGGATGACCGCATTGGGGCCAATCTGGAAGTTTTTGTCGCGGGCAGTTATCTTTGGATACCGTTCTCACTTCTCTCTTCGGTTCACATTGATCCCCCGAAGCGGCTGCGAGATTTGCTCTGGATTCCCGCGACGGTTCGGACCTCGGCTGCCTTTACCGGGCGTGAGCTCGGTGAAGTACTTCTCCCGGTTCTCAATCCCTTTTCCTGGCGGAGCACGGACCAGGCTGTCCGTTTGGGCCGGGCTACTGCGTGGGAGGATGACGGTGGAGGTGAGCCATTTCCTAAAGGACAAAAAGTGCTGCTGGCGGACGATGAAGAATGGCCGATTCTGGAACTGCGTGATGTTGAGTTTGTGGTTGCCAAAGCAGCCTCTTAAGGTATTTCCATGCCCCTGCCCGAAGGTCTACTAAACCCCATTCCGGGGCAAAATCCTAGCGGACAAAGCCTGCGACTCGATCCTTTATACGACAAGATCCGTGAAGCTCGCCGCGCCGAAGAAGAACTCAAAATCTCCGATGACGCCGCCAAGCGTGACTTTTGGACACCGGCGGTGCTCAAGAAAGCTGATTTTGTTCAGGTCATCAAACTAGCTACAGAAGCTCTTTCCAAAAGAACAAAAGATCTGCAAATTGCTGCGTGGCTTACGGAAGCCCTTCTAGGCCAAGACAGGATCGCAGGTCTGACGCAGGGCCTCGGCCTCCTGCGCGGCTTGATCGAAAACTTCTGGGACACGTTGTATCCCGAGGCCGACGAAGGTGATGCCGGGATGCGGGCGGCACCCCTCGACTGGGTTGGTTCCCGTCTAGACATACAGGTGCGGCGCGTTCCGCTAACAAAGAACAAGCTGGACTGGTTCAAGTTTCAAGAATCTCGCAAGGTCCCTTACGAAAAAGACGCCACGGAAAACGAAGCAAAGAAGGAAGCGCGTCAGGCGGCTCTAGAGGAGAAGCGATGCACCCCGGAAGAGTTTGACGAGGGCGTCAAAATCACGGGAGATGCTTTCTACCGCCAGCTTACGGATGACCTGCTGGCCGCAATCGAAGCGGCGCAAGCGTTGGAAACTCTGACCGACGAAAAGTTCCCGCGCGATGATGCCCCAAACTTCGCCAACTTAAAAAAGGCGCTCGAAGACCTCCAGGATGCCGTCAGGGAATATTGGAAGCCACCGGAAGAGAAACCACCTGAACCGCCGGAAGAGGAACCGCAACTGGAGCAAGTTGAAGTTGCTCCGCAGGTTGCTTCGGGTGATACGCCTCCTCGTAAGCGAGCGACGGCCTCAGAAGAACCCGCGGATGCAGAGGAAGCGGTGCGCCGTGTAACAGCCCTAACGCGCTTCTTGCGTACTGCAAATCCATCCAATCCGGTGCCCTACCTGCTCCTGCGCGGGCTACGCTGGGGTGAACTGCGGGTCAATGGCCTCTCTTTGGATGCTGCACTGCTGGAATCCCCTTCGAGTGAAATCAGGCTGTCGCTCAAGAATTGCGCTGCTCAAGGTCAGTGGCCGGAATTACTTGAGGGAGTCGAGACCGCTATGGGCCTCCCCTGCGGGAGGGGATGGCTTGATCTGCAACGCTACGCTGTGGGTGCCTGCGAGAATTTGGGCCTTGGAGCTGTCGCAGCTGCCATCAGCGCGGAACTTCGTTCGCTGCTGTCGGATTTCCCTACGTTGCCTTCCGCATACCTTTCGGACGGCACCCAGGCCGCCAATAATGAAACGCAAACATGGATTACCGCGGCCATTCTTCCCCCTCCGCCTGAACCTCCTGAGCCACCAATCGTTGTTGCGCCGCCCCCACCCTCAGCTGCTCTTGCCTTAGGAAGCAATGGGACCAATGGGCCGGACGTGCAGGAACTCGTCCAGCAGGCTGTCAGGTCGGGCCGGATTCAGGATGCGGTTGAGCTGCTTTCGCGGGAAATTTCCCAGGAGCGCTCAGGACGCGCCCGCTTTCTCAGAAAAGTTCAGCTTGCTGAATTGTGCCTCTCAGTCAAACAGGAAACCATCGCTTATCCGATCTTGACTGAACTTGCGGAAGAGATTGAGCGGCGCCGGCTGGAAGAGTGGGAAGAACCGTCGCTCTTGGCGCAGGCGCTCCTGCTGTTGTTCGGTTGCATGGGCAAGCTCGGTTATGAGGAAGCGGCGAAACAGAAGATCTACCAAAAGATTTGCCGCTTGGATCCGGTGAAAGTCTTGTCGGCGACGAGATAGTCATGGCGGAACGCGACACCAAACGCGAGCTTCTCGGGCCAGTGACACTGTCCGTTTTGGATCGTCTGCTCGACAACGAACCCAAATCGAAGGTGGAGGGTCCTCTGACGCACAGCAAATCTCTGGCTCAACTTAAGCTGGCTGTCCGCCGTGACCTTGAGAACCTGCTTAACACGCGCTGTACTCCCGAGCCCATTCCGGAGTCCAGCGTTGAAACCCTGCGTTCTGCATACAGCTACGGCGTGCCGGATATCACCGAAATCACCCAAAACTTTCTTTACGAAAAAGACCGTTTGCTCGGAGAGATCGAGAGAGTAGTGCGATTGTTTGAACCAAGACTCGGTGGGGCGAGAGTGGCGATTCTGCCCGCCTCCGGCACTGAACGTGTCCTGCGCTTTGTCATTGAAGGCATGCTCAAAATCGATCCCACCCCGGAGCATGTCGTTTTCGATGCCGCCCTGGAACTGACCAGCGGGGAATACCAGTTGATGGGAGACGCCAGTGCGGGATGAGTTGCTCACCTATTACGAGCGTGAACTTACGTACCTGCGCCAGATGGGCGCTGAGTTTGCGGAAAAGTATCCAAAAGTTGCCTCACGGCTTCTTCTGGAACCCAGTCGTTGTGAGGATCCGCACGTTGAACGGCTAATCGAGGCAGCGGCATTCCTGGCTGCGCGAGTCCATCTGAAGATCGACGACGAATTTCCGGAAATCACGGAAGCGCTCCTCACGGTTCTTTATCCTCATTACATTCGGCCCATCCCCTCAATGAGCGTTGTGCAGTTTCACTTGGACCCCGAGCAAGGCAAGATTTCCGGTGGATTGCGCATTCCGCGCGGTTCCATGCTGTATTCCCGACCGGTTGAAGGTCACCCGTGCAAGTTTCGAACCTGCTACGACACCACCCTGTGGCCGCTCTCCATCACCGAAGCTCAATGGCTCACGCCGGACCGCTTGAAGCCCGCCATCAAGGCAGCCGATGCAGCCGCCGCACTGCGCGTTGGATTCAGCTGTCTGCCCGATGCCGACTTCGCCAAAATGGGTTTGCACTCCTTGCGCATCTACCTGAATGGCGAAAGTAACCTTGTCCACGCCCTTTACGAGTTGATGTGCAACAACTGCACGCAAATCCTGATTCGAGACTTGACGCCCAACTCTCGTAAGCCGCCTGTTGTGCTCCCAGCAAGAATTCTTCGTCCAGTCGGATTTGCCGATGAAGAAGCGCTGCTGCCCTACCCGCGCCATTCTTTCGCAGGCTACCGCCTGTTGCAGGAATACTTCACCTTCCCGGAGAAATTCTTTTTCCTGGACATTACCGGATTGGATGCCTTGGAAAAAGCTGGATTTGGATCGCGCGTCGAGTTCATCTTTTTGATCTCCAGTTTCGAACGCGCGGAGCGCGCTCAGATGCTCGAGCTCAACGTGTCGAGAAAGACCTTCAGCTTGGGCTGCGCGCCGGTCATCAACCTCTTTTCTTTGGCGGCCGAACCCATTCTGCTGGACCAGACGGATTTCGAGTATCCGGTAGTTCCCGATGTCCGGCGAAGGCATGCGCTGGAAATATTCTCCGTTGATGATGTCACCTCGATTGACCGTGACACCCACCAAACCTTACAGTTCGAACCGTTCTACCGTTTCCGCCACGCTTCCTCGCGCAAGCTGAAGCATCAGCAAGCCTTCTGGTATGCCAGCCGGCGGCCTTCGCAACGCCGGGATGACGAAGGCACAGAGGTCTTCCTCTCTCTGATGGACCTGACTGGCCGGCCCATGAAACCGGACGTGGATACGATCCTGGTTCATTGCACATGCTCGAATCGGGATTTGCCCTATCGGTTGCCGCTCGGGAACGAAGCAGGCGACTTCGAATTGGAGGGATTTGGCGCTGTAAAAAGGATCGTAGCTTTGCGGAAACCGACGGCCACGGTTCGCCCGCCTACCGGCAAAGGGACGCTCTGGCGTCTGATTTCTCATCTTTCGCTGAATTATTTGTCTCTCGTCGAAGAAGGCAAGGACGCTTTGACGGAAATCTTGCGCCTTTACAATTTCAGCGAGTCCGCCTTTCATGAAAAACAGATTGCAGGCTTGCTGAGCTTGAAGAGCCGCCGTCATTTTGCGCGTGTTATTTCAGAGCACGGCATTGGGTTTGTGCGCGGGCGCCAGGTTGATATTGAATTTGATGAAGAGCAGTACGTCGGAGGAGGGGTGTACCTGTTCGCCAGCGTTCTCGAGCATTTCTTAGGTTTGTACGCCTCCATCAACAGCTTCAGCCAGCTTCAGGCGCACACCCGACAGCGAAAGGAGCCCTTGCGTCAATGGCCACCGCGAGCAGGCCAAGCAATCCTTCTCTGAAGCGCACGCCAGTCTCGCCGGAAATCGAGACGAGGCTACGCGAAGAACCATACAGCATTCGGTTCTTCCAAGCGGTGCGTCTGCTTGAGCGGCTGTTCCCAGAGCGCAAGCCTGTCGGCAGATTCGTCAAGCCTTCTGAGGAAATTGCCCATTTTGGCGCACACGCCTCGCTGGCTTTTCCTGCCAGTGAAATTCAGTCGCTGGAGTGGGACGAAGACCAACCTCATCATATTGCGGTTAACTTCTTTGGTTTGACCGGGCCAGTCGGCGCTCTACCGCAGTGGTACACAAGCCTGGTTGCTGAGCGCCTGCGGTTTGGTGACAGAACGCTGCGGGACTTTCTTGACATATTCAATCATCGTTTCCTTTCTCTCTTCTATCAGGCTTGGGAAAAATACCGCTTTGCCATTCCCTACGAGCGCGGAGAGCTGGATCGTTTCTCTGGCCTTTTGCTCGATCTGATTGGGCTAGGTACCGGAGGGCTCCAGGAACGGCAGGCGGTTGCCGATGAGGCATTTCTTTACTTTGCAGGCATTCTCGGCCAGCGGCCTCATTCGGCAAAGGCGCTTCAATTGATTCTTGAGGAGTACTTCGAGGTCCCCGTGGAAGTGCAGCAGTTGCTGGGCGGATGGTTTCGGCTCGATCCGGATACAGAATGCCTCCTAGGAGAGAGGGAGACTTCCTCCGAGCAGTTGGGACAGGGTGCGGTGGCGGGCGCTGAGGTCTGGGACCAAGGGGCGCGTGCACGAATTAAACTCGGGCCGCTTTCTCTTTCTCAGTACCTGGATTTTCTGCCTAACGGTTCCGCGTTTCAGGCTTTGCGTGCGCTAACGCGTTTCTTTTCCAACGACGAAATCGATTTTGATGTGCAGTTAGTGCTCAGACGGGATGAAGTGCCAGTTTGTGAGCTGGGCTCGGAAGGCGACGAATCTCCAAAACTTGGCTGGGTAAGCTGGGCCCGCTCTCACCCCATGGGGCGAGACCCTGAAGACACAATTCTGGCTTTGTGAGAAGGAAAGGACTGATCATGACTTCCAATTTGAAGGGCCTAATCGGGAAGCTCAACGACACGACACGTTCGTCGCTTGAGGCTGCAGCAGGATTCTGTCTTACGCGCACCCATTATGACATCGAGATTGAACATCTGTTGTTGAAACTGTTGGAGACTACAGATTGCGATCTGCATCACATTCTCAAACACTTCGCGGTGAATAAGGCGCATCTTGCAAGCGACCTTACCGCAAGCCTGGACAAACTCAAGACCGGCAACGCGCGGACACCGGTCTTTAGTCCATCGCTGGTACAAACGTTGTCCGAAGCGTGGACCATTGGCTCTCTCGAGTTTGGCGCTGCCCAAGTGCGGTCCGGGTTTTGCATCCTAGCCATCATCGCCACTCCGGACTTGGCACGACTAATGCGCGAGGTCACGCGCGAATTCCAAAAAATCAGCGAGGAAACACTTCGCAAGAACTTCTGGGCAATCGTGGCGGGATCTCCGGAGGACCGAGAGACTCCACAGGCGGCCGAAATCCCGGGCATGGCTCCAGGGGTTTCTTCCGGCGCTCCGGGCGGCAAAACTCAAAACCTGAATCAGTTTACGATCGATCTCACCGGCAATGCTCGCGCAGGAAAAGTTGATCCCGTATTGGGGAGAGATCATGAGATTCGCCAAATCATTGACATTTTGACGCGCCGCCGTCAGAACAACCCGATTCTCACTGGCGAGGCTGGCGTCGGCAAAACTGCGGTTGTCGAAGGCTTTGCCCTGCGCGTGGCCGCCGGGGACGTCCCGCCGCCGCTCAAGAACGTGACCATCCGCTCCCTCGATCTCGCCCTTCTTCAGGCTGGCGCCGGAATCAAGGGAGAATTCGAGAATCGCTTGAAAGGTCTGATCGAAGAAGTGAAGTCCTCTCCCACGCCCATCATTCTCTTCATTGACGAAGCGCATACCATGATTGGCGCCGGAGGTGCCGCTGGCCAAGGGGACGCTGCCAACCTTCTCAAACCCGCGCTGGCCCGAGGTGAATTGCGAACCATTGCGGCAACCACGTGGTCGGAGTACAAGAAATATTTTGAGAAGGATGCGGCTTTGGCTCGCCGCTTTCAAGTTGTCAAGGTGGAAGAGCCCTCCGAACAGCAGTGCATGGTTATGCTCCGCGGCCTCGTGGGTTCGCTCGAAAAGCACCATAATGTGCGGATCCTCGACGAGGCCGTTCAGTCTGCTACTAAATACTCTCACCGCTACCTTGCCGGCAGGCAATTGCCCGACAAAGCCGTCAGCGTCCTGGATACCGCATGTGCCCGCCTCTCCCTGGGGCAAAACGCTACGCCTCCGCAAATCGAAGATACGACCCGCCAGCTGGACGACTTGGAAGTTCAACAGCGCGTGCTGGAACGGGAAGCTGCCGTAGGCGCCGATCACGCCGAGCGTTTGACGTCCATTGCGGCACAAAAAGCCTCACTCGCAGCGCAGCTGAAATCACTTCAAGATCGACGCGATAAGGAAGTACACCTCGTTGGACAAATTCGTGAGGTCCGCGCCCAACTGGAGACTGCTGTCGCGCCACGCGCAAACAGTGGTGATGGAGGCGCCACCGCGGTGAAGCTGGCTCTAGATACTCCCTCGTTGCAGGCCGAACTCGCGAGCCTCAACGCCGAACTGGACGCCCTGCAGGGCGAAAACCCGCTCATGCGCGTTTGCGTGGACATGCATATCGTAGGGGAAGTCATCTCCGCCTGGACGGGCATCCCGGTTGGCAAAATGCAGCAGGACGAGATTAATACGGTCCTTTCGCTGAAAGACCTCTTGGCCTCGCGCGTCATTGGCCAGGATCACGCTCTGCAAGCTATCGCGCAGCGCATCTCCACTGCTCGGGCGGGC
Source organism: Candidatus Acidiferrum sp. (assembly GCA_036518275.1). Taxonomy (GTDB): domain Bacteria; phylum Acidobacteriota; class Terriglobia; order Acidiferrales; family UBA7541; genus Acidiferrum. Next base: position 12,357 of record DATDNK010000274.1, read on the forward strand.
ATGGATGATCCGGGCAAGCCTGTGGGTGTATTCATGCTTGTTGGTCCCAGTGGCGTCGGCAAGACGGAAACCGCTTTGGCCCTCGCCGATCTCCTCTACGGCGGAGAACGCAACGTCATCACCATCAATATGTCCGAGTATCAGGAAGCTCATACGGTGTCGAGTCTGAAAGGCTCACCGCCAGGCTATGTCGGTTACGGCGAAGGCGGCGTCCTCACGGAAGCCGTGCGCCGCCGGCCCTATTCGGTCGTCCTTCTCGACGAGTGCGAGAAGGCTCATCCGGACGTCCTCGAACTTTTCTATCAAGTCTTCGACAAAGGTATGATGGAAGACGGCGAAGGTCGCGAAATCGACTTCAAAAACACCATCATCATTCTTACTTCCAACGCTTGCACGGATCTGCTGATGAAGCTCACCGCCGATCCCGAGACCATGCCCAGCCCCGACGGCTTGGCCAAAGCCCTGAAGCCTGAACTCAACAAAACCTTCAAGCCCGCATTTATGGGCCGCCTCGTCACCGTGCCCTATTTCCCGCTTCGTGACGAGGCCATGAAGACCATCGTTATCCTCAAGCTCGGCAAGATTCAGCGCCGCATCCGCGAGAATCACAAAATCGAGCTCACTTACGCTCCCGAAGTTGTCGCCGAAGTCGCCAAGCGCTGCACCGAAGTCGAATCCGGCGCTCGCAACGTCGACAATATTCTCACCAACACGATGCTCCCCGACATCTCGCGCTATCTGCTGTCGCGCATGGCCGACCATCAGAAACCTTGCGCCATCCGCGTATCCGTCGCCGAGCGCGGCACGTTCGTTTATTCCTAAACGTTTTGTTAGGCTGCTAAAACATTGGAATTGGCTATCCAGCAAGCCGGGATTCCCTGGAGGTTTTTTATGGCTGGTTCTCTCACATCGGGTGCGTCACATAAATTGGCGAAGACATCCCATACTTCTGCGAATTATTGCTTCTCAAACCAGTTGAACAGTTGGTTTGAAGAGTACGGAGACCGCCATTGTCCAGGCTTGATTGGGCAAATTTTCTTCCAAACGAATGAATACACGCTTGACCCAAGTGACTGCGCAGTTTTGGATGCCCTCGCAGGGAAACAGTCCATTCTGCTGTTGGGCAAGAGCGTTAGACTGGAGTTTGCTGGACACGCGGACTGCCGCGGTAGTGATCGATATAATCTCGGTTTGGGTCTCAAGCGCGCAAGGTCAGTTCAACTTTACGTTGATTCTCTGTTGAAGAAGTATCAGTTCTATTCTTCGCGTGTGAGAACTCTCGGAGAATCCGGTGCTTCGAAACGGTGCTGGGCGCCTGACAGACGCGTGGACATTTGGTCTTCTTACGTTCCCAAGCGGCCGTATACTCACTTCGAGCCCATAACAATTACTGGCGAGTATACAGGGCCCCTCTCAAAGAAGTTTGAATTTCGAACCTTGGTCGGTGCAAGTGTTGGAATAAGTGTTGTTGCTGGGCAGGTGTTTTCGATTGAGATTCGTAACTCGCGCACAAAACGATCAGCAATGTACACCTACACTGGCGCAGGTCCAGGCATAGGTTTTTCTTACAACCGACCTTCTGGTTGGGATGAGAAGGAGATTCCTGCTTGGCTTGACGTTGATGATTTCGAAGGGAACGGAAGAGTTCTCAGCTTTGGTGTCGGGAAAAGTGGAACCGTTCTTGTCTTCGATGGTCCTAAAGAGCGCGGGAAAACAAGGGAGTCTATTTCGCTCGGCTTCGACGGTTGGGACATAGAAGCAACTTTGGAAGGAGACTGTGTAGGTTACTGGCACAGGAGATAGCGCGGGACGCAGCACAGAATCGATTGCTGAATGGCTGTTTTCCTGATGCCCGAGTCGAACCGTGAGTTCTCAGAGGAGTTTGTATGATACACACTCAAGAAAAAAGATTGCTCAGACTTGAAACTCCATTAGGAGACGACGTTCTCCTCTTGCAGACCCTTAGTGGTCATGAAGGGATTTCTCAGCCCTTTCACTTAACTCTCGACCTCCTTTCCGAGAATCATTCGATTGTTCACAAGGACATCGTCGGCAAGCAGGTGACGATCTCCGTTCACCATGCAGGCGATGACCAGCGTCATTGGAATGGTTTCGTTAGCCGCTTTGCTTGTACGGGAGGAGACAACCGCTTCAGCTACTATCACGCTGAAATCGTTCCCTGGCTTTGGTTCCTTACGCGCACCGCGGACTGCCAGATTTTCCAGCAGAAGACCATTCCCGAAATCATCAAAAAAGTCTTCCAAGATCACGGTTTTCAGGACTTTCAGGATCGCACGCAAGCCACCTATCCACAACGGGAGTATGTGGTCCAGTATCGTGAGACCGCCTTCAATTTTGTCTCTCGCTTGATGGAGGAGGCTGGCATCTTCTATTTCTTTGAGCATGACCAGAGCACTCATAAGCTTGTTTTCGCCGACAAGCCGCAGGTCCACAAGAATTGCCCGGTCCAGTATAAAACCCGCTTCAACTACACTCCCGGCGGCACCTTTTTGAAGGAGGACCTTGTGGAGAGCTGGGGCGCCGAGCAGGAATTGCGCCCTGGCAAGTACGCGCTTACCGACTACAACTTCCAAACTCCTAACACCTCCCTCATGGCGAACGTCCAGACCGTCGCCGAGATCGGCGGGAACACGAAGTATGAAATCTATGACTACCCGGGAATTCACACCAAGAAATCCGAAGGAGACGACGTCACAAAAATCCGTATGGAAGAAGAGGAAGCCGTACACCATTTGGTCACGGGTTCCAGCAACTGCCGTTCCTTTGCCAGCGGATATAAATTCCATTTGGACGAGCACCCCCGCAAAGACCAGAACGGAGACTATCTTCTTACTGAGGTAACCCATTCTGCTTCTGTAGGCGAGAGCTATTCTGGTTCCGGAAATGGCGGCGGCGAAACCTACACGAACCATTTCACTTGCATTCCCGCAGCCGTTCCCTTTCGCCCCCAACGCTTGACGCCAAAGCCGGTAGTTCAAGGCCTGCAGACTGCGGTCGTCGTCGGCCCCGCAGGTGAAGAGATTTATCCAGATAAATACGGCCGCGTGAAAGTGCAATTCTTCTGGGACCGCCTTGGCAAGAAGAACGAGAATAGCTCTTGCTGGGTGCGCGTCTCTCAGCCCTGGGCCGGCAAGAATTGGGGCGCCATGAATATTCCGCGCATCGGCCAGGAAGTCATCGTTGATTTCCTCGAAGGCGACCCCGACCGCCCAATCATCACCGGCCGCGTTTACAATGACGAGCAGATGCCTCCCTACGCCCTTCCCGACAACATGACTCGCACCACCTTCATGTCCCGCAGCACCAAGGGCGCCGGCTCTGCCAATTACAACGAACTCCGTTTCGAGGACAAAAAGGGCAGCGAACAAATCTTCCTCAACGCCGAAAAAGACATGGACCACCGCGTCGAAAACCAATCCCGCGAATACATTGGCAACGATCGCAGCCTCATCGTTAAAGCGAATCAACGGGAACTTGTGGAAGCAGACAAACACGCCCACGTGAAAGGTACCCATTTTGAAAAGATCGACGGCGACATGTCGTTGCAAATCGGCGCCAAGCAGATGGAGAAGGTCGGCGCCGACAAATCAACCGAAGTCGACGGCGACCACAAAGAAAAAATCGTCGGCAACGTGTCCTTGCAGGTCGGCCAGGACCAAAAGGAGCAGGTTGGCGGTAGCGTGTCATTGCAGGTTGGCCAGTCGCGCAACGAGAAGGTAGGCATGACCCACGCCATGGAGGCGGGCCAGACCATTCACCTCAAGGGTGGCATGACCGTGATCATCGAGGCGGGCATGCAGCTTTCGCTGAAGGCCGCTGGCGGCTTTGTGGACATTGGCCCGGCCGGTGTAACGATTCAAGGGACCATGGTACTAATCAACAGCGGCGGGGCGGCCGGCAGCGGTCCCGGAGCCAGCCCGCAATCGCCGGCTAGTCCGGACGCACCCAACGATCCAAAGGACCCGGACACGGCGGACGATGGCACCAAGGGTGGAAAACTGAATTAGTATTGGAAGGACTGCGATGCCCCCAGCAGCTCGTATTACGGACCCCACGACTCACGGCATGCCGCTAGCGCCGGGGCCCGGCAGCGTCAATGTCCTCATTGGCGGCCTGCCCGCCTGGCGCGCCATTATTGACCAGCACGCCTGCCCGGCCGTGAGCATCAGCGGTGCGGATGGCGTCGGCTCGGTCCTCATGGGCAGCCCCACCGTGCTCATCAATAATATGATGGCCTGCCGCCTGGGCGACATCGTCATCGAAAAGCCGGGTCTCGCCATGGGCCCGGTCAACCCCATTATCATGGGCGAGCCCACCGTGATGATTGGTGAAGTGGGCATGGGCTCCCCAGTCGTCGTCACTCCAGACCCTCCCCTTGTCCTTCTTGGTCAGGCCATGTCGGGCGCCAGCGCTTCCGGTCAGACGCAAGCGGAAGCCTCCAAGTACAACCCCAGTTCCGCCGCCGTTGCCCTGGCGCAAGCCGCGCAAACCGGCATCCCTTTCATTCATCCTTGCCCGGGTTGACAGGCTCTGTCGAACGCGGCAGGTCCTGCCGATGAGCCAAAGACCGGTCACTGGGTCGAAATCGAGTTGCTCGATAAAGAGGGCAAGCCCGTTCCCAATGAAAAGTATCGCGTTACTGCTCCCGACGGCTCCGAAACGGAAGGATTCTTGGACTCGGACGGCCGCGCTCGCGTGGACGGTATCGATCAGGGAAATTGCAAAATCACATTTCCCGACCTGGATAAAAAGTCTTGGCGCAAAAAATGAAGTTCTCTTCAAACACGTTTTTGACAAGCTGTTTGGAAGCGTCATTCCGAACTGTACCTCAGGCCTTCAGGCCTGAGGATTCTGCTTTTCGCAGGCTTATGTTCGCGGGAGCCTAAGTTATGCAGTTTTGCAAGAATATGGCGGAGAAGTCCTATGGAGTGCGGCAGCCTGGCTGCCGCTTTTCCGTGCTACTCGCCTCCCTCTATATTTGGCGAGTTCCGATAGGGTCTTGACCATGTCCGAAACTCACATTGTCGAGCAAGGCGAGCATCTCTCGCAGATTGCCAAGAAATACGGCTTTCCCGACTATAAGATCGTCTGGGATCATCCCGAAAACGCCGACTTGAAAAAACTCCGCAAGAATCCCAATATTCTCTTCCCGGGCGACCAGGTCTTCATCCCCGACAAAGAAGAAAAAGAAGAGTCCGGCCCCACCGACAAGCGCCACA
>DATDNK010000275.1:0-5159 GCA_036518275.1 Candidatus Acidiferrum sp.
GAAGCGGCCCAGGCGCTCAACTACCGGCCAAACTTCTTCGCGCGCACCTTGCGCCTGAGAAGGACTTACACGATTGGCGTGATCGCTGAAGAGATCGGCGACGCCTACGGCGCCATGGTCATCAGCGGTATTGAGGAATACCTGCGCAAGAACAACTACTTCTTTCTGACGGTCATTCACAGGCACGATCCAAAACTGCTGCAAACTTACGCGCAAATGCTCCTGATGCGAGGCGTGGAGGGCTTCATCACTACGGACACGTCGCTGTCGGAGAAGCTGGCTTTGCCAACCGTGGCCGTCGCCGGGCACCACCCCGTGGAGGGCGTTACCAATATTGTGTTGGATCACAAACGCGCAGCGCACTTGGCTCTGGAACATTTGAAAAGCCTGGGCCATGAAGACATTGCTTTTATCAAAGGACAGATCTTGAGCTCAGATTCAACGGACCGGTGGAACGCCATCTGCGAAGTAGCGCAGGAACTGAGTATTCGCGTTCGCCCGGAATTGACCATCCAGTTGGAAGGAACGGATTCGACTCCCGCCATTGGCTACCCGTTCGCCAAGCAGTTGCTGGCGCGAAAGGTGCCGTTCACTGCTCTTTTTGCCTACAACGACATTTCCGCCATTGGCTCGTTGTGGGCTTTCCATGAAGCGGGGCTGCGCGTGCCGGAGGACATTTCCGTCGTGGGATTTGACGACACTCCGGGAGCGGCGTTTGCCAATCCTCCGCTGACCACCGTACGACAGCCGCTTCTGCGCATGGGACAGATTGCGGCGCAAACCGTAGTGGATCTCATCGAAGGGCGCGGTGAATACTCGCCGGAAATCGCCATTGAACCGGAGTTGGTGGTTCGCCAATCCACCCGACCCGTTTCTTCCCAACTGCAAAAAACTACCGTTGGCAGCTCGCGGGCGTAGCTGCCAGCAATCTTTCAGGAAAACTTGATCGATTTTTGCCGGAAACAACGAGCGCAGGGCGTTTGGTCAAGGTAGCTCTACTCCCACTTGCCCCTGCCCTCCACAATCGTAATGTAGCGATCGACCGGAAGATTGGTGAAGCGCTCCACCGCGCCGCTGGGGAGCGGCCACTTCACCTCCAGCCACTCCAACTTTGTCCGGTTTCCAATTCCGAGCACTACGCGCGGGTCGTGTGCCGATAAGAAGCTGCCTCCGCCGACCTTCATCCGGCTTCGCAGCAGATCGCCCGATTGGTAAGTGAGGCGCGCGCCAACGGCATCGCGGTTGCACTTTTGTCCAACCAAACGCACGCCCACCCAATGGCCTTGCTTCCCCGCATTATTGCGCAACAAAACGGGCGCCCCGTCATTGTTGGAAACAAGCAAGTCGACGCTCCCGTCGTTATTGAAATCTCCAATCGCCAAGCCCCGCGCTGCAAATGTCTTGGAAAAAAATGGCCCACTCTGCGCGCTGACATCCCTAAAAGCCTTACCGTCATTTCGAAACAGCAGGGGAAGCTCCTTGTAAGTCACCTGATGCGAAAGCTGCTCGACGAGGTCGTCCGGAAAGCCATTGACGGTCATGAGATCCAGGTTTCCGTCATTGTCGTAGTCGAAAAACTTGAGGCCCCAGCCGCTCATCCACCTTGTGGACATGCCGATTCCGAGTGGCATGGAAACGTCATCGAAAGTTTCGTCGCGCTTGTTCTGGTACAGCGAAAAAATCTCCTCATCGATGTTGGCCACGAAGAGATCCATCCAACCGTCCTCGTTGAAATCCGCGGAATCCACGCCCATGCCGGAGCGCGCGCGGCCATCGGCGCTGTAAGCCACGTCCGCGGAAAGGCCAATCTCTTCGAAGCGTCCGCCGCGGTTCACAAACAAAAAGTTGGCCACCGTGTCGTTGGCCACAAACAGGTCCATGCGGCCGTCATTATTAATGTCCGTAGCCACCACGCCCCAGGCTTTGCCGGGATGCGCGGCAATGCCGGTCTCCCGGCTGACATCAGTAAAAGTTCCGTCCCCATTGTTGTGAAATAAGGTGCTCGGACGAGGCTTGAAAATCCGCGGAATGCAGTAGTGATGCGTTCCGTCCGGGTCGACGCCGCAACTCATGGACTTATTGAACTCAGCGAACTGGCAGACAAAAAGGTCCAGCCGGCCATCATTGTCGTAATCGAACCAGACCGCGCTCGAACTCCAGCCAGGAACGCCCACTCCGGCGCGTTCGGTCACGTCTGTAAACGTACCGTCCCCGTTGTTGTGATAAAGGATGTTGCGGCCATACTGTGTTACGTAGAGATCGGGGAAACCGTCATTATCGTAATCCCCGACGGCAACGCCCATGCCGTAACCGCCACCGGTTACACGGGCTTTTTCCGTAACGTCGGTGAATGACCCGTCGCGATTGTTGCGATAGAGTGCATTCCGCAGGGGACGCGTCGGATTGTAAAAATCGCATTTGCCGCTGTTGACCAGATAAATGTCCATCCAGCCGTCATTGTCGTAATCGAAGAAAGTACAGCCGGCCCCGCTGGTCTCCGGCAAATATTTTTCGGGAGACTTTCCCGCCGTATGGACCCAGGTAATTCCACTTTTCTCCGGAGGTATCTCCTCGAATGCGGAAGAGCCGGGAGACGCCTTTGTCCGCCCAAAAAGAAATATCGGAGTGGCGAGAGCACCAGTTAGAAAAGAAATCTCTCCAAGGAAGTGTCGGCGCGAAAAATAGAATCGTTCGCCCCGCCCAGTTCCAGGAAGTTCGCGCCGCATAACACCCTGCACCATAACACGAGGTCGAGCTGACTCCGAAACGAGCAGAACGGTGAAGTGCTGTAAAATGCCAAAGTTGGCCCTTTCGGTTGTAGAGCTCAGATGAACCGCGTGAACGATCGTGCAACCGTGGCAAGCTGCGAGTTTCCCGCCCTCGAGAGACGGAGCATGCAAGCTTTCATTGCCTACCCTCGCGCCTTCTGGCTCTCGGCATTCTTCTTCCTACTCTGCTTTTACGTTTTGACCGTGTATGGGCAGGCGCCCTCGGGAGACACCGCCAAGACTTTCGAGGAGCTGGCGCAATCAGCTACCGCAGCGCGCGAAGCCGGTAGAACCAACGACGCTATGCGCTTCTATACGCGAGCTCTGGAGCTTCGTCCCGAGTGGAGCGAGGGCTGGTGGTATCTGGGAACGTTGCAATACGACAGCGATCAGTATCCCGAAGCTAGCCGTGCATTTCAAAAGGTCGTGCAGCTCACTCCCGGCCTCGGCCCTGGGTGGAGCTTTCTCGGTCTCTGCGAATTTGAAACCAGGGACTATGCAAATTCGCTGGAACACTTGAAAAAGGGACAGAGTCTCGGAGACGGCGAAGATCCGGAGATAACGAGAGTCGCAAAATACCATTTAGCGCTGCTTCTCAATCGAAATGGAGATTTCGAGGAAGCGACGAGTTTGCTCACCGCTGTCTTTCGAGAGGGCCAAGTTTCGGCGCAAGTTCGTGTCGCTCTCGGTTTGGCTCTCCTGCGAGTTCGCCTCTTGCCGGATGAAGTCGACCCCTCACAGGATGCACTGGTTCATGCGGTGGGCAATCTGGCTGTGAGCCTCGCGCAGAACTCTGCCAGGGCGTTAGAAGAATTCCCTTCCCTGCTCAATGACTATCCCAGGGTGCCCTACATCCATTACGCGTATGCACAGGCGCTGTCTTCCGCGGGTCGACAGGAGGATGCCGTTCGCCAACTGCAAGAGGAAGCGCGCATCTCGCCGGAAAGCGCCATTGTTCCCATGGAGATGAGCCGACTGTTCCTTCATATGGGGAAACAGCAAGAAGCCGTGCGCACGGCTGAAGAAGCTTTGCGCCTGGCGCCCGACTCTTCCCGTGCGCATCTAGCGCTTGGACAAGCACTAAAGGCAGCGGGAAAGAGCGAAAGATCGGCGCAGGAATTAGCGGAAGCGGAAAGACTTGCGCCCGAAAAAATTCGGCCGGAAAAACGAATCCTCGAGATGTATGCGCAGCAAAATCCATCGAACCGCGCACAAGAGTCACAAGCATCCGGCGCCCGAGGGAGCGCAACTGACACCCGAATCTTTGAGGAATTCTCTCACCGGGCAGCTGAAGCTCAGCAGTCCGGAAACGCATCCGTCGCAATCGAAAACTACCAAAAAGCATTGCACTTGCGTCCGCAATGGGACGACGGCCGATGGAATCTGGCGATGCTCTTTTTCTCGACCGAGCGTTATCCCGAGGCAATCGCCGCCCTCAAAAATTTTGTAGAACGAAAACCCACCTTTGGAACGGGGTGGGCGGTCATGGGGCTCAGCGAATTTGAGACCAAGGATTACAAGAACGCCCTGATTCACCTGGAGCGGGGCGAGGAGCTGGGGTTCGGCGGCTCACCGGAATCTGTGCGCACTGCACGACTTCATCTTGCAATGCTGCTCAATCAAGATGGCCAATTTGAGAGAGCCATGCAAACGCTCGCTCTCGAAACGGGTTCAAATGTTCGCGACAAGCAGGTTCAATTTGCGCTTGGCATGGCCCTGCTTCGCATCCCTTTTTTGCCGGAACAAGTCGATCCCGGCAATAACGCGTTGGTTGAAACAGCGGGAGAAATCGCAACGCTGCTCCAAAACAGCAAATACGACCTGGCATTCCCAAAATTCGAGCTGCTCTTGAAAGAATATCCCGCCACGCCTTTTCTGCACTATGCCTACGGAACGGCTTTGCTTGCTCTTTCCCGGTACGACGAAGCGGAAAAACGAATCCGCGAGGAATTGAAAATTTCACCGCAGAGCGAACTGCCTTATTTGAGACTGGCGTCCCTGGCGTTGAAGCGCCGCCAAGACGCAGAGGCGCTTCCACTCGCACAAAAGGCCGCGCAAATCGCCGCAAACTCCGCTGAAGCCCATTACCTCTGGGGGCGCGCTTCTCTCGAATTGGGACAAGACGAAGCGGCTATTCGCGAACTCGAAACTGCCAGTAAGCTGTCTCCCGGAAGCCCGGAAGTGCACTTCAATCTCGCAAAGGCCTATGCTCGAGCAAAGCTTCCCGAAAAAGCCGAACTGGAACGGGCCATTTTCACGCGCTTAAATGAACTGGCGGAACAACAAAGAAGCCGCGCCGGGAACCAGGCTTACGGGGCGCACAATGCAACAGACGCCGCTCCGGTGAGAAACGAAGGCGACAAGCCGGCGCCGCAACGGCCCTAGCATCAA
>DATDNK010000276.1:0-3624 GCA_036518275.1 Candidatus Acidiferrum sp.
TATACAGAATTTGCCGGCGCCTTCTACGGCTTGGTTTGGGACGACGTAACCAAAGAAAACTGTCCGTCGGAATGGAAGGTTCTCTCCCTCGAACCGCCTTTGCCCGAACAACTCTTGCTCGAAGGCAAACCACTTGAACAGGACCTCCAGGAGTCCGCCCGCCAAGCTGTCATTGGCCAGCTCATAGGCTTGCGCCGCGCGCTCTGGGTGCCCGTTGCCGGACAAAGCCTAGGCGGGGGCCGTGTGAGAGGATTGATTCTGCTCGGGAGCTCAAGCAACCACCTGTCTGCGTTTCTCGAACGCGCAAAATCCGTGGCCGCCGAACTCTCCCTGGCCATGGAAGCGGAAGAACAACTCCGCGGCATTCGCGTGCGCAATGTGGAGCTCGCGCTGGTCCGGTGCACGATGGAAAGCAGCCCGGACGGTTCCTCTCTGAATGGCCTGCTTGCTCATCTGGTCGCAGACTGCGTGCACCGTTCCGCCAATGGAGAAAGTTTGGGAGCGGCCTTTGCTGCGATTGGGGTGCTGCCGGCTCCCAAGGGAAGCTCGCCCGCGCCTGTTGCAGTCGATTTTCGCTGGCGAAGCGGGGATGAAACGTGGCTCAACGCGATTGCTGCCGACCCCTTGGCGAAACTGACGCGCCGGGCGCTCGAGACTCGCCGAATCATCGGAAGCGAGCCTCCGGTGACTTGGCCTCAAGCCTCGGTGGCCCGGATCGTCGCGCTTCCCTTGGAAGCGGGAGGCCAGCTTCTGGGTGTGCTGGTCGCCGGGTTGCCGGTCCCCGCTGTTTCCATTGCCACACTCGAGCGCTTGGAATTGCGTGCGCGCTTGGCGGCCTTTGCGCTCCTGCTCAGCCAGCGAAAGGAAGAGGAGTCCCGGAGAGCCAATGCCGAACAATCGCTCCTAGATCTCGTCGCCGATCCGTTTTTTCTTCTGGACCCCTCCGGACGAATTGCCGCTTCGAGCCGCGGTGCAAGAGAATTACTGCGCCGCGCCGGCCACGCCGCGGTGCTGCCTTCGGGACCTCTCGCTGATCTTTTTTGCGGCCACGACCGCGAGCGATTGCGGAAATGGCTGCAGCACGCGCCTGATTCCTCCTCTTCCGCCCAACCGCTGAAAAAGGATACAGCTCAAGCGGAGTTGCAGAATGGCGCCAAGGTGCGCTTGCAATTCGTACCCCGCCTTCCTGGCCAGCGAGCCGCCGTCTTGTTCGAGCCGGAGGAGACCTCCGCATCTTCGCGCCCCACGGATTATGTTGAGGCGGAATTGCTGAATGTCATCGAATGGCTGGAAGAAGGAGTCGTCCTGTTTGATGAGGGCGAAAATGTGCGAGCCATGAACTCCCGGTTCAAACATATGACCGGCCTGGCTCCAGAGGAATCGGCGAAAATCAAGACACTTGAAGAATTGATTGCGCGTCTCGCCGGGCAGGCGGTGGAACCGGCGCAATTTGCCGAGCGCTGGCGCGAACTTGCCCGCAACATCCAGGGCGGCATACGCGAGCCTTTGCAAATGGCGCGGCCCGCTCCCCGCGTACTCGAGCGCGCGGCGCGTCCGGTGCTCGATTCCATCGGACGCCAGGTAGGGCGCGTCGAAATCTATCGCGACCTCACCGCCCAGCGCGTATTCCAATCGAAACTCCTGCAAACGGAAAAGCTTGCCGCACTCGGGCAAATGGTCAGCGGTGTCGCGCACGAACTGAGCAGTCCCCTAACCAGCATTCTCGGTTACGCCCAGCGCCTCCTCGTGGGGCAGACTGGAGCGGGGCGAGACGCGCTTGAACGCGCTGAGGAGATCCGCCAAATCTATCAGGAAGCGGAGCGCGCCACCGGCATCCTCCGGCAATTGCTACTGAACGCGCGTGAAACCATTCCTGAGCGGCGGCTCGTTTCCTTGAACCAGATTGTGATGCGCGCCACGGAGCTCCAGCGCTTTACCTTGGCTGCAAAAAAAATCCATGTGGAGCTCGACCTGGATCCAACTCTTCCTTTTATTCATGGCGACGCAGGCCAATTGCAGCAGGTGCTTATCAATTTACTGAGCAACGCGCGACATGCCCTGGAAGAGCAGAGTCGCGGGGGCGTCATACGGCTACGCACGCGCAAAAGCAGCGACCGCCGCGTGCTCCTGGAAGTGGAAGACAACGGCCCGGGCATCCCGCAAGCGATTCAGGCGCGCATCTTCGATCCCTTTTTCACGACCAAACCCGCTGGGGTGGGAACCGGCCTGGGCCTGTCCATCGTCCTGAGCGTGGTGCGCGAACATGGAGGATCCGTCCGTTTGCAGACCCCTCCACAAGGCGGCGCTCTGTTCCAGATTGAAATTCCTGCGGCCACGGAACGCCAACAAGAAGAAGGATTGAGCGGGGCGGAGCAACAACGGACAGAATCTTTCCTCCGGGAAGGAAAACACTCTTTTGTTGAAGAGATACAGCTGGGAAGCGCAGCAAATTCCCGCGCGCAACTGGCTGGCGAGGCAAGTTTCTCTACGGCGCAGTTCTCGGGTCTCGTGAACGTTCCGACGTCTCCCGGCGAACCTGGAAAACGTGCGCGTGTGTTGGTGGTCGAGGACGAGCCCACCGTTGCTCGTTTGATCGCCGATGTACTCGAAGACGAAGGCATGCAGGTCGACGTATTACTAGACGGGCGCGAGGCGCTGGAGCGCGTGGCACGGGAGTCTTACGACCTGGTGATCTGCGACATGAAGATGCCCGGGTTGGACGGCCAGCATTTTTACCGGTCGCTCCCGCGCACCGGAAATTCGCTGCGCGAGCGTTTCTTGTTCGTGACCGGCGACGTCATCGCCGCGCAGACGCGGGAATTCCTGAAGCGCAACAAGCTGCCGCACGTGGCCAAGCCGTTTCGCGTCGAGGAGCTGACGGAAAAAGTGCACGCCGTTTTGCAAACGCATGCGCACGCAAAATCTTCGGCCGCCGAGGTGGCGCGGAAAAATGCAGCAAGAAGTGGGTGAAGTATGGGGAACAAGGAACAAACCGTTTTGATGGTGAGCAATGACGCGGGGTTTTGTGCGGCGATGAGGCGCGAGTTCGATTCAAGCGCGCTGCGGGTGCGTGCCGCGGCCGTCAGCAGCGTGGCAGCGGCGCAGCGCATTCTCGAAGAAGGCTCTCCCGGCGTGATTCTTCTCGAGGAAGACGCCGTTGCCGGCGACTTCGGAGAAAAGAAGGATTCGGCCCTATCGCTCCAGGCGGTGGTGGCGCCTCTAGCGGTACACGCCCCAGTGGTGGTTATCGGACCGGCTGAAAAGCGCTGGGAGCTCGCGGGCCTGATCGAATCGGGTGCGGCTGATTTTGTGGAGCGCAAGACCAATGCCTTTGCCGAAGCGCGCGGGTTCGTCCAGCGGCGGCTGCGGCAGGCGGAACAAGACACCGCAGGCGCGCCTGAAAACGGCCAGGAGGATTTCGGAGAAGTTCTACGGCATGAGCTGAACAATCCGCTTACGGGAATTCTCGGAAACGCGGAGCTGCTGCTTGCAGAAATCCGCAGGAAAAAGGACGGCAAAGTTCCAAGCGGAGGCGAACAGCGTCTCGAAACGATTGCCACGCTCGCCGTGCGGCTGCGCGAGACCGTCCGCCGCCTGAGCGAAGAATGGGAGGCGCGCAAGCAT
>DATDNK010000277.1:0-6863 GCA_036518275.1 Candidatus Acidiferrum sp.
CAGGACATCACGAAATCCAGTGTGGAAGTGACCATCGACGTCAATACGGTAGATACGCGCGAACCCGACCGCGACAAGGATCTGCGCAGCGAGCGTTTTTTTGACGTTGTTCACTTTCCTACCATGACCTTTAAATCGAAGAAGGTGGAGCAGGTCGCGCCGGGAAAACTCAGAGTGACTGGTGACTTAACGATTCGCGGCACTACCAAAGAGGTTGTGCTGGATGTGGACGGGCCGACAGCTCCGATGAAGGATCCCTGGGGCAATCAGCGCGTGGCCGCGACAGCCACCACCAAAGTCAACCGGCAGGACTTTGGCGTGAAGTGGAACGCCAAGCTTGATAACGGGGGCGTGGTGGTCGGCGACGATGTGAACATCACCATCGATGTGGAAATGATCCAAAAAGCCGCCGCAAAATCCGGCGACTAATCACACATGGAATAGACATGTGCTAGGTGAGGCGGCACCGATGCACCGCCTCGCGTGCTTCGAACATCTAAAATGAGCTAAGGCAAAGGCCATGAGCATGCAAAAACCGGCGCCAAGTGATTTTCCCATCCACGAGCTGATTCGCAACCGTTGGAGCCCGCGCGCCTTTGAGGGCAAAGCCATTCCCGAGGAAGTTCTTCGCAGTTTGTTTGAAGCGGCGCGGTGGGCGCCTTCCAGCAACAACGAGCAGCCTTGGGCTTACATCGTGGCGACGAAAGACGACAAGGCGAACTTCGACAAGATCCTGGGAACTCTAGTGGAATTCAACCAGGGTTGGGCGAAGAGCGCCTCTGCACTTGCAATTGCGGTGGCAAAACTAACCTTCGCGAAGAATAATGCCCCAAATCGCAACGCACCATACGATACCGGGGCCGCGACGGCTCTGTTGTCCGTAGAAGCCACGGCGCGCGGCCTGGTGGTTCACCAGATGGCCGGCTTTGATCCGGAAAAGGCGCAGCAGACGTTTGCCATCCCGGAGGGGTGGGAGCCTCTTGCGGCAATCGCCATCGGGTATCCAGGGAATCCGGATTCTTTGCCTCCCAAGCTGAAAGATCGCGAGTTGGCACAGCGAACACGCAAGCCGATCCGCGAGTTCGTCATGACCGGGAGTTGGGGGCATACTGCTCCTTTCGCGGTGAAATAAGGGAGGAGACGACATCCAGCCCTCCATGCATCGCGCTTTCGAATTCCTCATCCACCATGGACATGTCGTGCTGTTCGGATGGGTTCTTGTCGAACAGGCGGGCGTGCCTGTTCCGGCGATGCCCTTGCTGCTGGCTGCGGGCGCGCTTGCCGGCACCGGACGGCTGAATTTCTTCGCTTCGCTCCTGTTTGCCGTGCTGGGAGCACTTGCCTCGGATTCCGCGTGGTTTCAACTCGGACGCCACAGAGGAATCAAGATCCTTCAACTCCTCTGCCGGATTTCGCTGGAGCCGGATTCCTGCGTGCGCCGAACCGAAGGCATCTTTTCCAAGCAGGGAGCGCGTTCGCTCCTGGTGGCCAAATTTCTTCCGGGTTTGGGGCTGGTGACGCCGCCGCTTGCCGGGATTTTTCGCATGCGTTTCCGGAGATTTCTGCTGTTTGACGCCATCGGTTCGATGCTATGGGCCGGGGCATTTCTTGGAGTCGGCTACGCTTTCGCTGGAGAAATTGAGCGCGTGGCGGCGCGGCTGGCTTCGCTCGGCGGCTGGCTGCTTGTGTTGCTCGTTGCCTCGCTCGCGGCGTACATCGCGTATAAGTTTATTGCTCGCCAGCGCTTTCTCCGTGAATTGCGAATCGCACGCATCACCGTGGATGAACTCAAACAAATAATTGATGCGGGACAGCAAATCACGATTGTTGACTTGCGCCATTCGATGGATTTCGAAGCCGAACCGGAGACCATTCCCGGTGCGCTGCACATGGAAGCGAAGGAGCTCGAGGAGAAAAGCAACCGCTTGCCGCGCGATGGCGAAGTGGTTCTGTACTGTACTTGACCGAATGAAGCCACCAGCGCCCGTGTGGCGCTGCTCCTTAGAAAACATGGAGTCAAACGCATCCGGCCTTTGCAGGGCGGCTTGCAGGCCTGGCGCGACCGCGGCTTTCCGCTAGTCACCGCGTTGTAACCTCGCGGGAATTCCGAAGGTGGGACCCGCAGACCGCACGACAAACCTAAAGACGTGGCAAGACAATTCCGCCCTGCGCCTGATATTTCCCTTTTTTGTCTTTGTAGCTGACTTCACAGTCTTCATCCGACAAAAAGAAAATCACCTGGCAAAGACCTTCGTTCGCGTAAATCTTTGCAGGAAGCGGCGTGGTGTTGCTGATTTCCAAAGTTACGAAGCCTTCCCACTCCGGCTCGAACGGCGTCACGTTGACAATAATTCCGCATCGCGCGTATGTGGACTTGCCCACGCAAATTGTCAGCACGTTGCGCGGAATCCGGAAATATTCAACCGAACGCGCCAGAGCAAAGGAATTGGGAGGAATGATGCAAACGTCTCCTTTGAATTCCACCAGCGATCGCGGATCGAAATGCTTGGGATCGACGATGGTGGTGTTTACATTGGTGAAAATGCGAAACTCGTCCGCCACGCGAATATCGTAGCCGTACGAAGAGACTCCATAACTGATGACTCCTTCGCGTATCTGGCGATCCGTAAACGGCTCGATCATTTTGTGCTCCAGCGCCATGCGCCGGATCCAGCTGTCTGGCTTGACGGACATCCATTCCTCCTGAAAGGGAACTTCAGATTTTCTTGATGATTGCTGCTAATCAACGCGGCGCCATTGCGCCAAAAGACGTTCAGTGTAGATTACCCCTCACGTCTTGACAACCCGCCCTGCACCCTCTAGCATCTGCCTCGGAAGTGCGGGAGGATCGCGTGATTAAGCTGGATCTCGTAAATGCGGTGGTCGCCGCGACGAACATCAGCCGCACCAAAGCCGAGCAGGCCGTCGAAACGGTTTTCGAGTCCTTAAAACAGGCGCTGGGCCGCAGTCAGCGCATCGAACTCCGCCGCTTCGGCGTTTTCAGCGTGAAGCCCCGCAAGACCGGAATTGGCCGGAACCCCCGCACCGGCGAAGAAGTCAACATTCCCCCGGGAAAAGCGGTGCGCTTCAAGCCGGGCAAGGAACTTCAAGGCAAAGACGACGAAAAGAAACCCGAATAGCAGACAGGTAGGAATCACACGGCCGACACTGTGCCTCACACGATGTTCTCAGCGTAAAGAATTTGCCAGTTCAATTTCCGCTTTGGCTGTCATCCGTCCGTGGCTTCACTCCATAAACGGATCTCGCAGTTCAGGGACCTGACCCAGAGATTCTGAAGACACCCGCCTGATTTGTTCCTTAATCGACCGCACGAGTTCGGGATCGTTGGGGGCATGCTGCAAAGCGTCGGAATAAGCCCGGAGAGCGTCTTCGCGGGAGCCGCGCTTCACGCAGACGTTGCCTAAAGAGATGTCCGCGAAAAACTCTGTGGGATCCAGAAGAACCGATTGCCGGAACAATCGTTCTGCCTCTTCCAAATCCGGCTTCTCGGCATAGATCTTTGACATGGCATCCAAATATAGGTTCGGCGCGAGTATACCGCTGCAGTTGAACGTTCCTCGAAAAACGAGCAGATTTCCGAACCTGGCCGTCGGTGTGGCACGACGCAGATCGGGCAGGTCCCAAAAAGGCCTTTTGCCGAGAAACGCGGCCCTTATGAGTATCGTTCCCGTAAATACGGGCGAGGTAAGACGTCCTTGATCGCGTTGCTTGTCGCGGCCTATCCAGTCCAGATGCCGCGCCTTCTCTTCAGTCTCACTGATTACGTAATTGAGAAGGGGAACTTCACCGGACGGCTCAAGAACCTCGTGATAGTACGCGGCAAGTTCTCTGCCACGTTGGTAAAGATCTACACCCTCGTCGCTGAAGTAGCGAGGCCCATTCTTTGTGCCGCCGATGATTTCGTTGAAGTACTCCCATGGGCGCATCACAGGGACGGCCGAAATCATCGCGACTGCGAGTGCGGCGGTTACGACAAACTTCAATAACATCCAACGAGAACTGAACGCCCCTTGGATGGCGCATCCCCCGAAAATCGAGAAAAGAACCACAACGGGAAGGGCGTGGCGGATTCCTCCGTAGGTAGAGCCCAACGCCAGTACCAGCAAGAACAGGAGCGATGCTGCGAGAACTATGGCAAGCCCTAAGTTCAACGTGGGGAGCAAGAGCCGCTTGAAAAACACAAACAAGCCGATCAGCACTAGAACATCCAGGCCAATGGGCAACTTGAGGGCGATCATTGCCGGAAAGAAATACCTCGGCCCCGTTCCCAGATACGGACGGCCGAAAGCAGTAATTGGGTCATTGCGTCCTTCGAGTCCGGCCCGGACGGTGTCGGCGAAGCCCCAGATGTACGCCCGAGGAACGACGTGGGTTGAGGTCATCCCTCTTAGCACCGAACGATAAATGGGTGAATGCACGTCCGCGATTTTGTCCGCAAGTGGGCGGTTAAAAACTTCGTGGCCTACATTGCTTTCCGCATATCGGAATAGATAGAAAGCCCACAAAACGACCAGCGCGGCAATCAAAACGGCCGAGAGTTTCGCGAATCGAATGAAGCGCGAATCACCGGACCGCAAGACCGGCGTAGCAAGAGCAAGGGCGACGCCTGTTAGAACCAGGAAGATGAGAAAAATGGGGGCCGAATGTTTGGTCGCCAGCGCAAGCCCGAGCGCCATAGAGCACATTAGGAGGTCCTTCCAAGCCCAGCCCTCAAAGGCAGGAACAGCGAGCACGACAGCGCCCGCAGAAAGCAGCGCAACAGGCAAATCCGTCATCACGACGGGCAAATGCGCGGCCACGGTGGGATCGATTGCGAGAAAAAGCAGAGTCCCTAGGGCGATTCCAGGGCCAAACGTCCGGCGCACCGCGAACCCAAAAAACGCCAAGAGCAATCCGTTCAGCGTCCACATGGCGATCCGCGCGCGATGTTGAATCGAATTGAAATCATTGTTGAAGTAGACGTCCTCCTCCGCGAAATTGCGCTCATCAGCCTTGTCAGCAAAGGGGCGGATGTTGTTCAGATGGAATCCGGTTGCCGAGATAAGGCTTCCCACCCAAAGCTTGACCAGCGGAGGATGCTCAGGATTGATGCGAAAATCCGCATGGCGTACGTAAGAAACACCAGCAGCGATGTGATAGGCCTCATCGATGGTAAAGTCATCCAAACGGGTTGCTATAGCGGAGCGGACGATGGCAGCGGCTAGTAGTAAGAGCAGAAGAAGAGTGAAAAGACATAAATTTAGGTCAATGTGGTGCCGCTGCCCATACTCCGTCGTCACTGTAACTCTAGCCTCGCTCATCAGACCTCAAGCTTGTGATCGAACATCGGCGGCCAAAGGATTTGGCCGAGATTCTAGCACCTGGCGACGCGGTTCCTGAACTGCCGGTCAGGCGCCTTGCGATTTGGAAGGCGCTGGCGCGCTTGCGGACATGTGGGCGGCAAACCGGAAACTAGGTTCCTGGAAGTGTGCGTGTGACGGTCAAAAAGGGCTCCGCCAAACCCGACGACAAGATTTCTCCTAGCTCTCCCCGCTGGCGTGAATCTGCCAACCTATGCTGTACTATCAAAGCGGCACACATTTGCTGAGCCAATGATCTCGTGACTCCAACACCGCCATTGCCAGAAGCGCCTCCTTCTTCGGTACCAGACAGCGTAGATTGGAGCTCCGATCTCGTCCGGCAATGGTATTACGCGCAGATTCCGCCGCACCCTTCGAGGAAGTCGCTGGTCCTTTCCGTTGTGCTTTTCTTGCTTACTTTGTGCACCTGTCTCGTGGCGGGCACCCAGTTTGCAGTGGCCTACTCGCACAATGAAGCCGTGTCCATTGATGAGTTGCTGCGGGCGTTCACGCTCTTTTACAAAAATCCCGCAGGCCTCCTGACCGGGCTTCCGTTTGCCGCCACGCTGCTCGGAATTCTCCTCGCTCATGAACTGGGGCATTTCTTCGCCTGCCGCTACCACCACCTGCGCGCCAGCTATCCTTTCTTTATTCCTTTTCCCAACCTTGCCGGCACCTTTGGTGCATTTATTCTGATTCGTTCGCCGATGCGCACGAATCGCGCGCTATTTGACGTCGGGGCATCGGGGCCCATCGTTGGTTTTGTCTTCGCCATACCTGCGCTGGTCTATGGCGTGCTGCACGCCAAACTGGTGCCCGGGCTTGCGAATCCCGCACATGCGGAGTTGATTTACGGCACGCCACTCCTGCTTCGGTGGCTTGAAGCCGCTTTCCATCCAGGTATTTCCCCCGATGCGTTGTTGTTGCCGCCGATTGGGCGTGCCGCATGGGTGGCTTTGTTTGTCACTTCGCTGAATCTCGTGCCGGTGGCGCAACTCGACGGCGGCCACATTCTGCGTTCGCTGAGCGTACGCGCGCATCGGGTTTTGTCTCTTCTGCTGCCCATCGGCCTGATCGCCCTCGGGTGGCTTCATTTCTGGGAAGGCTGGTACATCTGGGGCGCGCTTCTCTTGGTCATGCGCCTTCTCCGCACTCTGCCGGTTTACGATGCTGCGCCGCTGGATGCAAAGCGGCGGTTTTGGGCGTTCCTGGCCCTGATTATTTTCGTGCTCTGCTTCATGCCTGCGCCAATCTCCATTCCACCAAGTTCTTCTTGACGGCTCGGAATCTCCGGTTATGATGCGTTCGGCTCGCGCCCACGAAGCAATTGCGCGCAAGCTTTTCCATGACTGGACTCGTCCGCACACTTCGCCTGCGCGATCTTTTCCTCCTCTTCATTGGGTCGGTCATTGGCTCCGGCATCTTTCGCACTCCGGGCCCCATTTTGCGCCAAGTGGGAGGCTCGGTCGGCGTCGCGCTGCTCGTCTGGATTGTCGGCGGCGT
>DATDNK010000278.1:0-20735 GCA_036518275.1 Candidatus Acidiferrum sp.
TGAGCCGCACTCGTGTGCAGGAATTGATCGACTCGGGCCACGTGCGACTCGATGGCAAGGTTGCGACCAAAGGTTCGCTACATCTCCGAGGAAACGAAAAAATCACCGTTGAAGTCACTGCGCGGCCGTACATTGTTGCCAAAGCGGAGGCCATCCCGCTCGAAGTTCTTTACGAAGATGAAGACGTAATTGCCATCAACAAGCCCGCGGGGATGACCGTCCATGCCGGTGCGGGCAACGTTTCGGGCACGCTGGTGAACGCGCTGCTCGGCCGCGGGCTGGCACTTTCCAAGGGCGGCGACCCGCTGAGGCCGGGAATCGTGCATCGTCTCGACAAAGACACTTCCGGCGTGATTCTGGTGGCCAAGAACGACGCCGCACACGCGAAGCTCGGCGAAGCTTTCCAGCAGCGCGCGGTCAAGAAGAGTTACCTTGCGTTGGTGCAGGGCACTTTGAAAGAAAAGAGCGGCAGCATCGAACTCGCCATTGGGCGCGATCCCATCCGTCGCACGCGCATGGCTACACCGCGGAAGTCCTGGCGTGGAGTAGCCATCGCGAATCCTCGCCAAGCGCGCACGGACTGGCGCACTCTCGCAAACATCGACAACACCACACTGATCGAGGTCCAACTTCACACGGGACGGACGCATCAAATCCGCGTGCACTTTTCCGCGCTCACACATCCCGTCGTCGGCGATTCGCTCTATGGAGCGGCAGCCCAACTCCGCGTGGACAAGGTGGCGCTGCCCACGTTGGGCCGCAATTTTCTGCATGCGGCGAGGCTCGGGTTTGCGCAACCGCAGACGGGCAACTGGACCGAGGTTCGCGCGCCTTTGCCGCGGGAGCTCTACGAATTCTTGGCCAAGCTTTGTGCCGCTGCGGACGAGCCACAGAGCCGAATTGACGCTGCGCTCGCAGCGTACCTATAATTCTTAACACCGATGAATCGCCCAAACAGTCGAATCGCCGCTTTTCTGGCGGCATCGCTCTTGCTTCCAGCCTCCACGGCCTTGGCGCAGCAGTCCTCGGGCAGCACGAATCCGCAAGCCCCGCCCGCTGTGCCAACTCAAAACCAGCAAGCGCCCCAGCAGAGCGGTCAAACCTTCAAACGGGAAGTCAATCTCGTCGACGTGCTCTTCACTGTCCTGAACCGCCGCAACAAATTGGTGCCGGACTTGGACGAAAAAGATTTCAAGGTTTTCGACGAAGGCAAGCCGCAAGAAATTCGCTATTTCAGTAAGCAATCGGATTTGCCGCTGCGCATCGGCATGTTGCTGGACACCTCCAACAGCATTCGCGACCGCATTAAATTCGAACAGGATGCCTCGGTCAGCTTTCTTTTCAGCGTGCTTCGCCGCAATAAGGATGAAGCGTTCGTCATGACCTTCGACGACGAGCCGCAGATCATTCAACCTTTCACCAGTGACACGGGCGCGTTGCGCGACCAGATCACGCAGACGCGCGCCGGCGGCGGCACCGCCATTTACGACGCCATTTACGACGCTTGTTCGAAACAGTTGAACCATCCGCCGCGGCCGCCGGGCGACCAGCCCGACGTTGTCCGCCGCGTCATGATCCTCATCAGCGACGGCGAGGACAATCTGTCGATTCACACGCGCGCCGAAGCCATCGAACTGGCACAGCGCACCAGCGTGGTCATTTACACCATCAGCACCAGCACGCAATGGGTTTCCCTGGAAGAGACCAATCCGGAGAAAACCGCTGACCGCAAATATCACCTCACGGAAGGCGACAAGGTTCTTCAAGATCTTTCCGAAGAAACCGGCGGGCGCGCGTTTTTCCCGTATCACGTGGACGATCTTGACCAATCCTTCCAGGACATCGGCGACGAGCTTCGCAACCAGTATTCGATTGCCTACCAACCTGTGAATTACGTGCTGGATGGGCGCTACCACAAAATCCGCGTGGAAGTCCCCGATCACAAGGGCTATCAGGTGCGTGCGCGGCGAGGTTACTATGCGCGCGCCAATCAGACCACAAACACCCCGTCCGACCCCGGGGTGCTCCGCTGAAAAACGCCGCAAGGACCTTGAAGCCCTGATTGGCCGATCTCACGGCGGGCTTAAGCGGCACGCGAGAAGTGAAGTGCGCTTTGAAACGCAAATTGCCGCTCCGCCGTCTCACTTTTCGTCTGACTTTTTCAAGGTCCGTTCATTCCCATCAAGTAGGTTGCAGAACAAAGAACGCCTGGAGGGCGAATCGTGCGAACGCATAGGAATGCCTTACTGATTCTCCTGTTGGTTGTGGTGGTGCTGCCGCTCGGCGCGCAAGCACCGAGCACGACGGATCTGAACGCGATCCAGCAAATCAAGGACGAAGGCTTCAATCATTCGCAGGTGATGGACATCATGAGCTATCTCACCGATATCTACGGCCCGCGGCTCACCAACTCGCCGAACATCAAGCAGGCCGCCGATTGGACCATGGGCAAAATGAAAGAATGGCAGCTCACGAATGTGCATCTCGAACCGTGGCCTTTCGGCAGAGGCTGGTCCAACGAACGCTTCTCTCTCCAAGCGAGTTCGCCGAGGCCATTTCCACTGGTGGCTTACGCCAAGGCATGGACGCCTGGCACGAATGGCGTCGTCACTGCGGAAGCGGTGTGGGCGCCCATCCAAAAGGAAGCCGACATTGAGCAGTATCGCGGAAAGCTGAAGGGGAAATTTGTCCTCACCGCACAGCAACCCGAAACTCCGTCGCACGCCGAAGCGCAGTTTCATCGCTTCGCCGATGCCGAACTCGCGGAAGAGGCAACACAACCAGTGCCGACCGCTCGCGCCGAAGACCGCTTCGCGCGGTTTCGCGCGCAGCGCGAACTCAATGAAAAAATTCAGAAGTTCCTTGTGGAAGAAGGCGTCGCCGCATGGCTTGAGCCTTCGCCTGGCGACGACGGGACCGTCTACGTGTCCGGCGGCGGAAGTCGCAATCCCAAGGATCCTCCCGCGCCGTGCCGAGTTGCCGTAGCTAGCGAAAATTACGGTCGGCTGGTGCGCATGCTCGAAAAGAAAGTTCCCGTCATGCTGCAAGCAGACATTCAGAATAAGTTCTACGACGACGACCAGAATTCCTTCAACATCATCGGCGAAATCCCCGGGTCCGATAAAGCCAAGGCCGACGAAATCGTGATGGTGGGCGCGCATTTCGATTCCTGGCACTCGGGAACCGGCGCCACCGACAACGGCGCGGGTTCCGGCGTGATGCTGGAAACGATGCGCATCCTGAAAGCCACTGGGGTGAAGCTCCGGCGCACCGTACGCATCGGTTTGTGGACCGGCGAAGAGCAGGGCTTGCTCGGCTCGCGCGCCTATGTGACGCAGCATTTCGGGTCTTGGGAGCCTGACCCCGCTGCCTCTGATAAAGAAAATCTCAAGCTGTTAGCCGAGCAGACGAAATTGGACGCGTATTACAACGTGGACAACGGCTCAGGAAAAATCCGCGGGATTTATCTACAGGGCAACGAAGCCATCGCACCGCTTTTCTCGCAATGGATGGAGCCCTTCCACAATCTCGGCATGACCACGCTGACGATTCGCAATACCGGCGGCACCGATCACCTCTCCTTCGACGCGGTGGGGCTGCCGGGCTTCCAATTCATCCAGGATCCGCTGGATTACGACACGCGCACGCACCACTCCAACATGGACGTATACGAGCGCATCCAGGAGCCGGACATGAAGCAGATGGCGGTGATTGTCGCTTCCTTTGTGTACATGACCGCGAACCGCGACGAAATGGTCCCACGCAAGCCGCTCGTTAAGACGCGCCCGAAGCGCACGAGTCCATTCTAGGTGCCCCAAAAGCGGTTGGTTTTTTGTGGCTCGGGGAGGTCCCCTGCGATGTTGTTATCGATAATCGAAGGAAATTGAGTTGCTCTTTCCGTTTGCGTTGGAGACGGACGCCCAATAATTCCGAACACCACGAATAAAGCTCTCCCCTACGGGAGCCGGCGCTTGGAACGTAATCGTTTTCCCGTCAGCTGAGGAAAGGTTGTTTATTACGGCAGACCCTATCTCCACCGTGTTGTCGGTTGGGGCGAAGCCGCTGCCACGTATCGTGATCACGTCCCCCGGAGATACCAGCTGATTTGGATAGAGCAGCAAAATTGAAACCGGCGTCGGTGCCGATGGGGCAACAGTAAGAGACAAGGAGTTGCTGATGACTCCGGTACCCACTAGGTTAATCATAATGTGATAGCTGCCTGACGGTATCGGCATGCCGCAGAAATCAACGGACTGGGGACAATCGTTGATGTCAACGTGGTCCGCGGGGGTGGGAACGCAGTTTTCGTTAACATCAATATATCCAGGCTGACAGCTGATCGTATTGATCGAGCTGGGGACCAGAAATGTCATCGAGTTTCCATCCGGAGCTATTGTGGGCTCTGGCATGGGATTGTTGGGGAACTCCGTGAGGATCAGGATCGCGTGGTAATTAGGTATCCTGAACCCGCTGCCATAAATCGTAACCATTGCTCCGGGAGGAGCTGCTTCTGGATCAACCTTGGCAATGACGACCGGAGGTTTTAAGGTCAACGCCTTCAGCATCGCGACCACATCACGAAAGATGCGTCTGAGTTCTTGACTATCTCTTTTGGGAAGTTTGTTCACATCAGTGATATTATAGGAGAGAGTAATACTGTACTCGCTCTCGCTGGCACGATCGACGAACAAAGAGCCGAACCACGCCGACTGAGGATCCAATGGGAAGGTACAGCCATTTCCAGTCTTGGACTTGTCGGTATAAAGATTGCGCAACGACATCGTGCTAGTGACCATCATTGTGTCCGACTGAGAGCATTCCCAGCCGCCCGCGGGTTGTTCCACATTGCGCATCACGGCGTTGACGCTCGGCATTCTCGCAGTAACCTCAGGAAATCTTCCGCCGATTATGCCGCTCGCATGTGTAAACATGGGATTAATGGATAGGATGTACTTTCCATGGACAATATCGAGGATCTGGTTTACGGGATGGGCTGCCCACCCGTGTAGAATCTCTATCGTCAGAAATTGATTGGAGAAAGTTGTACTCTTCCCTGACGAAGCTGCAGACTGACTTACATTTGTGGAGTTATCTTGGAGGCAGGGAGCAACATCAGAACTCGCCGAATACCAATTCCCGGCTGAGGCTAATACGCCCGTTGATGTAAACAGGACAATGAGCCGCAAGATGACTCCCATATCCATACGAGTAATAGTAATCGGATTATCGAACAAGTACCAGCACACTATCTAGTATGAAGCAGATGGCGGTGATTGTGGCTTCTTTCGTGTACCTGACCGCCAACCGCGACGAAATGGTTCCGCGCAAACCGCTGCAGAAAACGCGCCCCAAGCGCACCAATCCGTTCTAGGTGCCAGATGGAATTGACGGCGTGAGCTTAGCGGCGTAGGCTCACCTCTGTCGTGGCCCTCACTACCCGAAGACAGTTCATCCAGCAAGCCACGCTCGCCGGGGCGGCGCTCGGCAGTCCTTCGATAAAGAGGCTTGAGGCAATCTTCGAGTGGCCCCAACAGAATCCGTCCGCACTCGATGCGGAGACCATTCACAAGTTCGTCTCCCAGATTACTGGTCACGTAATCACACCGGAAGGGTCCGACTATGAATCGGCCCGCTTGGTTTTCAACCGCGCCTTCGATCGGCGTCCGGCGCTGATCGTGCGCTGCGCGGGCGCGTCCGATGTCGCGCGCGCTCTTGATTTTGCTCAGACGCACAATTTGCCACTAGCAGTGCGTGCCGGAGGCCATAGCCGGCTCGGGTACGGGATGTGCGATGGCGGGGTGGTGATCGACCTCTCAGGAATGAAACGAGTGGAAGTCGACGCCGGCAAACGTGTGGCCCGCGTGGAGGCCGGCACGCTCGTGCGCGATCTGGATGAAACGACGCAAAGCTTTGGGCTAGCGACAACGTCAGGTGGTTGCCCAACCGTAGGAGTTGCCGGCCTCACGCTCGGCGGAGGAGAAGGTCGCTTGATGGAGAAATACGGCACCGCGTGCGACAACCTGCTATCGGCGCAAGTGGTGACCGTGGACGGGAGACAAGTCGAGGCCAGCCGGCAGTCCAATCCAGACCTTTTCTGGGCGATTCGCGGGGGAGGCGGCAACTTCGGTGTTGTGACGGCGCTGGAGTACCAACTGCATCCAGTAGGCGAGGTTGTTTCGGGAGCACTGCTGTTTCCGGCGGGACGCATTCCCGAGCTCCTGCAGGCTTTCCTTAAGTTTCTCGCGGGGGCCCCGGATGAAATAGACGCGTTCGCCCAGTTGTTGCCGTCCGAACGAGGGCCGAGACTCAAAATCGATGTCTGCCATTGCGGCGATCCGCGAATGGGGAATGACTTGGTCAGACCGCTGCGTGCGCTCAAACCGCGTGATGACAGCGTCAAGGTCATGTCCTATCTGGAAGCTCAGGTCGCAGGTGGATTTCTTCTGACGCCGGTTGCACACTTCCAAACGAACCTTTTTGTTCGGGAACTCAACGGGGCGGCTATTTCGGCGATTGCAACGGCAATCAACAATGCGCCAGCAACGTGCAAGGTGATCATTGTACCGTTGCGCGGGGCTGTCAGCCGTGTGGCTGTGAGCGATACAGCGTTTGCTCTGCGGGAGCCGGGTTATGAGGTAGACATAACGGGTGTCTGGAGCGCTCCCGCGGAAAAGAGCGGCGCGGTGCGATGGGTCCATGCTACGCGTGACAATTTGCAGCCCTTTGCGCAGGGCGTGTATGTCAACCAGCTTGGCGATACGAGTGAACAGCTTGTCCGCGCTGCCTACGGGCCGAACTTTGCTCGCCTCGTCGAAATCAAGAAAAAGTACGACCCAAACAACGTGCTGCGGCTCAACCAAAACATCAAGCCGGACTAAACACCCACCATACGCCCGCGACGAAATGGTCCCGCGCAAGCCTCTGCAGAAACGCGCCCGAAGCGCACGAGTCCGTTTTAGAGTCGCGTTACCAAGAACAGTTTAGTTCTTGCATCGCTTCCGAATTGCGCATGATTCGGGTGTGAGAGCGTTGCTGTTGGGTACCGATTCCTTTGACCCGCATAAGCGTCCACAACTTTCGGCAGTGAGCGCGTAGTGAGTCTTCGAGGCCAGATGTACAATCTCCGCCGAGAGGTCTTCGAGACGAAAGCGGGCTTCTGAGGTGCACCATGAGCAAACTTCGGCCCCTTCTATTTGCCTTTGCGACTATGGTTTGTCCAAGCCTATTCGCGCAGACCTATGAGGTCATCATCCGCAGCGGCCACGTTATTGACGGCGCAGGAAATCCTTGGATCAAGGCGGACGTAGGAATTCGTGGCGGCCGCGTCGTCCGAATCGGGCGTCTTGATGATGCGCAGGCCTCACAGGTAATTGATGCGGCCGGCCAGGTGGTCACTCCCGGCTTCATTGATATGCATACTCACTCCGAATACCCGCTGTTGTACGACGGAAATGCGCAGAGCAAGATTCGACAAGGCGTCACGACAGAAGTGGTCGGCGAGGGCACGTCGCCCAGCCCAATCGAGGGACCGGCCGTCGAACCCGCTAAGGAGGTGCTCAGGACGTACAAGATCGATCTGATGTGGAATACTTTGGATGGATATTTCCAACGGCTTCTGAAATCCGGAAGCTCCGTCAACGTGGCTTCCTACGTCTCCTCATGTCAGGTACGTTACGACGTGATTGGCTTTGAGAGCCGGCCCCCAACAGGAGACGAGTTGGAAAAGATGCGCCAGTTGGTCTCATCAACCATGGAACAAGGTGCTTTCGGCTTAACGAACGCGCTCGAAGCGACCTGCGGATACGCTAAAACGGATGAGCTTATTGAGTTGGCGAAGGTAGTCTCCCGGTATGGCGGCATTTATGCTACACACGCGCGCGGCGAAGGCGACACCGTGCTGGACTCCGTTCGCGAGGCCATCGAGATCGGAGAGAAGGCCAACGTCCCGGTAGAGATTTTCCACCTTAAAGTAGCGGGCTCCAACAACTGGGGACGCATGCCGGAGGTCATCGCGCTCATTAATTCCGCCCGAGCTCGCGGCGTAGATGTTAACGCTAACCAGTATCCATATATCGCTGCCAATCATCCAACGCTTCCTCTGCTGCCGCCTTGGGCCCTGGAAGGCGGGGTCGACAAAACAATGGAGCGCCTGAGAGACCCACTGCTCCGCGCGCGTATGAAGCACGACATAGAAGATGGCCTGCACGGCTGGAACTCGAACTATGTTCGGCAATCAGGCGGATGGCAGGGCATCGTCATCGGAGGAACGCGGACGGAGAGGAACGCCTCGCTCGCAGGCAAGACGCTCGAAGAACTTGGGAGAGCCCGCGACAAGGACGCAGCCGATGCATTTTTCGATCTGCTTCTCGAAGAGCACGGCCAGGTGATGTGCATGCCCTTCATGATGAATGAAAAGGATGTGCAGACCGCGCTGCGTGAACCTTGGCTGGACATTGCTTCGGATGGTTCATCACTAAGTATCGAGGGACTGCTCGCCGCGGGGCATCCCCATCCGCGCAACTTCGGCACATTTCCGAGAATCCTGGGCCATTACGTTCGCGACGAGAAAGTGTTGACGCTCGAGGATGCCGTGCGCCGTATGACCTCCCTTGCTGCCCAACGACTCGGCCTTAAGGACCGTGGCCTCCTGCGAGAAGGTTATTGGGCCGACGTGGTCGTGTTCGATCCGAATCGCATCAGCGATAGGGCTACCTTCGAAAGACCGAAACAATATCCTGAGGGTGTCAACTATGTGCTTGTAAACGGCCGCGTCGTTATCGACCGGGGGAATCATACAGGCGAGCGCCCCGGTATGGCGCTGCGAGGGCCGGGATTCGGAGCAAGGAAGAGCGGGTCGGTAGCGCAAGTTCCATGAACGCCGAGCCGCCACAAAACCTTCTCAAGGTGATTGTGACTTCGTTCGTGTACCTGACCGCCAACCGCGACGAAATGGTTCCGCGCAAGCCGCTGCAGAAAACGCGGCCAAAGCGCACGAATCCGTTCTAGGCGTTCAGGTTCGCGCCGAAGGCCAGCAGACGGCCGTCGCAATCCTTCACCACAAACTCACGCGAGTGCCACGGCATGTTGGCAAGTCCGCGCACGAATTCCACGCCTCGGGCTGCATACTCGGCATAAAGCGCGTCGGCATCCTCGATGAATAGATACGCGTCTAGCAATTCGTCCGAATACTTGCCGGGGTTAGCTGTGGGAGGTTCGGCGCAGCGGAAATGAATCGCGTGCTGGTCGCGCGCAACGATGGCGTAAACCGGCGGGTCCTGCCACGTGCCCAAACATTGGAAGCCTAGCTTCTCTGTGTAATACGCGAGAGTGCCGGGAATGTTCGTGGTGAAAAACAGAGGCGCAATCTGACGGATCATGGGCTAAGTCTACTACAGCATCCGCTGCGGAGCTGATAGACAAGGCTTGCTTTTGCCTCTTCGATGGCGGCAATGGCGAGTTCGCGACTGGAGTTGCGGTAAGTCGTTGCAGGCCGCGGCCCGGCGTTCCATCTCGCAAATGAAAGGCGTCGCTAAGGCAAATCCCCCGAGCGAATGAGAATGGATCCATCCAATTCGGTGTCGCCCGCAAGATATCTCCGCCGTACCTCTTGCTCGATGGGCTGGCGGTTCGCTCGGAACACTTCAACTCTGTCTTTACCGCCTCCTTCGAAGTGGCTGTCCAGAGCTTCTCCGCTGATGGAGCACCGCACGACCGCTTCGCCGTCTTGCCCGTAGAAAAGGACCATGTCGCGCCCGAAAACCAAGCTCTCCATGGGCGCGGGAAATGTCACGTCATGCCGTTCCAGGCGCCACTCCACGCGGTGGACGATAAAGTTTGTGAATGGATGGATGTCCATCTCGATGCTGGCGCGGTCCAGCGCGCTGAGATAGGCTTTGCGATCGACGACACGAATGACCGTCCAAGGATAGCCGCCCGAAGCCAGCATGACGTTCATCAGGAAACGCGCCATGCGGCCGTTCCCGTCCGGGTAGGGGTGGATGTAACCGAAGAGCCAGTGTCCCAAGACCGCGCGCACCGAAGGCTCGGGCTCCTTTTCCAGAACATCGAAGAACGCAGGCATCGCGTCGCGCACCGCCTCCCACCTCGGCGGAACGTAACGAGACCCGCGCAGAAACACAGGTATGTTTCTGTATCCGGCCAATGTCCCCGGTTCCAGCAAGCCGGCTGTAACGCAGGGCTGGAACAATTCGCGATACCAGTCGTTGTGCGCAGCTCGCGCGAGCCCTGCCGGATTCTCACCCGCAATCACTTTCTCTACTTCTCTTTTCACTAGCTGAAACGCTTGCCAGTATCCCCGGGCCGCGAGGGCGTCGCGGTTTCTGCGATCGCTAGCATCATGCTCGGGATCCCAGCCGCCCTGCCGCACTCGCTCAACCAAGCCAAGCGTAACGGAGTAGCCTTCAATGGACAACGAGTGGTAGGCATCGCTCCGGTAGATTTCGTCAACGAAGCGAAGGTACGCTTCCTTGTCCGTCGGAAGTCCCGGCGCTTTCGGGAATGTCGCGTGGACCTTGCCACGCATCGATTCCCACAGCATCTCGACGCGGCTCACGATTGAAGCGGCTGGCCGGCTCGTCTTGCGGAATATCTGCCCGGCTTCAAATGGACTGCTCTCCCGCACGTCGTAACCCGCGCCCTTCATCGCGCTCACAATCTCGTCCGCGAACTCGCCGCGCCCCGTTTGACGGAAGGCTTTCGCGAGATAACCGGCCTTCGCGGAATGGCCGCCATTCAGAAGCAGCCGAAGCAAGTCCGAGGCGTCAGCCAGGCTCGCCATCGCCACTTGCCCCTCGAGGGGATACATCTGAAAAAACGATTCAGGCACACGTACCAAAGCCGCCGCAGGCTTAAACAAACGCAATCCGTCCCTCATCGTGAGAGCCGTAGGTGGGGGCATCTCTGCCACTTTTAGGTCGTAAAGCGTTGTGCCGAACAAGAGCTGGATATCGTTATTCGTTGCTTTTGGACTGTGCACAACGAGTTGGTCGGGGATCACCGTTCTCTCGCCGTGTAAAAATAGCGATTGCTCCGGCGAAAGGTGCCATTGATCGCCAAAGCGTTCGACGCAGTAGCGCGCGCAGAATTCCCAGAACGATGCATGCCAGGGCGTACTCTCACCAGCCTGGGCGTCGGGGCTTGAAGAAATCAGCCAACCCTTCATGACTTCTTGCAGGAAGCCGTTCTCCACCAGCCGCTCGCGGTGAACTCTGCTCAGGTCATCGGAACGGAAAACACGCCGGTTGCCTTCCTGGAGCGCCTCGAGCACGTCAAGAGATTCAGCCAGTTTTTCGTTTGGAGAGGGCATGAAGCCTCCCGTAACGTCAATACAAGTCTATTGTGGTGGGCAATCGCAAGTATATGATGCGCACGGCTTCAAGTCAATTACGACGCTGCAGATACAAGTATATTATGATGTGTAGCTACAAGTTTATTGTGCCGTATAATTGCAAGTATATTCTGCTTCTGTTTTAACTAACGCATTTACTCTCAATAGTATACGGTGCTCCTTCCGCATCCCGTGAATCGCATTACCGTGGGTTCGATCCCCCTAGGCTGACGGCGAGCGGTCTGGTGACCTGACTATTCTAGGGAATCCGGAGCGACGAGTTTTCCCGAGGCAGCATGCGAATTCCCCAGTTGGCGCGGTTATCGGCAGCTAAACAATTCTGCTTTTGCTATAGAATCCCAAGACGAGGTCCAGCCTCAACAGAGAACCACATAGTTTGGTTGGAGGTTACGATGAATCACAAAGCATTCAGGGCTTCCAGCGCACGGACGTACACGCCAAGTCTCGTGCGGCGAGCCATTTTTGTAGGCGCAACGCTTGCTACTCTTTTTCTCTTGGCGTCATGCACGAATAAACAGCCTTCCGGGCAACATGCAACCATTCAGATGCGCGATGGCACAACCCTAACCGGCACGGTCACTGGGACCTCGTCATCGGGAATCACTCTGGCCGGCGACGACAACACGACGCATACGATTCCGATGGCGCAGGTGAAATCGATAGAGTATGACGACACAGCGGCGCCACAAGGTTCGGACACACAAACTTCCGCCGCCAATAGCGGGGCAGGGGCCGCGCCAAGTGGGCGCGCCTCGGCGGGCAGAGCGTCGTCCAGCGCCATGCACGAACATCACTATCATCCGACGCAGGCGGAGATTCGTACCAAGACCTACGTCCTGCCGGTCGGCACCAAGGTTGCCGTGCGAACCGAAGACACGATCGACTCCGCCAAGGCTGCCGAGGGTCAGACTTATCCAGCCGAAGCAGCCGACGATGTACTCGACGCCGATGGCAATGTGGTTATTCCTCGGGGATCGAACGCCCAGATCGTCATCCGGTCGGCCTCGAAGGGAGGAAAAATCCGTGGCGCTTCCGACCTCGTGCTGGACCTGCAATCGATTTCGGTAGAGGGACAGGAATACCTGGTCAGCACCACCGACCTGCAACAAAAAGGCAGGCAGGGAGTTGGCGCCAACAAGCGAACTGCAGAAATGACCGGCGGTGGAGCTGCCCTGGGGGCCATTATCGGCGCCATCGCGGGTGGGGGGAAAGGCGCGGCGATCGGAGCCGGGGCCGGTGCAGGAGGCGGCGCGTTGACTCAGATCCTGACCAAGGGCGGCTCGATCAAGGTGCCTGCGGAGACGGTGCTGACCTTCCAGCTCGACAAGCCTGTCCGAATCGTCGAGGCCAAGTAACCAAGCTGCAATGCCGGGGAGCCTGGTGTCCTGCTGCATGGAATGCAACTCGGCGAAACGGGACAGCTCCGCCTCAGACTCTCTGCGCTCGCTTTACCGCGATGGCCGCCTCACCGCCATCGAATTCAAGGACCGCCGCCGCCCCTTGGCCGCCGGCAAGCTCCGCCCCTTACTATAGGGAGATTCAAGGTGCCCTTGCGAAGAGGCAGTACAGTTGGCGCTTTCGAGGCCAAGACTCACTTATCCGAACTGTTGGACAAGGTGGAAGCCGGCGAGGAAATCACCATCACCAAGCACGGCGCGCCTGTAGCCAAGCTTGTGCCTGTGAGGAAGGAAACAAGCGCGGAGCAGCGCGCCGCCATTGGCCGGATTAGGGAACTCAGCGCCGGTTTATCCCTCGGTGGAATAAGGATCAAGGACCTGATTTCCGAGGGGCGCCGGTGAGTGCAGTATTCGTCGTGGATTGTTCCTTCGCTATGGCCTGGCTGTTCCAGGACCAAGCAACGACGAAGACGGCGGCTCTGCTGGATCGGCTGGCAATGGAGACGGCGCTGTGCGGACCTGGTGGTTTATCGAAATTACGAGCGTCTTGGCGATGGCGGAGCGCAGCGGCCGAATCGCGTCAGCCCAGTCTGACGCCTTCGTCGCCGACCTCGCCAAGCTCGGAATCGGGCGGGACGACGAAGCTCCCAATCGCGCGTTTACCTACCTGCTGGCGCTGTGCCGGGCGCATCGTCTGACCAGCTACGACGCCATCTATCTTGACCTGGCCGTTCGGCGCAACCTTCCGCTGGCGACGCTGGACCATGATCTGCGCACAGCTGCAAAGAAACTGGGCGTTCCCCTCTTGGGCTAGAGTCTGCACCCCATCACGAACTCAAGGCGACGCAGTTCGTGGAATCCGGAGGGCCGTAGCCGTGCAACAGGTTTCGCCCAGCCCGAAGGGCTGGGAACCAAGGGATAAAAAATGCCGAGCGCCGTAGGTGCGTCGCCTCGGACAGCCCTGGATAGCGCAGTAGGTCCGCGAAACGCGGGGCGCATCCCTTTCGATTGACTACGTCTCGCCAGTTTGATATAAGGCCGTCAAGTATACCCAAAGCAAACCACTGGATTCCCTAGGAAAAAGACCTCTTCGAGGAGGTTGTTATGCGACTCGGAAAACTCTTCGCCGTTGTGGCGTTGTTCTGGACGTGTGTTTTCGTATTGCTCTCGCAGAAACACGACGGGCGAGTCATGCCCGTGGTTCAAGCAGCGACGCAAGACGATGGCGCACTTGATAGTGAACTTTCAGCGGTGCTCTCAGCCGCAGGGTTCACGGGCAACATCGAGCAAACGTTTCACCAACGGCTCGAAGCGAATCTCGGCCGGCCGATTGACCCCAAGCTTGCCGATCTCGGCCGCATGCTGTGGTTCGACAAGATTCACTCCCTCCATCACGACAATACTTGCGGCGGGTGCCACTCGCCCACGAATGGGTTCGGCGATTCGCAACCCATGGCCATCGGCGTCCAAAATAACAACCTGGTAGGTCCGCACCGCGGCGGGC
The DNA here is from genome assembly GCA_036518275.1 of Candidatus Acidiferrum sp. Lineage (GTDB taxonomy): Bacteria > Acidobacteriota > Terriglobia > Acidiferrales > UBA7541 > Acidiferrum. Next base: position 14,270 of record DATDNK010000278.1, read on the forward strand.
CACGCAATCAGCGCCGATCGCCCCTCGTCGTGAATACCGCTCTCTATCCGGCGATGATGTGGAATGGACGATTCAATTCCTTGTCCGGCAATCCATTCGACAATTCACTGGGCTTTCGTTTTCCTTTCCCCGAAGACGACACGCGTTTTTCGAATGCCAACGACGTCCAGCATCTTGTGAATCATCTTTTGCAGGCTCAGGCCCACATGCCTCCCACGGAGCTCATCGAAGTAGCTGGCTTCAATGGAACATGCCCCAACGGCGTCCCCGACCCGAGCTTAGGGCCTGCCTTCTGCCAATTCGACGACGGCAACGGCGAAATCGTGCCCTTGCCAGACAGCACGGGGTCACGCAACGAGCCCATCCGCCAAAAAGCTCTCGCGATTCTGAACGCAACGCCGGCTTACCGGCAACTCTTTGGCGAAGTTTTCCCTGAAGTTGCTGCGGGCGCACCGATCGATTTCTTCATGTTCGGTAAAGCCATTGCCGAATTCGAATTCACGCTCGTTCTTGCCAACGCCCCCATCGACCAGTTCGCGCGCGGCGATAGATTCGCCATGACTGCTTCTGAGAAACGCGGCGCGCTTTTGTTCTTTGGGAAGGCCAAGTGCGTGCAGTGCCACGCTGTTGCTGGGCGCTCCGCGGTGGGCGACTCCAACGAGATGTTCACCGACTTTGAGGAGCGCGTTATTGGCGTCCCGCAAATCGCCCCCTTCTTCGGAGTGGGACAAGACAACGTCATCTTCGATGGGCCGGGACAGAACGAGGATTTCGGCTTGGAACAGATTTCCGGCAACGAAGCGGATCGATACAAGTTTCGTACGGCTCCGCTCCGTAACTTGGCCATTGCGCCCGGGTTCTTCCACAATGGTGCGTTCATCCGCCTGGAAGACGCCATCCGCCATCACCTGAACGTTTACAAGTCTGCTCATTCCTATAATCCGGTCGAGGCTGGCGTGCCCGCGGACCTCTCCCATCGCCTGGGACCGATCGAGCCAGTCCTGAAACGCCTCGACCCGTTGCTCCGGCATCCGATTGCACTGACTCCAAGTGAATTCGATGATTTGGTTTCATTCGTCAGGGACGGCTTGCTGGACGAACGGGTGAAGGCGGAGAACCTTTGTAAGCTAGTGCCGGCTAGTGTGCCTAGCGGTCTGCCTGTGCTCAATTTTGAAGCCTGTCACTGACCGAGTTCGCCCGCAGGCACAAACCGAGGAAGCACCCCCATTGCGGTTCTTGGCGGATCGTTCGCAATCCGGAAGTGACCGCCGGAAGCGGCGCTCAGGACCACATCAGGCCGGATTTCCGGCGCGGTGACGATTACGGAATCTCAGGCTCGCAAAAATCCTTAGCGCGAGGTATCCCGCAGCAGCACCGCATCTGACTCCGTATGCCCGCGCTCGAAAGCGATTTGCGAGCCGTGGGGGGAAAACGCAAACTGCCCGATTCTCTCCGCCGTGAAATGCGTGAGCTGCCGGTAAGCCGAACCATCCAACGGCTGGAGCCAGAGATTGTCCACGCCCTTTTCGTGCACCGTGTAAGCGACCGCCTTGCCGTCCGCAGTAAACCGTAAAGGCCAGGAGGCCCGCTGGTCCACGTCGTGAAACCATGTTTTCTTGTTTTCCGTGGAAACGAATTTAAGCACCAGCTTGCGGTCGAGATCGCGCACTTCCAGCGTAACCAGCGTCTTGCCGTCAGGAGAAAGGTCGGAGCCGCCAAGAGCCGCGTCAAACACCTTTTCCGGCGTGCCCCCGTCGATGGGCACACGTTTGGGCACAAAGTTGTCCGCCGCATCCACGTAATAAACCCACTTTTCGTCGGCGGAGCACTTCGGGTCCGCTTCATTGTGGCCAAAGGTAAGTTGCGTCGGATTGCTTCCGTTGACCTCCATTCTCCACAAATTCTCCGCGGTCTTGGCCGCTTTCCCTAACTGGCGGTAAACGATGTAACGTCCGTTCCCGCAAACCGCGACCTGGTCCGGAAGATGGCTCTTGTCTGACAGGACCACTTTCTCTCCGCCTCGGGGATCCAAAATGCGAATATCGCCGCCTTGCGGAAACACCAGCCGGCCATCCGGCGTCCAGCTCCATCGCCAAATCATCATATGCGAGGAAAGCTGAACCGGGCGCAAAGCGTCGGGCAATTGCGCCGGTGCCAGTGAAACCTCGTACTTGAACTGCGATTGCGTCGTTACCAAACTGCGCCCGTCGGAGGCCAGGCTCAGTAACCAATAGTTATTCGTATCGGACGTCAGTTGGCGCAGTTGGAGTTGCGGGTAGCTCACAAACAAAAGTTGCCGGTTCTGCAGCCCATTTTGCAACGCAACCGAAGTCATAATCATCCCAGACGAGTCCGGCATCCACGCGGGATGGAGAAAAAGGGGCGCGTCCGGGAAGGCCTTCGTTTCCCGTTTGCCGGAGGCAGCATCCACAACGAGTAATCCCGTGAACGCGTCCATGGTGGGCTGCGTCAGGGGAATCACAATGATTTTTCCGTCCGGAGACCATGCGGGCGTGTGTGAGTCGCTCAGAATAGGAACGCCGGTGAACAGAGCGCGATCCGGCGAACCATCCTCGTGCGCGACCAGCAAGTCCCACAAGGGTGAATCGTGGGGCGCGCGGAGATAGGCGAGGCGCTGGCCATCCGGCGAAAACGTCACCGGACTGTCTACGTCTCTAATGAGCACTTGCGGTGCTCCACCCAGCACCGGCGCGCGATACAGCGACGAAATCGTATGTTCCTCGTCATCGCGGCGCACAAAGTAAATGAAATTTCCATCGGGCGAAAAGGTCAGGGCCCCGTAGCGGGTCCCTGCGGGAGCGACCACCTGTGTGTTGCTGGCCGTTGGAATGTGCCGCAGCCACAGCGATTGCAGTCCATTCTCGTCCCTCACGTTCACCAGGTATTTTCCGTCTGGCGAAATCGCCGCAAGGACCACGTGCCCGTTGTTGGTCAAGTTTTCAATCGAGAACCGCTCGAATGGAACACGCCGCGTTTTCAGGACCAGCGTGTACACGCCAAAAATCGCAGCTGCCAGCAAAACTACGATCGCTCCGAGGGTAACGCCCGTTCCCAATTTGTGCTTGCTCGCCGCGGCAATCAGGACCGAACTGTTCGAAGCCGCAGGTGCCGGGACCGTGCTTATTCCTGATGGCGGAACCTGTGCAGCCGCCACACGCGCGGACGCAGACGAAGCAGCCGCGATTTTCCCCGATTCCAGTTCGCGTTGCAGGCGCTTCAAATCCGCCCGCATTTCGGCCGCAACCTGGTAACGCATGTCGCGGTCTTTCTCGAGCGCCTTGTTGAGAATGCGCCCGAGTTCCGCCGGAACTTCCGGGTTCAACGAAACCGGAGCCACGGGCGTGTTCCGCAAAATATTGTCGAACACCACCGCGCTCGTGGAACCCGGAAACGGCTGTTTTCCGGTAACGATCTGGTAGAGGACCGCGCCGAGCGAAAAAAGATCGCTGCGGACATCGAGGTCTTCGCCGCGCGCTTGTTCCGGCGACATGTACGCAATTGTGCCCACCGCGGTTCCGGGACTGGTCAGCAGCAACGTCTCGGTGTCCCCGATGGTTTCCCCGTCCGCGTACGCATGGTGTTCCGGCGTGAGTTTGGCAAGTCCGAAATCGAGAATCTTCACCGGGCCGCGTTCCGTGACAAAAATGTTCGTCGGCTTGATGTCGCGATGGATGATTCCTTTTTTGTGCGCCGCGTCGAGGGCGTCAGCAAGCTGAATCCCGATTTCAATCGTGCGCGGTATAGGCATGATGCCTTGGCGGAGCAACTTGTCGAGCGTCTGCCCTTCCAGCAGCTCCATCGCGATGAATGTTTTCGCTTCGTGCTCTTCGATCGCATGTATCGTGCAGATTCCCGAATGATTCAGAGACGAAGCGGCCCGCGCCTCGCGCAGGAATCGCTCCAGCGCTTGCGGGTCGCGATTCGAATTCTCCGGCAGAAATTTCAGCGCCACGCGCCGCCCGAGTTTCGTGTCCTCAGCTTCATACACCACGCCCATCCCGCCGCTGCCTAGCTTGCGGAGGAGGCGGTAGTGCGCGATGGTTTCGTTGATCATTCGATTGAGTAAGAGGAAGATGGTAAACGGGCGCCGAACCGCGGTCAATCCTTCGGCGTATTCTGTTCAAACAGCAGGGAGCTAATTGAAACTCACGGCGTGAGAACGCTTCCAACTGCGTCAAGCAGGAGTCTTCACTAAATCGGCGGCACTTGAAACGCCTGCGAGAAACATTCCGAAGGATTCAGGCTCACGCAGGTCCTTCTTTCGGTGCGTAATACCCTTTGCGCGCAAGCACTTTCATATCCTTGTCCGTGGTTTCCACTTTGATTTTGCGGAACGTGCCGTCCCGCGCCGCGTTGGTCGGGTAATAACCCAAGGTGTACTCAGAGCGCAGTTCCTCGGAGATTTGATCGAAGGCCTCTTGCAGATGTTTCTCGGAGGAAACCTCAATGACGCGGCCGCCAGTTTGATCCGCAATTTTATGGGCGATGTCCGGGCGCCAACCCTGGCCGGGATCATGCACTAGCAGGAAGTGCACCACGGTATTGGTGCGCTGCGCGGCTTCGATGGCTTCCGTGACATTGATCTTGCTTCCAAAATCCTCCGCGTCGGTAATAAGCACCAGCGCCTTGCGGCCCGCTTCGGTGGCCAATTTGTCTCCGCAGATCAACCAAATCGCATCGTACATGTGAGTTCCATTGGGCCCGGAGGGCAAGGTCCCTGGCGTCACCATCGCGCTTGGAGCGTTGATCTGCGAGTGATGAATGGCCCGCTGAAGTTGGGCACGATCATCGGTGAAGTCGGAAAGCATGTCCACGTCCAGGTCGAAGGACGCCACCATAGCCTCATCGCCTTTGCGAAGAACCTGGTTCAGAAAGCGGGAAGCGGCATCCTGCTCCGCAGGAAGGCGATATTGCTCGCTGCCGCTCGTGTCGATCAGCAAGCCCAGCGTGATGGGAAGAGTTTTTTCAGCTGAGAAGAAAGCAATCTTCTGCTCCTGATCATTTTCGAAGACGCGAAAATCTTCCTGCTTCAGGGTGGGCACGATGTGCTTTTTCTTGTCGCGCACCGTGGCAAAAATGTTGACCAGGTTGACTTGGCTTTTGATCGTGGGCGTCTGCTGGTCGCTCTGCTGTGCGGGAGCCTGGGCCCACACGGGCCATGCCAGCGTCCATGCAACCAATATCGCAGTGCAGTGCGTCACAACTTTGTTTATCGAACGCATGTATACTTTCCGTGTCGCAAAAGATGCCCGCCAAGCGCGCCGCGCGGGTCATCACCGCCCTATAGGATGCCGCCGAATGGCTTATGGGATGCGCGGTTGAACCCGGCCGAGCGGAATATCAACACGAAGTTTGGCCTGAGGACCATGAAAAGTCTACGAGAAATCTTGTTCGTGGCTGCGCTGGTGTTAATGGCGATCGCGCCAGTGTTCGAATCGCTCAGCGCCGGCACGCCGCAGCAAGGGGCCGCGTCATCCCCGCAGGGACAGACTCCCCCTCCGCAGCAACCACAGCAGCAGCCCCGGTTGGTCGTCCGAGCCAATCAGGTTCTTGTTCCGGTCACCGTCAAGGACGGCGACGGCCACCTGGTTCCGGACTTGCGGAGAGACGAATTCCGCATCTTGGAAGACAACGTAGAACAAAGAATCGTGTACTTCAGCGCGGATGCTGTTCCGCTGTCTTTGGTTTTGCTCATCGACAACGACCTGAACCGAAAAGACGCGCGGCAGGTAGCGGAAAGTCTCTATTCCGTCGTCGCGGGCTTAAGCGCCAGCGACGAAGTTTTTGTCTGCCGATTCGACCAGTTTTTTCATGAAGGAAAGGGATTCACCAGCGACCAGGACAAGCTGCTCACCGAACTCAAGCGCACCCGCCTGGATGAAGAACCATCCGGTGGTCCGGCTGGTTCCGTAAACGATACTCCGACCATTAACGGCCACTCCGCCACCGGGGATGCTCCCAAACTGCCGGAGACCACCATGATCATCAAAGGCCAGCCCAACAAGGCGCTCGACGATGCTGTCTATGGTGCAGCCCAGTTGCTGAAGGGCCGCGACCCGGATCGCCGGCGGCGAAAAGTCATCTTGCTCATCTCCGATGGCCTGAACAACCCCAAAGTCAACTCCAACAAATACGACACCGTCCGCGAAGAACTGCTTCGGAACGATATAGCCGTCTATGGCGTGGGTGTTGGGAGCGCTTTCTTCAATCGTAAGTTTGAGCGTCTCTCCAAATACGCCCACGATTCCGGCGGCGATGTCTACTACGGGCTGAAACGCCAGGACCTCGAGGAGTTTTATTCGCGCGTCACCGAAGAAGCTCGCAATCAATACACGCTCGCTTATACGCCTACCGGCACGGACCGCAGCGCGGAGTATCATTCCATTGAAGTGCGAGTGAAGCGCGAAGGCCTGAACATCCTGACGCGCGAAGGTTATTACTCCGG
>DATDNK010000279.1:0-16284 GCA_036518275.1 Candidatus Acidiferrum sp.
ATCGCTTTAGGAGGCGAACTGAGCATCCACAAAACGACAAGAGGCAGTACGCAGGCTGAACAGGCTTTCCGCAACCGGGGACTTAAGAATGCGTGGCCGGAACGACCGCTCGGAGCCGCCTTACTTACTTGCCGCATGGCCCTTGATCTGGTCCAGGATTTCGCGCACTTGGCGTCCTAGCCCCATAGGACTGTACGGCTTTTGCAGGTAGTGTGCGTTTTTTGCCGCCGCCTCCACGTTGTCCGAATCCTGCGAATAACCGCTGGTAAAGATAACGGGGAGCCCGATGAAATTTTGCGTAAGTTTCTGCGCCGTTGCCACTCCCCCCAGCTTCGGCATGATGACGTCCAAAATGGCGATCGCCGGTGTTTCCTCCGCACAGAGCCGAAGGGCTTCCTCGCCGTCAGCGGCGGAAAGCACTCGATAGCCCAGACTTACCAGCGTTTGGCGCGCCATCTCGCGGACGGACTCATGATCCTCCGCAATCAGGATCGTCTCTGTCCCGCGCAACTCTCCCGCCGACAATGCCGGCGCTCTGGCGGGCGAGCCCTCGGGTACCGCGTCCTCCGCCACCGGCAGGTACACGCGGAAAAGACTGCCCTGGCCCGGTTCGCTGTAAACGTGAATGAAGCCGCCGTGCTGCTTGACGATGCCATACACCGTCGCGAGACCCATCCCCGTGCCTTTGCCCTTTTCCTTGGTAGTGAAAAACGGCTCGAAAATGCGTTCGCGTGTTTGCGCGTCCATGCCAATGCCGGTGTCGGAGACAGAAAGCACCACGTACCGCCCCAGGGCCACGCCTGGGTAAAAGCGCGCGTAGGCATCATCGAGTTCCACCATTTCTGTTTCGATCACCATGCGCCCGCCGTTGGGCATGGCGTCTCGGGCATTAAGGCAAAGATTCATCAGAACCTGCTCGATCTGCGTGGGATCGGCCTTCACTGCGTCCAGCGGTGCGGTCACCACTTTGAGTTCGATGTCCTTGCTGATCACTTTTTCGAGAAAGCTGACCAGTCCACTGGTGACCGTGTTGAGGTCGATCGACTGTCGTTGCAGGACCTGGCGCCTCGAAAAAGCCAGCAGCTCGCGCGTCAGCTCAGCGGCTCGTTCAGCCTGCTCTTTGATTCGCGCGAATCTCTCACTGGCCTTTGTTCTCCCTTGGTTCTCGTCCAGACCCAGTTCCGCCCATCCCAGGATGGCGCCGACCACATTGTTGAAATCGTGCGCCACGCCCCCCGCCAGTTGGCCGACAGCTTCAAATTTCTGCGCCTGCCGCAACTGCCGCTCCATCGCCCGCAACTCCGTGACGTCTTCGGTAATGAATTCCATCGTCTCCGCTTCGCCCGGCGGCGTGAGATGGCGAAGGTGCAAGCGTACGGTCACGATTCCGCCATCCCGCCGTCGCCATTCTGTTTCCGCCCCGTGAAGTATTCCACGAGAACGGCAGTCCGCCACGTGCTGAAGAAAATGTTCCGGGAATCGGTAGACGTCCCTTACCAGATTGAGCACCTTGAGATCTTCAACCCGGTTGCAGCCCAAGATCGACAGTAAGGCCGGATTCGCGTCGAGAAATGTTCCATCCACCATGGCGCGGAAGATGCCGTAGACTGAGTGCTCCACCAGATCGTGATTGCGTGCTTCCGAGAGCCGAGCAGCGTTTTCCGCCCGTTTGCGCTCGCTGACCTCGAGAACGACGGAACAAACGGCGGACACGCTTCCGTCTTCACCGTGCAGCGGATAATAGCTCGCCAGGAATTCCTGCTCGATCGCAGGATTCTCGGGCGCGGCTCTGTGCCTCTCCACGTTGAGGATGGATTCTCCGGTGGCAAAGACTTGTTGCAGGCATTTCGCGATTTCATTTCCGAATCTGGGCACCACTTCATCGACTCGGCGGCCCACATGTTGCGCAGGAGAAAGATCGTTGAATCTCGCCATCGCATCATTGATACGCAAGAACCGCAAATTCCGGTCGTATACCGCGAGGCCCAGCGGGGCGCGGCTATAAATGACTTCCAGCTCCGCGGTTTGGTTCCGCAAGCTCCCATTGCTCTCTACAATTGCGTGCTCCACCATTTTCACGACGCACCGTCCAGCCTAGCCACGTTCATGTCCTCATCTTCCGCGCACGGGGCCGGGAATTTGCGGTTGGTTTTCGCCTGCCACCTGCGCGTTTCGCAATCCCCACTCCACCTCATCCAGGAACTCCGCAAACGTGCGTGCGCCCTTCCCCGCCCAGAAACGCGCGGTCATTCGCAGCTGCAAAGGCCCCCATCGCCCATCGATGCTGTTGAGCGCTTCCAAGTGCTTTCGCAGCCGCTGCAGCAGCACGGGCGCGCTCGGTTCGATAGCATCGACCGCGAGCGCCGCAAATTGCGACTCTCCAATCCGGGCAATCAAATCCGAGCGCCGGAAGCTGCGCGTCAACAGCATTGCGATTTCTCGCAGCGAAGATTCGGCGGCGTTCTGCCCAGACCTTTTTCTGATGCCTTCCAGATTCTCGAACTTCGCGCACAACAGCACCAAGCTCCCGCTTCTTTCCTTTGCAGTGTCCATGGCGCGGGACCCGAGCGTCAGGAACCCGTCGCGAATGTAGAGACCTGTCAGGGGATCGCGCAACAAGTCGGCCAGCCCTTTCATGGTGTTGCGTTCCAGCGCTCCCCGCAGCACGCGGTCCAAGGTTTGCGCATTCATGTGGTTTTTCAGCAGATAGTCCATGGCGCCTTCGCGCAAGCTCGCTACGGCAATTTCTTTCTGAAGCGAATCGCCAATCACGATCAGCGGAACGTCCGGTTTGGCCCGATGCACCCGGCGCACGGTTTCTAAGGCTCCCGGATGCGCGAGCGCCAGATCCAGAAGAATCACTTCGGGGCTGACCAGCTTCAGTGAGGCCATCAACGTGGAAACTCCAGAAACTTCTGTCAATTCGATGGCTCCTTGCTCCTCGGGAAAAGACTCACGCAAAGCAGACGCAGCTTTTCTGGAAGCTCCTTCCGCCAGCAAGACACGCAGCTTCTGTGTCATCGGCGCAGCCTGCTTTCTGGGGAACAATACGGGAAGGGGGAAGTTGCTACATTTGACAGCGTGGACGACGCAATTACTGTGACGACCGTCACTGTAGTGACAGGCCCCCTCAAGTGACACGCCATGGCAATCCGTCTCTCTCGAGACTGGAGAGGACAGTCCTCTGGAACTCACTGATTTGGAAGGGGGTTTGTCTATTTTCGCGCAAATACCGCGCGAGTCAAGAGGGGTTTGTTCGCTGTTACAGAAGTGTTAAGAGGATTGCAGGTTCCGCAAGCGGCCGCTCGCCGCGGTCGACCACGATCACCCGTATCGAACTGTCACGGGTGAATTCGGGTTCGCCTTTTTCCTGGCTCATTCGCCGAAAATCTCGCTGATCTTCTCAGCCAGCTTGAAGTCGTAATCGCTGATGCCTTTGACGCTGTGTGTGGTCAGGTCGATGACCACCTTGTTCCACACGTTGAACCATTCAGGATGATGGTCCATTTTCTCGGCGACCATCGCCACGCGCGTCATGTTGCCAAACGCTGTTACAAAATCCTTGCAAGCAAATTCCCGGTGCAGTTTGCCGTTCACCACGCTCCAGCCCTTTGCCTTGGGTAGCATGGCTGCGATTTCCGGTTCGCTTAACTTTTTGGCGGGCATGTCCGTCTCCTCCGACGACTCAAAGGGTCCGTGTCATTATGCAGCGCAGTGTCCGCGCGGGCAATGTTCCTGCCCCATTCTCGGTCATCTGCGCTGGAAGTTAGATCCAAAGTTTCGTGGTTGTGGAGAAAGCGTGGCTTTTTGTTTCATTTGATGGGACGCCTAGCTAGAGCAGTCCGAGATGGTCGGGATACTTGGCTTGCAACGAACTAACGAGCACATCAAACTCTGGCATGCCTCGCAGATTTTTCAGACAGTGGTCCTTCAGAAAAAAGGGCCAGCACGCGAATCCAGCGCTGACACTGCGTTCCAGCCACTCAAAAGCAGGCTGCAAGTTCCCCAACAAGGCAAGTATGCATGCGATTTGATAGTAAGTGTGGTGTGCATGTCCAAAGGATTTCGGGCTGGCACAAGCCTTAGCCAGGCAGTCCAGCGCCCTTCCTTCTTTCCCGGTCAAGGCATGATAAACCCCCTGCAAACTAATGATGAGCGGCTCGTCAGGCAAGAGCCGGACTGCTTCATCCAGCAGAGTCTTTGCCTCTTTCCAATCCCCAGTCATTATGGCCGGCTGTGGCGCATAGTAAATGGGATACTTATTGCCCGGATTCTCAGCGCGCCACGCTTGAAGCTCCTCTCGCGCCGCGTCGTATTCCTGGTTCCAAATGTAGACATGCACGATGCTGTGACTGACTCGCTTTCCAGGATCAAATGGCCGTCCTCTCTCATACATTTCGCGCGCGTGATCAAGCAGCCCGATGTGGGCCAGGATCGAGCCCAGGCGGTTGTAAGCGTGGGGCTGATTGCTCTGCAGAGCCAGCGCTCGTTTGAGTTCGGCAATTGCTTCAATGTGTTGGAAGTTTTTTGACGGTCCCCACAGAAGAAATGCATTAGCCACGTGCGCCTCGGGCAAATCGGGATCCAGTTCCAGCGCACGGCGGCAATGAAACTCCGCCTTTCCCAACCACGCGCTGGTGGGATCAAGTTCATAATGCCGAGTCGCACATGCCAGAGAAAGGGCGGCATGCGCCAGGGAGAAACCGGGATCTCGAGCGACCGCATGGAGCAGGTGCTGAGCGGCCTCTTCGAGCAGCGCGGGATCGCCGCAGGAACTGAGCCGGTATCCCTGCATGTACGCGGCATAGGCCATAGGATCTTTGCTATAGCGAGGACGCCGCTGTGCAACCGCCGGACCGAGCGGCCGGTTCAATGCAGCGGCGATTTGCTTCGCAATTTCGTCCTCAAGGTCGGAGAGGCGGTTTAGTTCCACATGGCATTTCCGTGCGAAGCAAGCGCCCTGCTTCTGAGCGTCAAACACTTCCACGGAGAGGTGCCACATACCTTTCGACATCTGAAGGGCGCCTCGCACGACAAAACGTACGCCCAGGCGGGAAGCAGTCTCCGTGGCTCCCGCCTCGACCTGCACGTTTAGAACTGCGGAAGTTGGGAGGACGTCTACGCCTGGCAGATTTGCAAGACGCGTAACCAGAGCGTCCGCAAATCCGAGGCACATCCCCTGATCATCCGTAGTGCTCCCCACGAGCATCAGTGGCAAAACCGCCAGCGAAGACCGCTCGGCTCGCCCTCCCACTTTTTCCAGGTTGACTTCGCTGACGGCTTCGGACGCACGATCAGATTGCGGATAGCACGCGTCAATCACACGCAGGGGTCCGATAAATCGGTATCCTTTGCCTACGACAGTTTCCAGAAAACGCGGTTTGGCAGAATCGTCACCCAGAGCCGCGCGAATTTTTCGCACGATGTTGTTGATGTTGGTTTCGATATCGACAAATAGATCCGAGCGCCAAAGTTTTGCGACGATGTCTTTACGGGACACAAGTTGTTCCCGGCGACTCACCAGATAAATCAGCAAGTCCATGGGCTTTTTCTCGAGCTTCACTCGGCGCCCCAGGCGCCTGAGCTCGTACCGCCCAAGGTCCAGCTCGATATCGTTGGATGAAGGCTTTCTGCGAGGCATGGACTGCTCTTGGCGGCTTATTATGCACTAAATCCACTAAGAATCAATAACTTGCGACGATATAAAAAAAATAGATAAGCAGTATGCCCCATTCATGGAAAAGCTTCTGTGCGCGGCTCATCATGACGGCGCTTTTCGATATCCAGTTGTTACTACTTCATCGAAAGGAGTCCGTCACATGTCTCGAAAAGGAAAGATCTTAGTTTCCGTAGGTATTACGTTGGGTCTCGTGACCCTACTGGCTGGTTCAGCAGCAGCGCTCACGGGCTTCGCTTTCACGATAGGAACCATTGCGAGCTATGACTTTGGCGGCTTCGGTCCGGGTCATCCGATACCCGGCAGCGTCCAGATTCAGGCATTCACAATGAAGCCGGGCGATACAATCCCGTGGCATTACCACAAAGGAACCAGCTACGTCATTCTCGAGCGCGGCACTCTAACCGAGCAGCACGCTGCAGGGCTCAATCAGTGCGCGTCAGAAGAAGTGACAGCGGGGAATGCTTTTGTCGAGCCCCCCGCTCTCGTGCATACCGTTACCAATACTGGTAACGATGTCGCCGTGATTTGGTGGGCGACAGTATTCCCCAAGAGCGACGGGATCGCCGAGTTCAGCCCTGCGTTTAAGTCCGGCGGCGTTTATCCAGCGAACCCGCCGAACTGCAACTGAAAGCTTTCTTCTGAGTCAAAGGAGGCTCAGCTATGAAAATATTCTTGTTATACGCAATAGCAATTACGGGGATTTTGGCTTGTGGGCGAGCGTTTTTCGGCGACAACTTTGTCGCTGATGCGCACGAAACGAACGCGGTCACCCCGGACACCATTCCCTGGGGTCCGGCGCCACCCGTTGTGCAACCAGGCGCGCAGTTCGCAGTACTCGAGGGCGATCCGACCGGCTCCAGCGGCGATTACACAATTCGCCTGAAGATGCCCGACGGGTTCCGCATCGCGCCTCATTGGCACCCGCTGCGGGAAAACGTGACGATCATCTCTGGAAAGTTCAAGGTGGGGATGGGAGATACTTTCGAAGCGGACAAGATGAAAGCGTTCCCTGCCGGGAGCTTCGCGTTTCTCGATCCCGACATGCACCATTACGCAATGGCGTCCGGGGAAACCATCGTGCAGGTCCACGGCCAGGCTCCCTTTCAGTTCAACTACGTCCATCCGGAAGACGACCCAAGCCGGAAATAAGTGGAGGCTATTTCTCTCTAAGCTTCCGTGATGGGAAGGGACAGTTTCGCGATCTCCCACGGAGCAATGTCTCCGGGAACTTCACTTCACTGACGGCATCAAATTCAGGGCGCTGCAACAAGCCTGCGACGATGGGCGACCGTTAGCCGCCTGAACAGGTGAGCGCCTGCCGAAAAGCGATGCGGCCACGGACCTCTTGGCGTCACGCTTCTCCGTTGAATGCGCGCGCGAAATCCACTATTGTAAGGGTTTCTCTAGCAGCCCAAATAGGCGGTGGGCGGTCGCGCCGCATCAGTACGGAGACATTTGTGAAAAAGAAGATTCGCGCCATCCAATATGGTGTCGGCCCCATCGGCGCATCCATCGCAAAATTAATGCGCGAAAAGGCGGCCATTGAAATTATCGGCGCGGTCGATCTGGATCCGGCCAAGGCCGGACGCGACCTGGGAGAAGTCGCCGGCGCGGCGGACGCGCCGTGGGGCGCCAAGGTTTTCGCCGATGCGAAAGAAGCCCTCGACTTAAATCCAGACGTAGTGATTCACTCCACTTCTTCCTCGCTCGCGAAAGTGATGGATCAATTGCTCGCCTGTCTCGAAGCGCAGTCGTGCGTCGTTTCGACCTGCGAGGAATTGTCGTACCCATTTCGAACGCATCCCGAACTCGCTGCCAAGCTGGATGCCGCGGCCAAGGAATGGGGCGTGGCGTTGGTGGGCACGGGAGTAAATCCCGGATTCGTGATGGATAAGCTGGTGGTGACGCTGGCAGCGGTTGCGCAGCGCATCGAACACGTCAAGGCACTGCGCATCGTGGACGCTTCAAAACGCCGGCTGCCCCTACAGAAAAAAATCGGCGCGGGTATGACCGTGGAAGAATTTCGCGCACAAGTGCAAGCCGGCGTGATCAAGCACGTTGGATTGCCCGAGTCCGTTGCCATGGTCGCGGACACCTTGAGTTTGCCGGTCGAAAGCATCACGGAAACGATCGAGCCAAAAGTGGCAACGGACCGGGTACAGACCGAATACCTGACTGTCGAGAGGGGACAGGCCGCCGGAGTTCATCAAATCGGGCGCGGGTTTTCTAAGGAGGGCAAGGAGCTTGTTTATCTGGAATTACAAATGTACGTTGGCGCCAAAGATCCCGCCGACACGATCACGCTGACCGGCCATCCGAACATCAACCTCACGATTCCGGGCGGCACGCATGGCGACATTGCTACGGCCTCAGTTGTTGTGAACTCGATTCCCGTAATTCTAGACGCGCCGGCGGGCTTGCGCACCGCGCGCGATCTGCCCATCGGGTTTTTCTCGCCTAACGCCAAGCCGTGAATCAAACGGGAAAATAGAAATTGGAAAATTGAAAATGAAGCGGTGCGCGATTGAAAGACGCCACCTATGCGGAGCGATTCTATTTTCGGAATCAGTTGTGTTTGAGGAATTCGCCCTTGTGTCCGGTGAGCGAATTGTAGAGCGTTTCGATGTACGCGTCGGAGTTGATGAAGCCGCCGGAAAACTTATCCCAGGGGGCGAGAATCTTCCCCTGTTTCATCTGGTCCAGTGTTTTGTGCTGGTCGAGGGCCTTCTGCACTACTGCAGACGTTTCTTTCAGCATTTTCGTGAACGCTTTCACGTCTTCCATGTTGGAAAGGGCGCCATGCCCGGGAATCACCTTCACGTCAGCGGGTAACTCCGCCGCAACCTTCTCGCAAGCGGCGATGATGCCCTGCACGCTGCCGCCGCTGGCGACGTCAATAAACGGAAACCCGTAGCGCACGAAATCGTCTCCCATGTGCACGACGTTGTTTTTTGGGAAGAAAATGATGGAGTCGCCGTCGGTGTGTCCCGAAGGAAAATGCATCGCGCGAATATCCTCGCCATTGAGGTGCACGGTCACGTCGTGCTGGAAAGTGATAATCGGCAGCGCCGCCTTGGTTGCAGGCTTTTGCTCCAGCTTGATGGACCCGCCGTTGCCGGCCGTGCCGCCGGTCTCCAGGCGCTTGCGCACGTTATCGTGGGCGATCAGCGTGGAACCCGCGTTGCTGAACGGCTCATTGCCGCCGGTGTGGTCGCCGTGATAGTGGGTGTTGATGACGAAGCGCACCGGCTTGTCGGTGACGCCGATATTTTTCAGGGCTGCCTGAATTTTTTCCGCCAGCGGCGCGAACTGGTCGTCCACAATCACAATGCCGTCTTCGCCTACGGACGCGGCAATGTTTCCGCCAGCGCCCTCCAGCATATAAATGTTTCCGGAAACTTTGGTGACCTTGATCTCCACTTTGGAAAAATCCTGCTGCTGGGCGGACGCTGACCGGCTCAGCAACATCGCCGTTGCTGCCAGTCCAAACGCCATCGCAAGCCGGATTATCTTGTTCATGTTTTACCCCCTCAGTCGAGCGCCGCGCATTGTAGCACTACACGAACGAAGCAGGTGGTAAAGAAAGAGAGCGTTAACGCCAAGAAGGGAGCGGCCGACGACCGAGCATTGCTTCGGCGGCCCATTGGCCAAGGTAAACGGAGAGGGCGACGCCGTGGCCGCTGTATCCGCCAAGAATCAGAACGTTTTTGCTGCGCGGATGGCGTCGAAAGATCGGATGCATCCCTTCTGTGAGAAGAATCGGCCCAGCCCAGCGGTGCGTGATGCGGACGGACTTAAGCGCGGGATGCAAATGGCGCACGCGGTCTTCGAGCCAGCGGAAACGCTCCGCGGCTTCGCCTTTGCGCACATCGAAACGGTACAAGTTCGGTGCGGGTAATGGCCGAGCGTGTTTCTTGACGGGACGGCCAAAAAGCGCGGCGATGGAACTTGGCGCAGGGACAAGTCCGGCACCGAAAACAATGCCGTTGGATTCGAGCAGACGCCCCCACAGGTACGGAAGATCGACAGTGTAGAACGGGTGACGCGAAGAGAGTCCGATGGCCTTGAGCTGGGTGCGCGACAGCGGTGAGGTGGCAAGCGCTAAAGTCAGCTTCGGCTGAGTAATGCCTAGCAAGCCAGGAAGCGCGAGCGAGAAAGCGTTGGTGGCGAAAAGGACCTTGCCAGCGCGAAGTTCTTTCGTTTGCAGGCGCCCTCGGATGCCGTGCCAAACGCGGAGGCGAGGCGGGCTCGAGAATTCCATCGCCTCCACGCGGGCATGCTCGAAAATTTGCGCCCCGGCGGTCTCGGCAGCACGTGCCAGCCCGGCAACAACTTTGCCGGGATCAACGGCGCCGCCGGGGACTGTGCGGACAACTTGCAAGGCGCCGGAATCGTCCCAGCAGATCGGCGAATTCTTCTCGGGATTCGAGCGGCCCAATTCCCAGACGCCGGGAAGCTCCAAACGGCCATCGATGCGAAGACTGCGCAGAATTTTTTTGTAGCCCGCGAGCACGTCGCCGAGTCCGGAAAGCGGCCCGGCTGCAGTTTCCGCCAGCGCCAGGCCGCCGGTGCGCCCGCTCGCGCCTTCGCCAAGCGAAGCTGCTTCGAGTACGATCACGGATTTTTTGGGGGCCAGCCTACGCAAGCACGCTGCCGCTGAGAGTCCCGTGAAGCCGCCACCAACGACAGCGAAATCCACCTGGTCCGGGAGTGAGCAGGGCTTGGGACGAAAATTCACGGTCCACGGCGGAACACCCCAGGGATGCGTTTTGCGGGACATTGCACCTCTTCTAGCCGCCTGATTCATTCTTTGACGGAGCCGTGCGCGCCGAGAGCACCGCGAGGATGGCGAGAAGGCTGACAAGAAGCGGAAACCATACTGGCGCAATCCACGGCCGCGGAATCAGAAACAAAACATCCGAATCGCGGAGCGATAGAGGCCAGCGCACGGTAGCCCAAAGCGCGGCGTAATAGATGATGTCCCAAATGGCGAAAGTCCAAATGAACGCCGCAAACCGAGATTTGGTCTTTGCTCCGGTGAGAACCGCAACGCTGAACAGCATCAGAATCGTGGCGGCCTCCCGTAGCACTTCGAGAGTGAGCAGACTCTGCGGGAATTGCGTTATCGCTTGCGATTGCTGGTAAAACTCGCCCGACCTGCGCATGACATCGGCCAGTGTTCCCTGGTAGCCGGGGAGCAATCCGACGGCCGCGCGAAGGTAAGCCACGACTACGGCTTCGACAAAGCCGAATGCCGTCGCGAATACCCCGCTAGCGAGCAATTGCTTCCAAGAGAGCGAGACGCCGCTTCGCCTCCACGAAAAGTAGGCCAGTAGTGGGATCAGCACGAGCAGGTTGACCCACCATGGTTCGCCAATCAGTTTGACGCCCATTGCATGATTCTACGTAAAACCTAAGTCCAACGGACAGCAGTTGATTAACGGCCACAATCGTCCAAAACCAACTGAATGCCGTTCCAAATTGTCTGCGCGCTGGGATGGTTGCTTGGAAATAGATTCCAATTTGGATGTCACTTTGCGGAGGCGAGTCTTTTCTAATGAGTGCGTTTGGAAATGAGATGCTTTGCTCGATGCCAAAGGAGACGCCCATGTTCGAATTGATTCTGAAGCGGTTTGAGAGGCCGGACGAAGTGCGGACGTTTGAAAAAGGAAGATTTGAGGTGGTGAAGCTGGGCGGCATGACCATCGGCCGCGCGACGTACGAGCCGGGATGGAAATGGTCGGCGCACGTGGGAAAAGCCAGCGGGGCAAAAAGCTGCACCGTGGAGCATGTCGGCATGGTGCTAAGCGGATGCGCCACAGCAGCAATGGACGATGGCCGGGTGATCGAAATGAAGGCAGGGGACGTGTTCTACATTGCGCCGGGGCACGACAGCTGGGTCGTAGGCGACGAGCCGTACGTGTCGCTGCACTTTCTGGGCGCGGAAGCCTACGCCAACGCAAAGCGCAAGTGAGCAGGCCCTCGGCAGCGTTGCAGGTAAAGGCCCCCTTCCCGGGCTGCGCAACGCCGTTGATTATTTATATCGCACTACGATATAAATCCCTGCGCAACCCTTGGCAATTATATCGCATCACGATATATTAGGCGTGCATGCGCGCCTGGGCTGCCGCCGTGGCTGGCCAAGGGCGCGGCCCGGGCCGCCGAGTCCCTGCTCTTCGACCTGCTCCCACGCTCGCCGCCGTACGGTTGGCTTTCCAGGTGACAATCAGGGAAGGAGAATCCAAAAAATGCGAATGAGGCTGGTCCTTTTAGTGGCAATCTTTTCTTTCGCCGCCCTGCTGTTTCAGGCGGCGCCTGTTTTTGCGCAGTCCTCGACGAATAGCGGCAAATTGCATATCCACGTCAGCCCGAAACAGGCTTACGTGTTTGTGGATGGCAAAGCCATCCGCGACGGCAGCCAGACCATCGAGCTGTCCGCCGGTTCTCATAGAGTCGGCGTTTACAACTACGGGTACATAGATAAGGTTCAGGACATTCAAATCGAAAGCGGCAAGAAAACCAACTTAGACGTTACCTTGCAGCCTTCCGGGGACAAAGTTTCCGGGCCGTTTGCAAACATCGAATTCAAGGGTGATCCCCGGGCTGCCGTGCTACTAAACGGCACTACCCCCGACTATTTTGTGGGCCATGTGGATGAATTTGACTGGAACTGGATCTGGCACCAGCGGCTGCTGGTGAAGCCGGGAACCTACCAAGTAACCGTGACGCGCGAAGGCAATACGATCTGGTCCGGGCAGGTGACGGCCAAGGCCGGTCAGCAAGTAACCGTGCACCTGGACCGCAATGGGGCCATCACGACCAAAGACTGGAAACAGGGCTTAAACATGGGACCGCAGCCGCGCTTCCACGCGGGCATTGCAAGCGCGACGGTGCCTATCTCCCCCGTCACCGCGCAGCTTTCTGCGCAGAACACGAGTCTCGACTGCGGGCAGCCTACCAATCTGAATTGGAAGACTGCGGATGCTGCGAGCATATCGATCACCAATCTCGGGGATGTTCAGGCACAAGGGGACCGCTCCGTTAGCCCGACGAAAACCACAACGTACGAGTTGACCGCCATGGGTCCGGGCGGCAAAGCCACGCAGGATGTGACCGTGGATGTGAATAGCCAGCCCAAGGCAACGATTTCTCTGAGCCAACCCGACGTGCGCTATCACCAGGTGGGCGACAAGGTCGTGGAGGACGGCTCAACTACCCTGAACTGGTCCGTTTCCGATGCAAATTCGGTGATGGTCGAGCCCATTAACAGTCACGCGATGACGGGAAGCGAAACCATTGAAGCCAAGCCGAAGCAAACCACTGTCGGGCCAGTCAACGAGAACATTACCTACACGCTGACGGCCAGCAACGCTTGCGGCGGAACCTCGACCCAGACGGCCACGCTGCACGTGACCGGCTCTATCGACCCCCCGCCTCCGATTACGATCGCGAGCGTGTTTTATCCGACGGATTATCCACGGCGAAAGCATCCGAAAGTGGGCCTGGTGGGCAGCGAAGAGCGCGTTCTTGCCAATCTCGCGACCAACTTTCAGAGCTATACGCAGTATGAGAAGAAAGCCAGGCTGACGTTGGTGGCGCACGCCGACGTTCGCGGCTCGAGGAAATACAACAGAGCGCTAACCGAGCGGCGCGCAGAAGCCGTGAAGGACTATCTGGTGGCGCATGGATTGTCCGTCAACATCATCTCAACGCGCGCCATGGGCAAGGAACAGCAATTGGACAGGAAGAAAGTGGAAATGCTTCAGGCCAAGAATCCGCATAAGCCGGAGAAATGGATGAAGCGCGACAAGAAGGCCACCTGGCTGGCTTACAACCGACGCGTGGACATTGTCCTCGAGCCACAGGGACAGCAGTCCGCAGAAGCCTATCCCGACGATGCTCCCGATGCGCGAATCCTCTGGGCACGCAAGGAACCGAGCTTGAAGCGCGTGGAAGGGGCAGCAAAGACTTCCGTCAGCGTCGCACAAGCCCATACAAATCCCGTAGGCAAATGAATCTTGACGGAAGGAAATTGGGCCGCAGAAGAATTTCGAAAGGCCCGAAGGAGGAATCACAACGCGACTTTCTGTGAAAGGTATGACCATCGCCGGAGGGTTATTGTGGGGGGCGTCCATCCTTTGCGTGGGACTCATTCACATGGCGGATCCCAGCTACGGAGTGAACTTCCTGCAGATGACGAGTTCCGTTTATCCGGGATTTCACTCCGGGGGAACGGCCGGCAGCCTGGCGATCGGCACCATCGAAGGGCTCATTGACGGAGGGATTTTCGGACTGGTGCTCTCGTTGCTCTATAACGCCTTCACGCGGGTTCGGACCGAAGCCTAAAAAGTCCGGTAAAGGGAGAGGCGGCAGCAGTGTGGGACTGCTGTCGCCCTTTCCTCTTGGAAGCAAATCTGAAGCGTCTTCTTGCCAGCAGTGTCTTTCCGTAAGTACTCCTCGGAATACCAGGCAGGGCGAAACAATGCCGCTGGTTTGGGCGTAAAATAAGCAGAGAGCGTGTGTTCGCATGAAGCGGGGCGTGTTGAAGCGTGGCGTGCTGTTTCGCGAGCCAGTGGGCGTTGCGCTGGAGACGTTGCACCAGCACAAGATGCGCTCCTTCCTGATGTTGCTGGGCATCATCCTCTCGGTTTCCACGCTGATCGTCGTGATTTCCCTGATTTCCGGAGTGAACAAATACATCGCCGATCGCGTGGCCAATCTCGGCTCGAACGTCTTTCTGCTGACGCGCTTCCCGCTAATTACCGACATGCAGGAGTTGGTCAAGGCGGAACGCCGCAACAAAAAGGTGACTTGGGAGGACTACCAGGCGCTACGCGACAACATGAAGCTGCCTCTGCGCGTGGGCGTGGAACAGCGCGCGAACGGAAAAACGCGAGCAGGCTCGCAAGGGCTCGATGACACCAACATTCGTGGCGTCACCGCCAACATGGTGGACATTGACATTGAGACACCCCGCGACGGGCGTTACATTTCTGAAGGCGACGATCAGAGCCGCGCGCCTGTAACCATGATCGGCAACGATCTGGCAACAAAACTCTTCCCGAATATGGACCCCATCGGACATGAGGTCCTGATCGATGGACGGCCATTCCAGGTTGTAGGCGTCGCCAAGGCGATTGGAACCGCCTTCGGCCAATCGCAAGACAACTTCGCGTACATTCCCATTCAAACGTACTTCAAGATGTACGGAACGAACGAAACGATTTGGGTGAACATCCAGGCGAGTGGTCCGGACTGGATGGAGCGGACGCAGGATGAGGCGCGGGCCATCATGCGCGCGCGGCGGCACCTGAAGCCCAACGAGCCGGACAATTTCGGGATTCTGGATTCCGCGACGCTCATGCAACTCTGGAAAAATCTGACCGGAGTGATCGCAACGGCGATGGTCGGCGTCGTCTCCGTATTTCTGGTCATTGGAGGCGTGGTGATCATGAACGTGATGCTGGCGACGGTCACGGAACGGACGCGGGAGATTGGGATTCGCAAGGCGATGGGCGCACAGCGTGGAGACATCCTGCTGCAATTCCTGATTGAAGCGGCGGTGATGTCCGCGGTAGGCGGAGCAATCGGCGTAGCTGTGGCATACGGAATTGCCGTACTGACCAGAGCGACGACTTCGGTTCCTATGAACGTGCCCATCGTGGCAGTCTTGCTCGCGGAAGCGATCTCCGCGGCGGTTGGAATTTTCTTCGGCGTGTACCCTGCAAAGAAGGCGGCGGGATTGCAACCAATCGAAGCGCTGCGGCAAGAGGTTTAGTGCACTTGAAAATCACAGCGCACATGCAACTCGGAGAGAACGCGCAGATGGCGCTGACCACGTTACGCGAGAACAAAATGCGTTCCTTCCTTACCGTGCTGGGAGTGGTCATCGGAATCACCGCGCTGCTTTCGGTAGTAGCTATCCTGGTTGGCGTTTACAGCGATATGAATGCGTTCTTGAGCGACTTTGGACCAAATACTTTTTTCATTTTCAAATTCGATCCGGGGATCCACACGTCGGGACGTTTGTCCCGTGAGGAGCTGGCGCGCAAGCCGCTGACGCTGGAAGACGCCAAGGCAATTGGAGAACTCTGCCCGGACGTGCAAGCGGTTTCCGCCGCGGTGCTCCCACGTATCGACGAAACCGGGCGCGGCCGGATTCAAACTGCGCGCTACAAGAACAAAGAAGTGGCCGGAGTGGATTATCACGGAGTGCTGCCGGAAGACGAAATCGTTTTTAATTCGCGAGCGGAGCGCGGGCGCTACCTCACGGCGGCGGAAAACCTTCACCGCTCCGAAGTGGCGCTCATTGGCCCGGACCTGGCAAAAGCTCTGTTTCCGGACGAAGAGCCTCTCGGCAAAGCCATTCTTGTGGATGGCGTGTCGTACCAGGTCATCGGAGTGATGGCCCGCCGCAAAGGAAATTTGATGAAAGGCGACCAGACAGAGAAGGCTATTCTCGTGCCTTACCGCACGTATCAAAAGCACCGGCCCATGGACGACGAAAACTTGATCGGGGCCGTAGCGTATCCGGGCCGCATGGCCGAAGCCGAAGACGAAATTCGCGGCGTGCTGCGCCGGCGAAGAAATGTTCCCTACGACAA
>DATDNK010000280.1:0-10638 GCA_036518275.1 Candidatus Acidiferrum sp.
CGGTGAAGTGATAAGACGAGGGTGCCCCTCGATAAGAGCGAAGGGCACCCTCGTATTTTTAGAGTAGCGACAAACTAGAAGGTCTACGTACTCCCATCGCCCAGGAATCAGGAAAGAGAAGAAAGTGGCACACCCGCCTGACATGCGCCTCAGTTCGGCGTATGCGCAGCCCACCAGGAAGTCGTTGGCCGTCTGGAGGGAGGTCGGACTCAAAGAACGAAGGCGGGCACGGCATTGCCCCTACGGGAACATTGGTATTCGTGTTACTAAAGTCCTGGCAAGCAAAAAATCCGCTCTGCGCTGCGTGTTTGCGTAAACTTTCCCAGGACTAGTACTGGGATGGCGTTGGATTCCGCTGGGCAACCCTCATTTCATCTATCAGTTAAGCTGCCTGCGAGCGGCTCACCTTTGGTTCCAGGAATGCATTATCGCTAAGAAAGGCCGGGTTAAGACGGCAGTGCCCTATTCGGGGCGAGGAGAGAAAGAAAACATATGTCAGAAGATCAGATTATATCGGATGTAAAAGGCGGCTCTTCCTGGCAGCTTCCCGCGATTGTTGTCCTCGGGTTGATTGCCCTGGCTGGACTGGCGTTTGGCTGGAGCGCATCGTCCAAGCTGGATAGCACGCAGCAGAATGTAGCGACGCAGCTCAAGTCGACCCAGCAGTCGATTCAGCAGGATATGTCTTCTCTGAAGGATCGTTTGGCGCAGGATGAAAAGGCGAATACGGATCTCCAAGGCGATCTGAAGGTTGTCACCGACAAGCTGAAGATCACGCAGGGGCAACTGAAGAAGGCTCGTACGGAAGCGGCCAAATTGAACGACGAGACCAACCAAAAGGTGACGGCGCTCGACACCTCCGTGCATTCCGAGTTGGCCACGAAGGCGTCCAGCGACGATGTCAAGACGGTGGATACCAAAGTTGTGGGCGTGCGGACCGATCTCGACACCACCCGCGAAGACCTGAAAATGGCCAAGAGCGAGATGGGGACTTTGATCGCTCGCAACCACGATGAAATTGACCAGCTTCGCCGCCTGGGTGAGCGCGACTACACCGAGTTCACCATCACCGGCAGGGGCCGTCCGCAGAAAGTCGCCAATGTGACGATTGAACTGCGCGGCGTCAACGAGAAGCACAACCAGTTCAACATGGCCTTGGTCGTGGAAGACAAGCGCTTCGAGAAGAAAAACCGCGCCGCCAATGAGCCCATCTTCTTCTATCTCTCCGGCACGCACATTCCCGAAGAGGTGGTCGTCAATAAGATTGGGAAGAACACCATCAGCGGCTACGTGAGCATCCCGAAGGCGAATGCGGAAGCAACGCCCGCCGCGACGAAGTCAGGAAACTAAAACAAGAGAAAGCCTTGGCTGACTGAGCCGAGGGTGCGAAAAGCGGGCAGAGATATCTGCCCGCTTTTCTTTTTTTGTTCCTTCCGCTGAGAATCATCTTCCAATTCCGCTAAAATGAACGTTCCGATAGCGGAGATTCGTTTGCGACAAACCTCCAGCGTGCTTTATATCGCCGTAGACAGCCTGCTCCCTGCACGTGGAAAAGGCGTCAGCGGATTTGAAGAATTCACGGCCGCGCTGGACAACGCGGGAATACCAGCGGTGTGGTTGACGAGCCGCTCGCGCCTCCAATTCGACGAGCCACGGCGAAAACTCGGCCACGCTCACCCGTTTGTTGCCGAGGACGGCTGCGGCGTCTATCTTCCTGAGGATTATTTCCACTTGCGCCCAGGTTCCGTTGACTCCCGGTCTCGTAAGGCCCCGACGCTGCGGCTGGGCCGGTTTACTTGCATTCCCTTCGCAGAGCCCCTGCCAGCCGCCTCAGAGGAACTGGAATCACTTTCGCAAGAGACGGAAGTGCCCATTGTGACCTTGCGATCGCTGTCGATGCGTGAGCTCGCGCAGAACACGGGTTTGCCTCCGCGGGAAGCAGAATTGGCCCGGCAGCGCGATTTTGATGAGGTTTTCTTTTTTGCAGGAGGCTCGCAAGCACAAACCGATCGATTCCTGGCGGATGGCCGTAAGCGCGGGATGGAGTTTCGACAGCATGGCGTCTTGTGGTCGGTAGCCATTGGCGCCAGCATCCAGCATTGCATTGCCGCGCTGTCAAGGCTGTATGACCGGGCGCTTCGGTACCATGCTCATTCTGTGGCGGTCGCAACGGTGGAGCTTGCTCCAAGCCTGTTCCCTTTTTGCGACCGGAGCATTTTGTTAGCGGATGGGGCGCCAGGGTCGGCGGCAAACAAACATTGTTATCCCCGTGCGCGGGAAGTCCAACTGCTCTCGCCTGAGCCTTGGGAGCAGGTATTGGAGAGCATCGTTCCGAAGTCTTAGGTGAGAGAAAAAGAGTTGCAAAACAAGCGAGTAAGTTTGCACACCAGATTTTTGCGCGCGAGGAAAGATATTTTCTGACTTCAAACAAACGAAGCGTTTTCTAGGAGATAGGGTCTTGAGAGAAGACCTGCGTGTGGCGCTCCGATTGCTCGATTCTTGCCGACAGGCGGCGCCGTCCCCAAGTTACCGTCGATTTGAAGAGCAGAAGAGTACTAGGAGAACCCAAACTATGGAATGGATCCGCCGCATGCTTCGTAGTGAGATTCGCGAGTCCAACATTGGAATCGCCCTGATCCTCTGCCTTCTGGTAATGAGCGCCATGTCCATTGCTCTGGTCTGGCAGGCGCAGATTATTGCCAATCAGCGCGATGCCATCCGCTGGCTCGAACAGGTCAAGTTGGGCAATTGAAGGATCGCAGCCTACAAGCGGCTCTGCAATAGAACAACCGCCGTCCCAAGGCAGAACTCCCAGGCGTTTATCTCAAACTTTCGTTGGAGTGAAGGATTTCCGCAGATACTTCTCGACTTGGTAAGTATCTTATGACTAAATATCCGCGCAGGGGATTTTCAGCAACAAGGAGAGAACTGATGAGGTTTGCTTTGAATCTTCTGTTTCTTGCGGGAACTCTGGCTCTGCTGCCCGCGCATCGAGCAACAGCAAGCCAGTCCACCACAAGGGCAGCAGCCGTCAAACCACAAGCTTCAAGTTCGAGCCAGCCGTCCACCCACAGCCGTCACCGACACCGGCGCAACAATACGACTGGAAGTCATCACCACCACAAAGCTCGATCCAAACACTGATCTGCAAACTCGGTCTGAAAACAAGAAGGGGAGCCTGGCGGCTCCCCATCTTGTCAAATTACTCAGTCGCTTCAAGAGAGCGCAAACTGCAGGCATCTTTCTCGAGCGACGCGCACCGCAAAAGTGGTGCGTTCAGCTTTGGTGCAGCTCTAAGCCCGGTGGAGTCATATTCCCTCCGGAGCTCATTGAGCTCACACCCTGCTTGTACTCCTCGAAATTGCTGGATGCAAGAGAAAACTTTGCGAATCCACAAATCACTTGTCAGTTTCAGAGTGGAACTTGGCCAAAGGTGTGTTGCTTTATTTGACAAAAAGAGTTTCGCGCAGCTGATCGCGGCCGACAAAGGATTTCATGGTTCGGTAGCGGCCAAAGAGATCCTGGATTTCTCTGTTTTGATAAACGCGCTGCGCCGGGCAGATGATCGCGGTCGGAACCATTTGCAAGGTACTCGAGTCCAGCACCCGGTAGCGCTGGAAGCCTTCCGGCCTCTTGCTATGGAACATCGCAAAGACTACCCCGCCGGGCCGCAGCAGCTCGGTTATGTTCACAACAACTTGCTTCACCAGAGCCTGCTCAAGATAATCCAAAAGATCCCAGAGGAGGACGGCATCGAAGGAACTACGCGGGTACTGCAAATTATCCTTTAGGAAGCGGGTGGCCCGCGCGCTGGGGGTCATCTCAAGCGATTCGCCGGCAGCGAAATCTTCCCGCAAGCGCCGTTCTTCTTCACTCAAAAACGCCTTCCAGGCTCGAAGGATGTCTTCTGAGGACACTTTGAACCCGCGCTCGATAAAGAAACTCAACGTGGTCTGCCAGGCGGGACCGAGATCGAGGAGTGCGCCGCGTTCCAAGCCATCCAGATTCCACAACAATTCCTTCAAGCCATTGGAGAGCCGGTTGGATTCCAATTGGACAGGAGCACGCGTGGATCCCGCAGCGGGAGGAACACTACCCCCGGGAGTTCGCGCTCGAGAGGTCAGATGAATCGGCCCTGAGACCTCGCGGCGGATACTCTCCGTGTTGCCAACCCCGATCCCAAGTTTGTGGAGAAAGCTCATCGGTCTTTAGTTCGCGGCTGTGCCGGAGTCAAGCGTGCCGGATTGTGACGCAGGCTTGCTCGTAGTTGCGGACGCGGCGGCCGCAGCGGTCTTGGTCTCGACAGGTTTGCTCGATTGCTTCCCTGCCTCCACCTTTCCCCGCAGCATCGCTCCATCCTCGATTGTCAGGCGGTCGGTTTGCACCTCTCCGGTGATCTGACCAGTGCTCCCGATTTGCAACTTATCCCGGGCTGTAACGCGGCCCTCGACCCTACCACGTACGATAATTTCACGGGCAACCAAGTCCGCTTTGACATTGCCGTTCGGCCCGACGGTGAGGCAACAGTTTGCTGCGAGGTTCAGTTTTCCTTCCACGAGACCATCTACAAACAGATCTTCTGTTCCGGTTACCTCGCCCTTAATTCGGATTCCCTGACCGATGCATGCAGCGCTTCGCGAAGAACCTGAGAGTGAACTGGAGGAATCAGAGCTCTGTGGCGTTCCAAAAGTCGCAGTTGCAGCGGAATTTTCGGCAACTGGTTGAGTCTTTGCATCTTCTTTTTTCCACATCAGACACCTCGACATCGAAAATGGGATTTTCGAAGTCGCTCATCGCAGGGCTGGTCGGGAAGCCGCGACTTGGAAGAGTGAACATATTACAGTACTTAAGGAGTGTAAACAAGAATGGCAGATAGCAAATCTAGTGTGTTTCCTGAACAGCTACACTAGGAATTGTGGAGTTAGTCCTCTTGATTCTACTATTCCTTGAGTGGCTGTGGATTTCTCAGCTCCATACCCGAGTTCCCAGATCGCATCCAGCATCCCCACTATTTCGCGCATGAATAACTTTGTGGACTTGCGCTTCTCCCACCAATTCTCCGGATCGAAATCGCCATCGCGCGCGCTGGCAACGCTGACTTCAACGTCCTGTGGAAAAACTCGCCGGAAGATATATCGCGCGCGGCGAGTGTGATAATTCGACGTGACTACAATGGTCTGATGCCATTTTTTTGTTTTGGCAAGCTTTGCAAGGGATTCCGCTTCTTCGCGCGTGTTGTCGCCATCTTCCGCGAAGCGCAGAATTCTGTCTTTGGGCACTCCGCGCTCCACCAAATCGTGTTCCATCAACTCAGCGATTCCTGCGCCAGGACGCAGCCTTCTTCCACTCGCGACAACCAGCGGCGCCTTCCCTTCCCTGAACAATTGTACGGCGCGCGTGGCCCGGTCAGCATAAAAATTATCGTCGCTCAAGACAATCAGAGCATCGGCCTTATCGAGAGGATCTTCGATGACCCAGGATTCCGCCACAAAACGGAATATGGGATGGCGAACGAAATAGAGAGCCAGGCAGAAGGTGATGAGGAACAGCGAGACGATCGACTTGAGAAGGATGCCGCCCCTCATGCTGTGCCTGTCGTGCTTCATGAATTCGGGTCCAGTGCGCGCAAATTGGAGGCCGCTTGTTCGGGCAACTCCGCATTGAAGTAAACTTCTTTAATACTGTAGGATTTGCTGCGTTTTTCAAGTATGGGCAGAATTTCGATGTGCCAGTGATAGTCATCGGCCAGCGTCTTCCAGTAGCCTGCCATTTCACCCTTTTTGTTCATGGTGCTGGGCGCCGTGTGGACCACCAAATGATAGGCGGGAGCGACTTTCTCCAGACGGCGCAAAATCCTTCCGAGCAGCGCCGCTAGCTGCCGCCGGTTGGAGCCGGGGCGGGGCTGTTCAAAGGTATGATTGTGGCGGCGGTGTAGCAACCAGATCTCGTAAGGCACGCGCGAGGCATAAGGGCAGAGCGCATAATAGTCGCCCTGGACGTCCACAATGCGCTTTCCCTGTTTCTCTTCCTGGCGCACCATATCGCAGAAGATACATCGCTCTTTGTCCTTGAACCATTCGTGGGCTGAACTCAATTCGTACTTGATGCGGCGAGGAACAAAGATGGTGGCCGTTAGCTGAGAGTGGGCGTGGGGCCACTCTTCTCCCGCTAGCGCGCCCTGATTCTTGAACACGCTGATGTATTTGAAGCGCGCATCTTTCTTCAAGTCGGCGATGCGTGAAGCCCAAACCCAAAGCACGCGCTCCATTTCTTCGTCAGTGAATTGGGACAATCGCCGGTCGTGCTGGGGAGTCTCCACGATGACTTCGTGGGCGCCCAGGGCTCCCATCTTGTCGTACATGCCTTCGGCTAAGCGCCCTGGATCACCCTCAACGTGATACAAGGGTTCTGGGTGGGGAACAACGCGGACCTGCCAGGCCCCCGAAGCAGGCCAAGTTATAATCGCGGGAATTTTTTCGAGCTTTGCCGGCTCCAGAGGGCACTGCTCCGGCGCCTCCGCAACGACTTCTCTTTGTCCCAGGATGACCCAACTCTGCGTGATGGGATCTTTGCGAAGTTCCATGCAATATCTTTAACGGGTATAGCGAGCGGGTGTGGGACCCTGCTCGAGGCGGTGGCGGTTCCAGATGGCTCCTTCGCGAGTGTAGTACGCCATTTCGAAATCTTGCGTCAATTCCAGAGCATCGGTGGGGCAGGCATCTTCGCATAAGCCGCAAAACATGCAGCGCGAGGTGTCGTAGGTGAAATGAGTGAGCACTTTTCTGCGGGTGGCATCGTCTCGCAACCAGCCGACCACGATAAGATTCTCCGGGCACGCCAGGGCGCACAAATTGCAGCCGATGCACAGCGTTTCGCCGGTCTCCGGATTGTTATTCAGGCGGGGAGCGCCGCGGTAGCGCTCGGCGACCATGGGCCGCTCCAGCGGGTACTGCTCGGTGACAATTTCCTTTGGATTTTGCATCCGGAAAGTGACGGCGAGGCCCTTGATGAAGTCAATTTGAAACAACCGCTCGAGGAGTTCCCTCATGGGATGTAGTTTGTTTCCCTAGGCCGCAATTGTCAAGCAATCTGCTGCGGAATGTCCCATGGCTCCGCGTTTTCTATGCTGCATGTTATTCTCACAGCGATGACCGATTCTGATACTGCTTTCATGCTAGACGCGCTCCAGGAGGCTCGCTCTGCGGCTAGTGCGGAGGAAGTCCCGATCGGCGCTGTGTTGGTGCAAAACGGCAAAATT
Organism: Candidatus Acidiferrum sp.; assembly: GCA_036518275.1. Taxonomy (GTDB): domain Bacteria; phylum Acidobacteriota; class Terriglobia; order Acidiferrales; family UBA7541; genus Acidiferrum. The sequence goes on from DATDNK010000280.1 coordinate 7,259, forward strand.
ATCGCGCGGTCTGGGAACCGCACCATCCGGGATTGTGATCCCACCGCGCATGCCGAAATTATCGTTCTGCGCGAAGCAGCGCGCATCCTCGGGAATTACCGGCTGGCGGGAACGACCCTTTACGTTACCGTGGAGCCCTGCAGCATGTGCGCTGGGGCGATGATTCAGGCGCGCGTCCCGCGGCTGGTGTATGGCGCAAATGACCCGAAGGGGGGAGCGGTGCGCACCTGCTTTCAGATGCTGTCCGATCCCCGATTGAATCACCAAGTGGAAGTCACTTCCGGGGTGCTAGCCGGCGAATGCGCTGCAGTCGTTCAGTCGTTCTTCGTAGAAAGGCGCTAGCAGGCCCGCAACGCGGGACCCTGTCCTTTTTCTCATCGATCTTCACGCACTACAATCAGTCGATTCGTTGCTGAAAAATCCAAGGCTCTGCTACGATGGATGTTGCAACCGCTGCGGAGAGGTGACTGAGTGGTTTAAAGTACTCGCCTCGAAAGCGAGCGTGCGGGAAACCGTACCGTGGGTTCGAATCCCACCCTCTCCGCCATCTTTAGCCCCGAAAGGGTTCAGGTCGCCTGGAAAACCTCTTCCCCTAATACTTATGCTCCTTCGTACTGTCAAGCAAGTCCGCCGCATCTTTTTAATCGCCGCCGGGTTCACGCTGTTGCTCCTGGGAATTATCATGATTTTCACGCCAGGTCCCGGCACACCGGTCATTCTCCTGGGGCTGGGTTTGCTCGCGGTCGAATTTGTTTGGGCGCGACGCCTTATGGAGCGCATCAAACGTGAAAGTGTGCGCTTTAAAGACGCGTTTTTGCGACCTGAAAAGTAGAAGCGTCCATCCACCATCTGTCGACTGAAAGTTGGTTAGCGGCGCGGGAATGGGGAGGTTGCATGGCCAATGAGTGGCAGGGCAAGTGGGCGCTCGTCACTGGCGCGAGCGCAGGGATCGGTGTGGCGCTTGCAGAAGAGCTCGCTGTTGGAGGGACCCATCTGGTTCTCACCGCGCGCCGCAAGGACCGCCTCGACGCATTGGCACAGCGGCTTGCTTCCACTTACAAAGTTCAAACCGAAGTATTCCCCGCCGATTTAGCCGATCCCGGCGCTCGTGAAAAGATTTTCGCTTTGACACGCGACAAGGGAATTGCCATCGACCTGCTCATCAACAACGCCGGCTTCGGCAAGTACGGCGAATTTCCCTCCGTTGATAAACAGCGCCTCCTGGACATGGTTCAAGTAAATTGCGCGGCTGTGGTGCATCTGACGCATCTTTTCCTGCAAGGCATGGTCGTGCGACGCCGCGGCGATATCCTCATTCTCGCCTCGACGGCCTCTTTCCAAGCTGTGCCGTATATTTCCACGTATGCGGCGACCAAGGCGTTCGACCTGCTGTTTGCGGAAGGGCTCGCGGAAGAGATGAAGCCCTACGGCATTCGCGTTTGCGCGCTTTGCCCAGGCACTACTGACTCCGAGTTTCATGCCGTTGCCGGGCAGGAAAAATTCATGCGCGGAGGCGAGAGCGCACAGAAGGTGGCGCGGACGGGCCTGAAGGCGCTTGCTGAAGGAAAAAGTTACATGATTTCGGGCTTAGGAAATTATCTTGGCGCGCACGGTGAACGACTGGTTCCCCGACGGTTCGTCACGCGCACCGCTGCGCGCATGTTTAAACCCAAAGGAAGATAGTGCTTTTCGTTGCGTACGGACCCGCCACTCACCAAGCCGAATCAGCATTGACCGTGTTGGCTAAAGCTCAGCCACCAGCAACAGCGCGGCGCGCCAGGAAGTGTGTTTTGTAGAACTCGAAAAACCGGCTGGTAAAGCGGTTGTCCGGATCCCACCGGTGTTTCTGAAGGAAAAAGTCGTCGATGTTGGGATAGGCCCGGCGCAAATCCTCGACGTCCACTTCGCGTACATAGGTGAGGTAAAACGATCCGCCATTTTGTATGGCGAGGCGTATCAAACGCTGCGTGAGCGTGTTGCTTTTCGCCCACCCCTCCCGTGAAAGCGGTTCATTGAGATAAAGCACCGCCGCGAGAGCTTCTTCGCGAGGCGCATAAGAAAGGAAAGATTCAGGGTCCGGCCTTACGTAGCGAATCGTCAACCCCAAAAGATTCATTCCGGACTCGCGAAGAACGTCGCGGGCCGATTCCATGAAAGAAAGAAAGCGGGAGACAGGGACGAAGAACTCCTGGATTACATCGGTATCCGCCGGGGAGTGATAATCAAACATTTTGATCGCCGAAACGGGAGGGCGCATGGCGTTGTTTCGCGAAACGAATCCGCCTCCGGACGGATGAAGAGAGATGAATTTTTCCGCATGCCAGCGAAGCGTTTTCCCCCAAGAATAATTGCGCGAGAGAGCGAAGAGGAAGCGGTCGCGGCGGACGTTGCGCTCGTGGTCGAGCCGGAAGATGTTCTTGGGACGCGTCTGCGTGACTCTCCATTTGGTCACGATGGTGTCGTCGAGAAAATTGCGCGGTGAGATGGAGGGGCGGACGATGAAAAGCTTTGCGTGCGGATCGGCCTGAACCTGTGATGCAAAATACTCAGGAAAAGCCGCGATTGGGATAATCTCCGAGCTTTGCTGGTACACGGAGTTTTCAACGAGCTCCAAATCCACTTCGAGGATGATGCCGAACATGCCATAGCCACCGATGGCCAGGCGAAAGAGCTCCGCATTCTCGGTCCGGCTGGCATGGAGCACGGAACCATCGGCAAGCATGATGCGAAACCCCAGGGCGCTCTGGATTACCGCTGAAAACTGTAGATCGCGGCCATGCCCGTTCGCTGAAAGAGAGCCGCCCACGGTGAAATTGTTGTCGGACTGCATGGCTTTCACTGCAAGTCCCGCGGGATTGACAGCCTCCTGTATTTTGTCCCAGGAGATACCAGTTTCCACGGTGATGCGTTTGCCGGGAACATCAAGAGAGAGAACGCGGCAGAAGCGCCTCAGATCGAGTGCGACAGCACCGTTCGAAAAAGCGTGGCCGCCAAGATTGTGCGTTGTACCCATCAGGCAGACCTGCCGGCTCTCCTTGCGTGCTTGCTCCAGGATTTCGCGAATGGCCGGAATCGTGCGCGGCGAATGAATTGCTTCTACGCGCGCAGAATAGACGCGGCGCGCATCAATTACATGCAGGTGCGGACCTTCCTTTTGAAGTTCGTGGAGAGCGCTCTGGAGCCGCACCCGGGCCCGCGAAGGGACTTCAGGATACACCGGAAGATAGAGCAGTTTGCGGTAGGCCGCACGCAGATTCTCCGGCGCAGGAAATTTTCCTCCCGGTGGAGGTGCAATCACGGAGAGCGCGGAGCCCGCGGTGGTGGCGTCGAATCCGTAGGTACGCAGGGCGGCGGCGAATCGCTCGGGAGCTTCCACGAGT
>DATDNK010000281.1:0-3160 GCA_036518275.1 Candidatus Acidiferrum sp.
CGGGGCTTTCTGTCCGCGGTCCCGGTGCCTGGATCTCCTCGAGGATTTCTTGCCGTGGGATGCACGTCTTGCAGCAGAGCTCTTAGGTTTGTGTGCCGTTGAATTTTGCGCTTTCGCCGCATCGGAGAACACACCCAGCCCTGCTGTCATCAGCAGCGACAAAGCCAGATGTGTTGCCTTCCTAAGGTCCATGCTCATTGCTTCGTGTTGCAGCCTAATTATTCGCGTTGCAGCTTTATTTTACTTTATTGGTTGTCGGACGGAACCTTGCCCGAAAGATACAGCGTCAGCATTCGGTCGCCATCCTGGCGGCGAAGAACCTTGAAGGTGATGTCATCGCCCGGCTTAAGCTTCGACACCGCTTTGCGGTAGTCGTCCACGGAGTAAATGGAGGCGCGGTTAATTTCGGTAATGACATCGCCGCGTCCAAACCCCAGGTCCTCCGCAAACGAAGCAGGATCAACTTCGGTCACGATCACGCCCTTTTGGCCTTCCACGCCAACGCGGCGGCCGCGATCTGGCGTCAATTCTTCCACATGCATGCCGAATTCAGAGGGAGCCGCTTCGCCCGGCTGCTCACTCATGCGACCGGCCATATTCGGGAAAACGCGGGCACGGTCGCCGACTTCGACAGTTGCTTCCTTCTGCGCGCGGTCACGCATATAGGTTAGCTTCACCTTGCTACCGATGGGGGCTTCGGCGATGGGGTTAACCAGGTCGTTCCCCGTCTTGACCGGATGGCCGTTCACGCTGGTGACCACGTCGCCGCCCTTCAATCCAGCCTTTTCCGCCGGGCTGCCAGCTTGTACGTTCTCGATCACCACGCCATACGGTGCGCCGAGCGATTTTAGGGTAATCGGGTTCGTGCTGATCTCTTCCTGGAAGCTGACGCCGATCGAACCGCGAGTTACGCGGCCCTGCTTGATGATTTGATCGTAGACATTAATGGCGGTGTTCGATGGGAGCGCGAAGCCTACACCTTCATAGCCGCGACCGCCGGTGATGATAGCCGTATTTATTCCAATTACCTGACCTGCAAGATCGACCAGCGGTCCGCCGGAATTGCCAGGGTTGATGGCCGCGTCGGTCTGCAAGAATTTCTGGAACTGCTTGTCGCTAATTCCACCGCGATTCTTTGCGCTGATGATCCCCGCCGTGACCGTGGCTTGCAACCCAAAGGGGCTGCCAATCGCGAGGACCCAGTCACCGACCTGGACGCCGTCGGAATTGCCCAGCTTGGCAGTCGGCAGGTCCTTGTTGGCCTCAATTTTGATAACGGCCAAGTCTGTCTCTTCGTCTGTGCCTACAAGCTTAGCGGTGTAACGCGTCGTGTCTCCATTCAACTGCACTTGAATCTTGGTAGCCTGCTCAATGACGTGATTGTTGGTGAGAATGTAACCACGCTTGTCCACGATGACACCGGAGCCGAGGCTGCGGTCGGCTTGGGGAGGTCCGTCGGGCCGGCCGTCAAAGAAGCGGTCGAAGAAATCCTGCATGGGATCGTCTTGATCGTAAGGTTGCGCACGGCGCTTGCGCGATTGTTTACGCTCGAGCACCTGCGTGGTGGCAATGTTGACCACCGCGGGCTCGACCTTATTCACGATGCCCGCAAAAGTATTGGAAGCGGGAATCGGGTCGGGCACGGTCAGGGGCGTCGCCGTTGTCCCCGAAAAACCAAAGCCTTTTGTCGCGGAAACCCGGCCCGAAACTAGCGTGCCAATCAGGATTCCCACGAGCAACGTCAGGCTGACAAATACTCCCGTAAGTACTTTGCGCTGACGCGCCCAATTCATAAGTTCCTTAACTTGATCTCCCATTTCCCTTTACTCCTATTTAGACTGGCCCCCGCACCGCTGGAATGGCAAGCGCTCACCGGTTAGCGCGCATGCGGCTCGCATGCGCTCGGGCAAACGCAATCCGCCCCGGTAGTATAACACCGCTATTCCTGTCTAGTTGCTGCCCTACCGGTGAGTCATCAAAGCAATAACTACCTGCTCGGCCGGGGTGCCTTCTCTGTTTGTCCACCTTTAATTGGACGCAGAAACCTGGCATTTTGTTGTCAGAGAAGGCTCGTTGGAGGCGGATGGGCGTGTAACTTGTTGGCTGGCAATGAGTAATCCCTAGGCTAAGCCATTGCAAAAACCGGATGGTTGTTAACACCCTGGGCCTTTTTTCCGTCTGGATGAGTGAACGGAAGAATTACGATTAGGCTAGAGCGTGGGATACATCCTTGACTTTCGAACGGCGAGCATGGAACGTCAGGCTGTGACTGTCCAGGCCGTTGCAGAAACTGGCGCTGACGGCGCACTCGTGGGCGCTGCCCGCGCCGGTGACCGGACCGCGTTTGGCCAGCTCTACAATCGCTACGCGCGGATGGTGCACGGCATTCTGCTGTGTCGGGTGCCGCCGCGGGAGGTGGATGATTTAGTACAGGAAGTTTTTCTGCTGGCGCTGCGGCAACTTCATTCGCTGCGTGACGTCACGCGGTTTGGCGCTTGGTTAAGCACCATCACCAGGAATCGCGCCAACGATTACTACCGGAAGGCGAGTCCCGTGGATCGCGCGGCCGATCCCGAAGCCGAGGAACAGGCTGAAAGCCGCACCAATGACTACGCTGTCGAGCAGGAGGCGGCCGTGACTCTGGCTGTGCTGCGCACCCTGCCGGAGACGTATCGCGAGTCCTTGACGCTGCGACTGGTGGAAGGCATGACCGGCCCGGAAATTGCCGAGCGTCTGGGGCTGACGCACGGATCGGTGCGCGTGAACCTGCATCGCGGTATGCAGATGCTGCGCGAGAAGTTGGCGGAAAAAGCGCAAGGCGCACGTGAAACCATGGCGCGCGAAATGCGCGGCCAAAAAGAAGCGGGTGAGCATGAGTAAGAGTGAGAAGGACACTGCCATGAAAGACGATTATTTGTGGGACGGCTCCGGCGAGCCGGACCCGGAAGTGAAAAAATTGGAGAACCTGCTGGGGCGGTATCGACACGATCAGCCCGCCCCTGCGTTTGATCAAGTCGCTGCGGAACAGCCTGTGCCGCGCCGCTGGCGCTTCCCCTCGTTTCGATTTTCCTTTCAGATTGCGGCTGTAGCCGCCGTGCTTTTGATTGGTATCACAACGTTCCTCGTTTTTCGCGCGAGGCACGTGCAGGATTCCGGCCCG
>DATDNK010000282.1:0-21240 GCA_036518275.1 Candidatus Acidiferrum sp.
CAGGCTCGAACCCTCTTCGAAAGGTGAAATTCTTTCAGGAGGTCAATTTAGGCTTTCGAGTCTTGAGCCCCGAAGAGGAAACCAGGCTGCTGCGGAATGCGACACCCGTTATTCAGGACGTCGTGACTTACGCCCTGAATACAGGAAGTCGCATCGGGGAGATTTTCTCCCTCCGTTGGCAGAACGTTGACTTCGAGAAAGGCCTGATCAACTTGTTCTCGCCAAAAACCCAGAAGGTCCGTGTAGTGCCGATCAATGCGGCGGTACGGCGGATTCTCGATTTCTGGGCCCTAGGGAGGAAGAGTGATTTCGTCTTCTACAACCAGAAAACCGGCGGGCCATTCGTTGATCTCGATACGGGGTTGCAGCATGCTTGCGAAAAGGCGGAGATCAAGGGGGTCACGTGGCATACGCTGCGGCACACCTTTGCTTCACGTCTTCTCAATCGAGGCGTGGACATCATGACGGTGAAAGAACTGTTGGGACACTCAACCGTAACCGTCACGATGCGCTATACGCATTCGAATCTAGCTTCCAAGGTGTCTGCAGTTGGAAAGCTGGCGGGCGCTGCTACAATTTTGCTACACCTGCACCAAAATGCAGCAGTTCGAGTTCCGGGTGTAGCAAAATGGCCGCTAACTCACAGAATACGTTAGAATTAAAAACGGAGGAGTGGGTGAGCGGTTGAAACCGGCGGTCTTGAAAACCGTTAGGCTCGAAAGGGCCTCGGGGGTTCGAATCCCCCCTCCTCCGCCAGAAGAACCGGCATGCCCTGAGCCATCGTTCGCAAATTAACCCTGCGGAATTCGTTTATGGTCTTGTTAACCCTGGGAATTTCGCGGCACTGAACCCCGCTGTCAAAGTCTATACTGGATCGTGAGTGTATGACCCCTTCTCGCACCATCACCTGGGCCATTGGGATATGGCTGTTCGTCCTTGCGCTCTACGCTGGCATGTCCCTATCGCACACGCGTGGCTCGCAGACGCTAGTCGTATTTGGGGATGTGGTCCAGTGCATCGTTCCGCTGATTGCCAACGCTGGGCTCCTCCTCAATGCGGGCACACCCTATTGGCGGCGCAATATTTTTTGGATGCTGCTTGCCCTGAGCTGCACGTTATGGATGGTCGGACAGCTTCAGTGGACCTATTATGAGGTTTATCTGCACAAGCCGCTCCCGGGTCTGTATCCCGGCGATATCCTGTTTTTCCTTCATGGTATCCCGCTTATGGCCGCCCTTGCTCTCGAGCCGCATCGAAAGCGCGGCGAAGTGCGCGCCCGCCTCGGATACCTGGATTTTGGCCTGCTGCTGACCTGGTGGACTTTTGTTTATGTTTTTTTTGTTCTGCCGTGGATTTACGCCACACCTGCATCTCCACAATACAACCACAATTTCAACGTCATCACTGATACGCAAAACGGCATCATCGTATTCGGATTGATTTTTTTATGGCTACGAAGCAAGGGATCCTGGAAAAACATCTACTTCCATCTGCTGGGTGCTTCCGTGGTTTACATGCTGGCTTCTTTGGTCGTTGATGTGCAATTTGATGTCGGCATCTATTACACGGGAAGTTTGTACGACCTCCCGCTCATTTCTTCTTTTTTTTGGTTTGCCCTGGCTGGTTTGATTGCCTATCTGAACCGGGGTCAACTGGATGCGGCGCAACCTGAGGAATCTTTCGATTCCAGCAGCGATAGCGAACCCAATACCCAAAGTTGGTCCAGCCGTCTGGCCATGGCCGCAGTAATTTCATTACCGATTCTTGCCTTGTATAGCCTGCAGTTTGACCACGGTGAGCCAAGTGTTCGTGATTTTCGATTGGCGACCACGATGGTGGCAGCGCTACCCTTGGCGGGACTCATTTTCGTGCGCAGCCACTTTGCGGAGAAAGACCGCGCCAGGCTGCTCGTGCAGTCCGAGCAAGCGTTGGAAAATCTCAAGCGCCTTCAGGCGCAGCTGGTCCAGACGGAAAAACTCGTCTCGCTGGGGCAACTCGCGGCGGGCGCAGCCCATGAAATCAACAATCCGCTCGCCGCGATTCTCGGGTTTTCCGATCTCCTGGCCGATGATGAAGCCTTGCCTCCGAAGGCTCGTTCCACGGCTTCGAAAATCCGTGAGCAGGCCCGCCGAACGAAAACTCTAGTCGGAAATTTGCTCAGCTTTGCCCGGCAGGTTCCACCCGAGCGCACGCTCCTAGACATTAATACTGTGGTGAACAATGCCGTGCAGCTTCGCGCGCTCGACCTTCGCTCTTCCACCACGCGCATCGAACAGCAACTCGAATCTGTGCTCCCGGGAGTGCGCGGCGACGGAAATCAGCTCATGCAGGTTTTCTTCAACCTCATCAGCAATGCCATAGACGCTATGGAATCACACAAAGGCGGCCTCCTGACGATCAAAACCTTGCGCGACCGTGGAAACGTGGTCATCTTGTTTTTGGACACGGGTCCCGGCATCAAGGAGCCGCATCGCGTGTTCGATCCCTTTTACACCACGAAGCCGGTCGGCAAAGGCACTGGCCTCGGCCTGAGCATTTGTTTCGGAATCGTCCAGGAACACAACGGAAAGATTCTTTGCTATAACCGGCAGGAGGGCGGCGCGGTATTCCGTGTCGAATTGCCGGCTGTTCTTGCGGCATTCCCTGCCAAAGAGTTGCAGCAGCTTGCTTCTCAAGAATCGAATCCGCGCAAGCCCGCCTAGTCCGAAGTTTCTGCTCTCTTCCTGCATGTACCTTCACTAAACCCTGCGCAACTCGTGTTAGAGTTTTTCAGCCCAGAGCATGCTCTCTGGGGGAGCCGGAATGTCAGAAATTGCCATTCGCACGCAAAAGTTGTCCCGCAAATTTGGGAATCTGATCGCCGTTGACGGCATGGATCTGCAAGTGGCCGCAGGACAATTCTTCGGTTTTCTTGGGCCGAACGGAGCCGGAAAATCCACCACCATCAAGATGCTTACTGGCTTGCTTGCGCCAACATCGGGGAGCATGGAGTTGCTGGGACTGGATTTCGCGGGGGATCCCATTGAAGTAAAACGCCAGATTGGTGTGGTGCCGGAAGGGATGGGGCTTCTCGAAAGGCTGACAGGTTCGGAGTACTTGCAGTTTGTCGGGCGCATGTATGGGCTGGACCGCGCGACCACGCAGCGGCGCGCAAGCGAATTGCTGGATTTCATGCAACTTGCCGACCGGCCCAAAACCTTGATCGCGGATTACTCGCACGGCATGCAGAAGAAGCTCGCGCTGGCCGCGGCCGTCATCCACGGGCCACGCATTTTGTTTCTAGACGAACCGTTCGAAGGCGTGGACGCTCTCGCCGCCGGCGCGCTCAAAGCGCTTCTCGGCCGTATGACCGAACGCGGCACGACCATTTTCCTGACTTCCCATGTACTGGAAATTGTCGAGCGCCTTTGCAGCCACGTCGCCATCATTCACAAAGGCAGGCTGGTGGCGCAGGGTTCGCTTGAGGAATTGCGCGCCGGTATTTCGGGCGAAGCCGGCGGCAAGACCACGCTCGAACAGGTTTTCCTCTCCATTGTCGGCCAGGACGGCACAGAACGTCCGCGCCTGGAAGAACTCTCATGGCTGATGTAGCCGTTCCCGCCGGGATTCTCACGCAGATTCAATTGGTGGCCGGCTTGCGATGGCGCATGCTTCGCAATGGTCTGCGCAAGAAAAGCAATCGTTTTGATCTTATTGGGCTGATTCTTGTCGGAGTGCTCAGCGCTTTCTTCGTGTTCGGATTGTGTTTCGCTTTTTTCGCTGGAGCCTATAGCCTTCTTTCTGAAGGCCGTTTTGGCTGGTTGAGCCTGCTTTTTTGGGGCATTTTCGTTTTCTGGCAGCTATTTCCAATATTCGCTGCGGGAATGGGCGCAAGTTTCGAATTCCGTACTCTGCTGCGTTTTCCACTGAATCTCACCGCGTTTTACATCATTAGCCTAGCCTATGGATTGGCAGATTTTTCCGCTCTGGCATCCGTCTGTTGGCTTGTTTCCATGACTCTGGGCGCGGCGGCGGCAAAACCTGCAGTCTTACCTGTGATGCTGCTGGTTGTGATGCTGTTCTTGGTGCTGAACGTAACTTTGGAACGTCTCGTTGGTTCGTGGCTCGAACGATTGTTGTCGCGGCGAAGGACGCGCGAGCTCTTTTTCGCGCTGTTCATTCTTTCGATGGTTTCCCTGAACCTCATCGAGCCGATGATGCGGCGATACGGCTCGATTCTACGGCCGCTGGCGCAGCGGATCATTCCCTATTTGTCATGGCTTCCACCTTCATTGGCCGGCAGGGCGATTGCTTCCGCGGGGCAGGCGAATTTAGGCGGAGTCGTTCTAGGTTTCGCTGCGCTGTTGCTTTATGCGGCGGTGTTTAGCGCTTTCCTATGGGCCCGCTTTGCCAAGCAATATCGCGGTGAAGAATTGAGCGAGACGGCTGCGCCCGCGCCTGTCGTGGCGCGTACCGTTGCGCAAGCAGACGATACTCCCGATCATCTGAGCGGGTTATCGCCACAAGTCGCAGCGATCGTCCGCAAGGAATTCCGCTATCTCACGCGCAACAGCTTTTCGTTCTTCACTTTGATCATGCCGCCCTTGCTGATTCTCATCTTTAGCGCGCAACTTTCGGGAACGCGGCCTCATGCATCCGGGTTTTCCATGTCTTCAGAGATGCTCTTCCCGGGCATCATGGCCTATCTTGTCCTGATTCTGATGGGTCCTGCATACAATTGCTTTGCCTTTGAGGGCCGTGGCATCCAAACCTACTTCATGGCGCCGCTGCGCTTCCGCGAAGTTTTCCTGGGGAAAAATCTATTGCTCCTCTCGGTGCTTGCTGTGGAAATGGGTTTGTCGCTGGCAATGCTTGCCTGGCGGCTGGGCTTGCCTTCGCCTCCCGTTTTTGTCGCCACGCTGACCGCTATCTTGTTCGCCGTGGCTGGGCAACTGACGCTGGCCAACTGGTCTTCGCTCAACTTCCCGCGCAAGCTGGAATTTGGCCAGATGCGCGGGCAGAGGCAGTCCGGTATGGCCGTGCTTATTGCCTTTGGCGCACAATTTCTGTTCGGAGGAGTTGCGGCGATCATTCTTTTTGGCGGGCGGTGGACGGGAAACCGCTGGCTTCCTGCGGAGGCGTTTGCGCTGCTCGCAGCAGCCGCGGTAGGCAGCTATTTTGCTTCGCTGGATGCATTGTCGCGCGTTGCCGAAAAGAAAAAAGAAGTGCTGATCGAAGCCTTGTGCCGGTGACGCGTCCGATTTTTATTTTTCGAACAGGAGAATCTCTCATGAGGTGGCGCGTTCGGACGCTCAGTTCCGTGATTGTACTTTTGTCGGTGGCTTGCGGCTCAGGAGCCCAGACGCCGGTGGATGTCTCCCGTCTCGAGCAAATCCCTGCGGTCTCAGGGTATGAGCAGCCTCTCATTGAGGAGATTCGCAGCCAGCTTCGCGGACTCTCTCCCAAAACGGACAATCTTGGCAATCTTTGGGTCAGCTTTGGCAGCGGCTCGCCTCGCCGCCTGTTAGTGACGTCCGTCGACGAACCGGGATACGTCGTCAGCGATATAACTCGAGACGGTTTCCTTCGCGTCCAGCGCTTGCCGCAGGCCGCGCCCAATCCCGTTTTCGACACGCTGCATTTTGCGCAGCCGATTTGGGTCATGACCCGTTCGGGAAAGAAAATCTCGGGAGTTTTCGCAGGGCTCAGCGTTCATCTTCAGCCTGCCCGGGTGAATCCTCCGAAGATGAACCACCCCGACGAAATGTACGTCGACATCGGCGCCACCAGCGCCGCCGAGGTTCGCGCCGCTGGTATCGAACTCCTCGATCCCATCGCGCTGCAAAGAAAATGGTTCCCAGTGGGACAGAGCGGAGAAGCCGGGCCAGCCACAGGCGACCGTTTTGGATGCGCGGCGCTTTTGCAATTACTTGAACATATTAAGGGCAGCAAAGCAAAAGGGATGACGACGATTGCATTTGTCACCCAACAATGGGTTGGCGGTCGCGGCTTGAATCGCCTGCTCGAAGAGATAAAACCCGACGAGATGATTTTCGTAGGTCGCATCGTGCCAAGCGGCAAAGGCACAGTGAGGCAGGCACCGGGCGATGGCGTGCTTCTTGGAGTGGAAGACGCGTCTGCAGAGTTGAGAGGATTCCCCGCGGGAATCAAAGCCATTGCCGACGGCGATGGCGAGCGTTTGACGTCGGTGAACGCCTCGCCGCCTCGCATGGCAGGCTACGCAAAACCCAACACTTTTCCCGAACGCTTCGCCGAGCTTGGGATTCCCTCCTTGTGGCCCGTAACTCCTGCGGAGTTTATTTCCTGGGGCGACCGGGGGAACCTCGAACGGCTGCTCGAGGCCTACTTGTTAATTCCAAAGCCTACCTCTGGGCAGGGCGAAGGCGGTTCCGTCGGTAGTGGTGAGATCTCCGCGTTTCAGGCATTGGTCGAAGCTTATGGGGCCAGCGGGCATGAGGAGAACGTCCGCAAAGTGGTCCTCAATCGATTGGATCCGAGGTTACAAAAACAGGTGCAGACCGACCCAGCGGGAAACTTGACCTTGCATCTCGGCGTGCTTGACGGAAGAAAGCGACACATTGCTTTCGTCGCCCACATGGACGAAATCGGCTACGAAGTGAAAAAAATTGAAGACGATGGCCGGTTAATGGTTATTGTACTCGGTGGCGGCTACCCTGAATATTTTATGGGGCATGTCGTCCTTATTCACAAAAGCGATGGCACCTCGACGGGTGGTGTGCTCGAACTTCCTGTGGGATGGGACCAGCCTGGGTTCGAATGGCCTCACGGACCACGTTCGCTGGACGAATCCGTGCGTGTCTTTGTGGGCACGCGTTCTGCGGAGGAAACTCAAAAACTGGGAATCAAAGCAGGGGATTGGATCACAATTCCCAAAGAATACCGCACGTTGCTGGGCAAACGCGCCAATGCCCGCAGCTTCGATGACCGCGTCGGCTGCGCTGCACTTGTCGAAGCCGTGAAGACGCTTGGCCCGGACCTGCCCGGCCGCGACGTTACGTTTATCTGGTCCACGGAAGAAGAAGTTGGCCTGAAAGGCGCAGCGGCAGCCGCAGAGCGCATGGCCAAAGATGGCCGCACGCCCGATTTCGTTTTTGCCATTGACACGTTTGTCAGTTCGGATTCGCCGCTCGAATCGAAACGATTTGCCGATGCCGAAATCGGCAAAGGTTTCGTCATTCGCGCGGTGGACAATTCGAACATCACTCCGCGCGAATACGTCGACCGCGTCGTCAAGCTCGCCCGCGAAAATGGCATTCCCGTGCAATTCGGCGTCACCGGCGGCGGCAACGATGGCGCGGTCTTCACACGCTACGGCTCGGTGAATATCCCTCTCGGCTGGCCGCTCCGCTATTCGCATTCCCCAGGCGAAGTCATCGACACGCGCGACCTCGAAGCGCTCGCCAAGATCATTACGGTACTGGCAAAAAGTTGGTAACGAATCCCGGGATCAGGAGAATCACGTGTATCGTCCGGTGGCCCGCCGCTCGTAGGCAAGGGTTTCGAGAATCTTTTCGACCGTCAGCATGTTATCCGCGGGGAGGGAAAGCTTCGGTTTGAGACGCTGGAAAATTTGGTCCGCCATTCGAACCCGCACGTCGTAATCCAGCTCTGAACGACGGTTTAGAAACGAATCGATCAAGGCGCTTTCCTCAAGCGTCAGCTTGTCGGCCCCAATGGGCGCAAGAGGGCCGGCGGTTGGCGCCTGAGCCGTTTGCCAAACGGGCTTAAGATCGCTAAACGAAGATTCGCGCACTACCAGTGAACCAGCCACCAGGTCCCCGAGCCGCTTGTTTTCCTTGGTAAGAAGGGCGCTCGCTATCCCAATGGCATAAAAGCCAGGAAGCAAGTCAACGATGCGCATCAGGTTTCTTGCGATGGATTCCGCCACAGTAAGCGGCCGCCCGGAATCTTTGATGACGCGAATGCCGGCTTTCCTTTTGCCGGGAGTCTGCCCGTTCCAAATAATCTCAAAGAACGCGAAGTATCCGAAATAAAGTAGAAAGAAAAAAATGATAAGAAGCGCGGCCCCCCAAATCGCGGACTTGGGCACTAGGGCTGCCAGGGCTCCAATCGCCATGGTGCCGCCTATCCCAATGATAAAACCCACTAGAACTTGAATCAGCGTGTCCAGCGCCAGGGCCAGGAAGCGGCTGCCAATTCCTGCAATTGCAAAATCGAGCGAGGTTTGCTCCGGGGTTTCAATGGTAAGCTTCTCGGTGTACGAACCGAGAGGGCCGCGGTCCGGCAGGTTCGAGGACATGATATCCATCCGCTGGCTGGAGAAACGTAAACCTTATTGGGCGCGCCTGGAACAGCTCGTGCACGTCTCGGGCCGCGGTGTCAGCGCGCTCCGCCACAGCGAATTGCAAGAGCTTGGCCTATTATATCGCCAAACTGCATCAGACCTGGCCGCAGTGCGTGAAGATGCTTCCAGTAAACAACTGGCACTCTACTTAAACCAGCTTCTCGGGCGCAGCCATAACCTCATTTACCACGGTCACAAGCCAAAAGTAAGCGGCATTGTGCGCTTTTACGGCCAAACGTATCCCCGCGTTTTCCGCGAGACATTGCCACAAACTCTTATTGCTCTGGCCATCTTTGCCCTTACGGGCCTTGCTGCCTGGATCGTAACCATTCACGATCCTGGATTTGCGCATCGCCTGCTCGGTGCAAGCATGATGGAGACCATCGAACGCCACGAGATGTGGACACATTCCATCGTCACAGTCAAGCCACTCGCTTCCTCGGGAATAATGACCAACAATCTTTCCGTGGCTTTCACCACCTTCGCTCTGGGAATCACTGGTGGAGTTGGAACCATTTGGATGATCGTTGTGAACGGCTTGCTCATCGGCGTGATTGGCGCGGCCACTTGGAAGGCAGGCATGGCTTTGCAGCTTTGGAGCTTTGTTGCCCCGCACGGCGTGCTGGAATTGCCCGCGATCTTCATTTCCGGTGGAGCCGGATTAGAAATTGCTCGTGGTCTCTTGTTCCCGGGTTTCCTGCCACGACGCCAATCTCTGGCTCAGGCCGGCGGCCGAGGCGCTCGCCTGTTGCTGGGCTCTATTCCTATGCTGGTGGTCGCGGGCGTAATTGAAGGATTCTTTTCACCGAGCGCGGCGCCCGCTGCGATGAAGTTTCTCCTAGCCGCAGTGTTATTCGCTGCCTTGCTCTCCTACCTGTTTTTCGTAAATCGAGGTCAGCCGCAGACCGCTAAAGCAGGTTCCGCTCTTTGATGTCCAGGTACTGATTCACCAAGGAAGAAGCCAGCAGTCCGGGAACAAGTTCGAAAGCAAACACTCCCTTCTGGCGAAGCCCCCGCAATAGCAGATCGCGGCGATGGGCAATTTCAAGCGCCGCGGCGTGCCGGTACATTTCCTCGGGAGTCTGAGGAGTAGCTTCTGCCAACGCCGTAAGATCAGGTTGGTTCATCGCACTGAACACGACCAGATGACGTTGGGTCATCTGCATCGCGTATTCGATCACTTCGGGCGTGGTCGGCGTTTCGGCAAAATCGGTGATCCAAACGACCAGGCTGCGCCGGCTCTGTTCTGTTAGCAGGATCCGTGCCGCGCGAGAGTGATCGGCCTCCGAGGCTTCCGGGCGAACTTGCGCAAGGCAGTCCACAATCGAGCGCAGGTGGAGCGGCCCGCGGCTGGCCGCCAAGTTGAATTGAATGGCGCGTCCATAGGCAAGCAGGCCGACCCGGTCCCCACATTGCGTCGCCACTTGCGCCAAAGAGAGCGCCGCGTTGACGGAGTAATCGAGTTTGGAGATCCGAAGTTCACTCTGGTCTTGCTGGATTTCCGCGCGCAACAAACGTCCGGCGTCAAGCACAATCCAGACGGCCTGGCTGCGTTCCATTTCAAAAACGCGCGTGGTGAGCTGGTGACGCCGTGCGGTCGCTGTCCAGCAAATGTCGCGAATGTCGTCGCCTTGTTGGTATTCGCGCAGGCTTTCGAATTCGCGGCCATGTCCACGCTGCCGCCGCCGGCGCTTTTCCATCTCAATTTGGCGGCTGCGGATCAAATAGAGTGCGTGCTGGCGCGCCTGTTCAAGATCAGGAAACACACGCACCGTCTGCGTAATCTCCGCCACCGCCCAGCGCTGCGCGAGTCCCAACCAGCTTTGGTAGCGCAGAAACAAACGCCCGATGCGATGATCGCCGCGCTGGCGCGGAAGTATCGGGTAACTCGTGCGAGCCCTATCCTTCGCTGGAACGAGCAACTCGAGCGTGGTCGGCGCGCCGCGAAAAGATACCGGCGTTTCATCTGTAAGAAAACATCGAATTGTTTTGCTCGTGAAGTTTCGAATTGCCAGTGTCACTTCACAGGGCCGCGCTAAAGCAGGTGCCCGTTCCCAGGAACGACGCGCCTCGATCTCCGAAGGCTTGGGCAGACCTAACAAATCCGATAAGAACGCTAGTACCGTCACGAGATCGCACAGGAACATCGCGCCGATCAGCCGCGGCGACCACCAGGCTGGCACCAGCCATAGCAATCCCAGAAGCAGCATGACAAAAAAGCGCGAGCCGAATCCAAACGGCAGCCGGCCCAGGGGTCGGGCGCGAGCTCCCACTTCCGGTGGGATCAATGGTTGTGTTCGATTCATCCTCCGCTCGTTATTCCTTCACTTCGGTACTTCTACGGCTGCGATGACCTGGCCGATCACCTGGTCGGACGTGAGACCTTCTAGGTCAGCTTCCGGCTTGAGCAAGATCCGATGTCGCAACACGGGAAGCGCTGCGGCTTTCACGTCATCCGGCAACAAATAATCGCGGCCTTCCATTCCCGCCAGAGCGCGCGCCACAAAGAAAAGGCCAACCGTGGCCCGAGGGCTCGCGCCAAGCGAGATCGAGGCCCAATCCCGCGTCCGGCGCACCAGCGAAACGACGTAAGAATGAAGCGTAGGTTCCACGCGCACGCTTTCGATTTCTCGGCGCGCCGCGTTAAGCAGATTCGCATCGACGGGCGTAAGCGCAATCTCTTCAAATCGCCGCGGATCGAATCCCTTTTCGTACTGCGAAAGAATGTTCATTTCTTCCTGCGCCGAAGGATAGGTCACGCGAATCTTTAGAAGAAAGCGATCGAGCTGCGCTTCCGGCAACGGGTAAGTGCCTTCAAATTCGATTGGGTTTTGCGTCGCCAGCACCGTAAAGTTTTCGGGCAGCGGATATCGCACACCGTCAATCGTCACCTGGCGTTCTTCCATCGCTTCCAGGAGAGCGGCCTGCGTGCGCGGCGAGGTCCGGTTGATTTCATCCACGAGCAAGAGGTCGGTGAACACCGGCCCGCGGTGCAGCGAGAATGTGCTGGTGCTTAGGTTGAACACGTTTGTCCCAGTCACATCCGCCGGCATCAGGTCCGCGGTACATTGCACGCGCTGGAAACCCAGCGTGCAAATGCGGGCCAGAGACTTCACACCCAGCGTTTTCGCCAGCCCGGGAACGCCTTCGATGACAGCGTGCCCGCCGCAAACCAACACCAACAGCAAGTGATCGACGAATTCGCGCTGGCCGATAATGATTTTTGCCATTTCCTGGCGGACTTGCGATGCCAATTGCGAGAGATGTTGCACAGTTAGCTCTTCTCCTTCCGAGTCGGCGGGCGTACGGTCAGCTTTGCAGCATGTTGTTCCAGTTCTTGGACTAAATCCAAGGCTTCATGGCGCGGCAGCTTCACGGCACGGCTTGCATCCCCGGCGCGCCGCAGCAAATCACTGATTCTTCCTTCTTTCCAGCCAAGGCGTTCCTCAGCCGCTTGTCCGAGCTCCTGATCCAGTGTGGTCGAAGGCAGGCCAAGTTGGCGCGTTAGCAGTGAACGAAAGCGCTGATAGGATATGCCCACCGCGGAGGACGCTGCCCCCGCCCTCTCGTACAAGCCACCCAGCGTTTCCACGTATTCGAGCGGTGACAATCGTGAAACTTCTGCGGGCACGAAGATCGGCCCGCTCCGCCGGCTGAACGTGAAAAGCAACGCGAAGGCAATTACTCCAATCTGCAGCAAGCCCCATACCAGCGAGGTCTTGGCCACATAACTCCAGAGCGAACTGCGTTGTCCGTGGAAGTATTCATCCCAATAAATTTCGTACGCTCTTTCCGAGGACCGATTCTTTAAGGCGTTCAAGAAAAACGGAAGATTGTCGTCCTTCGTAATCCCCGCGTTTGTCAATGGCGTCGAGCCGGCCCACCAAAGAATTTCTCCCACGCCCAGCTTCCAGCTCACGACGGCCGCGCTCTCTCCTTCGCCATAAAGCGCCAGTTGTGAGGAGTCAAACGCTCCCCAGTACGCTTCAGGCTGAATGGCTATGTGTTGCGCTCCCTCCGTAAGGCGGCTTGGAATGGAAGGGCTAAATGTCTTCCAACCAGGGTCCGGCGGATTATTCGAAACATTCGCATCAGGAAAAAATACGCGAATGCTTGCTCCCGTGAAAAGAACATGTCCGCCGCGTTTTACAAAGCTCGCCAGCGCTTTCTTTTCTTTTTCACTTGGTGGCTGGAAAGGCTCGGCAAGAATAAGCAGCGCATCTGCCGGATTGGCATCCAGCTCCGTTGGAGAACTCTCCCAGCGCCTCACCCGGTATTGAAGTTGTGATAGTAACAAGTAAGCCGCCTCCGCCCCGCCGGATTGCGCCGAGTAGGTCGAAGGAACCGGCGAATTAAATTCCTCGCCGGGGGGCGCCAGGACTACACTCGCGGTCAGCATCAACACGAGCAGCCCGCCGCCAATCAGCAGAAGCTTGCGGTCGGAAGCGGCTATTCCAGCGGACATCCAAGCGCCTCCAGATGGCGAAGTGATTCGTGAAAATCTTCCGGCCCCGCGCCACGATTGGCGTACCAGACGCGTTCAAGCCCTTTGGTCAGGGCCGTCAGCGGTTCACGGTGAAATGGCGAAGGTGCAAGCTGACCGGAGTCTGGCTCAGCCACCATTCGCAGGTATTCCCGCGGAGTCTTCGTGCGATCGTTAGGAACAACGCCCTGGTCCTCAAGGCGAGCGATTCCCGCCCAGTAGGCCGAGTGCACGGCCTCCCGGAAATTGCCTTGCTTCGCAGCTTCGCGTGCTGCGCGAATCCATTCCTGCCAGGTTCGGACCGCAATGAGGTTCGTGCTCGGAGGCAAAGCGCTCACGCGGTCCCTGCTCGCAAAAAAACGAAATACCAGCATGGCGACGATTCCTACCGCGGCAACAATCAGAAGCCAAAACAGGAGTTGTCCTCCCAGGGGGTACCGCGCGATCCCGCTGAAGAGTCTCAGCAGCATTCGCTCAATCCACACTGCCAACTGTTGCCGGAAGAGGTCCCACGCGCTTGGTGGTCTAACGGCTCCAAACTCCGGGCGCTCCAGGATATGTAGGAGTTCGTCGCGCGCCTGAGGAGAGCTTCGGACGGGCTCTCCGGAGGACTCGACCTCTTCCGCCAATTGATTGACCCAGGCCTGCGCCTTCTCGCTCGAAAGGGAGGTCAGTTGATTCCGCAACGTCTGAGTAGAAATCGAGTATGAGCCTTCGGGAGTGGATACGGTCCAGCGTTTGGGAAGAGAGTCCCGCAGGACCGCCATCTCATTCGTCGAAGGTTTTCTTTTCAGAATCCCCGTGATCCGGCGAAGTTCTGCAGCAAACGAAGCTCGATCGTAGGAAGAACTAGCCGGAATGGCTGTTTGTGAGGCCGGAGACCGTTCCTGGCCAAAGGCGGGCGTAGTTCCCACAAACGCTGGAAGGATAAGCAGAGCCAAAAGGCTACGATGCATGCGCACCTGCGCGAAGCAGAAGCAGTATTTTTATTCGCCCGGCGACTTCAGGAAAGCGTTCTCGCCACGCCCGGCGCTCCTGGCGCAATCGGCCCGCCTGGATTCATCATGAACTGCAAATCAAACGCTTCCTTGCGAACCCGCAGGTCGTAGTAGTACACCGCTGCAGCAATTGTAAGTACCGGGCTAACCAACACTTCGGCCAAGAAGGCCCCGACTTGTGTGAGCGAAAGCCACGTTCGAAGCATCAGCGGATCCTTTTGCGAGGCGGCAACGCCAAACGCAAACGGCCAGGAAAGCAAACTGCCACCTGCATAGATCAAGACCAAGTACAAAATGTAGATCACAAAAGCACGTAGGGCGTTACCTTTGGTAAGAGCGAAACTTCGTTCCAGGGAGGCCCTGGGCCCTATGTTCTCAAGAAGGGCTGCCGGCACACATACCATGAGCCGGCAGGCAAAGTAGAACCCGGGAAAGAGCAGAAGAACAAATCCTAACAGAACGAGTCCAGGAGTCGCCGCCAAAATTGCAGCCAAAAAGCATGCGAATGGGGCTCCGAAAACCAAGACTCCGTTTAGGAGAAGCACGCCAAAAAGATTTGCCAGTTCACCACGCAAGCGGCCAAAAGACTGCCCAATCCCGATTTGACGACCGAGGTAAAGCTCGGACACAGCATAGACCGTACCACCTTGGGAAAACAGGTACGCAAGAAGTTGGGCAATCAAAGCAACAATGCTGATAACTCCTCCGGTATATAGTTGGCTTTTACCTGTCGGTGCTTGACGCCCCAAAGTAGGTAACACGATTGTCTGGGTCAAGTTCAACACTAAGACCAAAAGATGCGGAAGGGCTGCGATACCCACAAAAAGCAAAAAATTTCGGCGGTAGAGAGTGAACGTCCGATCCAGAATTTCGCCAAGGGAGAGAGGACGCAGGTCGAGATCCGCCATAAAACCTCCTCCGTGAAGAGGGTCTCAACGTTCAGTTGGCTGACTGTATCAAAAGCCCGCGCAAAAGGCGACTGTCATTCGCAGAGAATCGCGAGCTATGTTCTATGCTGCATATCAGATACTCAGCGCCTCGTTTTCGAATCATCAGAGATCTTGCACTGCAACGATCTTGTCGCGAATAGCATAGTGAATTAGGTCCGTAAGGGAATGGAATCCCATCTTCATCATGATTCTTCTACGATGTGTTTCCACCGTCCTCAAGGTAATTCCTAGCTCTGCTGCAATCTCCTTGTTCCCTTTCCCGCAGGCCAATAGCCGGACAATTTCCCTCTCGCGCGGCGACAGCTTGGCCTGCGCATGCTCTTGCTGCTTGGCGTCCACTCCCCTCCTAAGAAAACCTTTGAGAATAATCTCCGACACTTTGGGTGTCAGCGAGAGCTTGCCCTTCGCTAGATCCTTGACTGCCTGGACCAGATGCACGGCCATATCCGATTTCAAAACGTACCCGCGTGCTCCTGCCTCCAGGACGCGCCTGACCATCTGATCGGACTCGTGCATCGTCAGAATCAACACTTTCGTGTTAGCGGAGGCTTCTTGGATGCGCCGCGTCGCTTCGAGCCCATCCATGTCGGGCATCGTGATATCCACTATGGCTATGTCCGGTTTCAGTCTCCTCACCGATTCAACAGCGTCTCGGCCCCCGGCGGCTTCACCTGCCACTTTCCAGCCGTGCTGAACATGCAAGAGATCGCGTATGCCTCGGCGAACCAACTCATGGTCGTCTGCCACTACGATCCGCAATGTGGTTCTATTTCTGGTCATGTGCCGACACCACCGCCCGCACCGTGGTCCCGCTTGAGCTGGATTCAATCTCCAATTGTCCCCCCACTTGTTTCATGCGTTCGAGCATGCTTTTGATGCCTACCCCACCGGCTAGAGAGGTCCACTTAGCGTATCGCTGGCCGTTTCCCTGGATACCGCGCCCTTGGTCGCTCGTCTCTAACAAGACCCCCTGCGAAGTGCGATCCAGCCGTATGGTCGCGCTAAAACTTCCGGAGTGACGTTGAACGTTGACCAGACTTTCCTGCATCACTCGGAAAAGGGCCATTTCTTCCTCCTGCGGCAGTCGTCCGACATCCGGGGATATCTCCAGTCTCACTTCGATTCCGGTTCGTTCTGCATAACCACTGACGTAATGCCGGATGGCGTCCTCCAAACCGGCTTCATCCAGCATGGGGGGATGCAAGACATAGGAAAGCGTCCGAATTTCTCGGACGCAGCGGTCCGCCAGACCTTGGCATTGCAAGAGGGATTTTCGTAGTCTTCGGCTGGAGGAAGGAATTAAAGTGTGCAGATGGCTCAGCGTGCTGGAAAGTGCTACCAAATCCTGGCCGCTCACGTCGTGCAAATCGCGTGCGATTTTTCGTCGCTCCTCATCCTGCAACTGCAGGAGACGGCCGGAAAGCTTTTGGAGACCTTCTTCCGCCCGCTTGCGTTCTGTAATATCTTCCGTCAGGGCAACGATTCCCGAAACTTTGCCGTTGCCATCCGATAAGGCGGAGACGCTGTTCTGAACCCAGACGACATCGCGAGATTTTGTGATGTAACGCTTTTGGTATAGAACACTTCTGGTTTGCCCCCGAAGCAGGCTCGAGGCCACTTTGAGATTTGCGGGCAAATCCTCAGGAAAGGTTATGGCCTGATAATCCATCCCAAGGAGTTCCTGCTCCGAATAGCCCGTGATGCGGCAATAGGCTTCATTTACCTTCAGAAAGTGGCCGTTCAAATCCACCATCGAAAAGCCCACAGCGACCTGCTCGAACGCGGCACGGAGCAACTCTTCGCTCTGGCGAAGAGCTTCCTCGGCGCGTCGGCGCTCGGTGATGTCCTGGGCCGTTCCGACGAGCGCAGTGACCTTGCCCGAGTCATCCTTTGCCGTGAACCCGTACACTTCGACCCACTTCATGCGAGACGGGCAAACAATCCGGAATTGCTCGTGAAATTCGCCTCTTTGCTCCAAAAGGGCGAGCTGCGCGAGCACACGAGAGGCATCTTCGGGGTGAATAATCTCCTCATAGGACTTAGGTCTAGCATATAGGGAGGCCAGAGGCTGTTCACAAATGTGCTCGAATGCAGGGCTTACATACATGACCCCAAGTGATTTCGGATCGAGAAGCCAAAAGATCTCGTCTATGTTCTCAGCCATCAGGCGAAATCTTTCTTCACTCTGGCGCAGCGCTCTCTCCGCAATCCACCGCTCCGTGATGTCGTGCGCTATTCCGCGGACTACCGGCGTTGTCACTCCATCCGTGCGTAAGGTGTTGCGATATTCCCAGATTCGGCGTTCGCCACTTTTCGTCAACACCACCATGACGCCTTTCGCCACTTTGCTTTCTGGAATGTTGGTTAAGTACTCATCGAAGGAAGCATGTCCTTCTGGCAACAAGAACTCCTTCATCGGCTTCTGGATCAGCTCTTCCTTTGAGTATCCAAGAATCCTAGCGGGCTGTTCGTTCACGGAAAGAAGCCTACCTTGTAGATCATGGGTGCAGATGAGGTCATGGCTATGCTCCACCAAATCCCGATAGCGGTCCTCACTCTCCCGCATAGCTGTTTCTGCGCGCCTCTGTTCCGTGATATCGGTATCGATCACAAGGATCTTTTCGGAACTTCCATCCGCGTCTCGACCCAATGCCCACCGGCTGGATACGATGAGCGTTTGCCCGTCTCGTCTCTTCTTCCGAAGCTCTCCCTCCCAGTGGCCCGTTTTCTCGAGCTTTTCCATGATTTCGCTCAACGGCGATGGGAAACTTGTTTCCAGCAATTCATTGGCGTTCACTCCTAAAGCCTCTGCCTTTGTCCAGCCATACATGTGCTCCGCGCCCTGATTCCAAAGGAGGTTTCTTCCCTCGATGTCCCGCATAAGAATTGCGTCCTGAGAAAGGTCGATGAGAGCGGCTTGCTCGCGCAAAATGCGGGCTTGCAGCTTTAGTTCCTCGTGCGCGAACCGCATCTCCTGGGCCGAGGGCACTTCAAGGATTTGAGGGACTGCCCGCGCCAGCAGGATCGCGGTGGGCAAGGATGCAAATGCGGTGATTATTTTGACTCCGCCAGAAATCCAATACAGGGGCGTCCAAAGCGTAATCACCTCCATAACATGGGTGGCCCCACAGGCTGCGATAAAGCACCCAAAGCAAACGAACATCCAGTCGAATGGAATAGTCCTCTTCTTTCTCACCAAATAAACTAAAGTGGGGGGAATCGAGAAGTAAGCGGTTGCGATGAGTATGTCGGATACTGCATGCAGCCAGATGAGCAGCGGGTTCCAGAGATAGCAGAACCCGTGAGGCAACAGGCTTTCTGAGGAGTAAAGGGCTTGGAACGCATTCATGGCATCCTCCTCGCTTTGAGGCAGTTCTTTTCTGAGCCAGCCCCTTATTTTGGGACAGCGCCTAAGGTAGTTAAACCTGGGTGAAGATAACTTCTACAGTGTTATAGCTGGAACTACGTACATAGTATATAACTTTCGGGCAAAGTCAAGGATTCGTCCGTTTGAAGGCCTTGCTTGTTCCTGGTTTGCCCTCCGGCTTGGCTTGGTCTGGTAAGGGTTTCTACGTACGTAGATTATGGTATTGCTCTCGCCATATCGGAGAGGCTAATGATGCCGCCGACGTGGGTTTAGTATGGCCTCGACAGCTCGCCTCTCCCGCTCACTCGCCACGTGGATAAGTTCCGCCACCGAGTCCACATCCACAAATCACGAAGCAGTGCATCTGGAAGGAGAACACGATGCTCAACCCAGTCTCTAAAACTCAGAACGTTCAGAATGTGCAAGAGTTGTTGCTATCTACCGTTAAGCAGGTCCGTGCTCTGCACGCAACGCTTAGCGCTTTAATGACGGACGTTGCCGCCATTCGACGAACCCTCTTGCAAGGTCCCGATGACCTTGCCGACTACAAGAACAATTTGCGTGCGGCAATCGAAACCGCTAAGCCGATCGTGGACGAGGCCATGCAGGCATACGATGAAGTGATCCAGGAGATTCAAGAGTCCGAGGCGTGGCGCAACTGATTCTCTCCGTCTCGACGGCGCATGGCGCGTTAAGACTCCCCTCTCAAGTGCGCAAAGGCCAGTTTCCGGAACTGGTGTCGCTTATTACTGAATCTTTTCCCGCCTCTTTGGCTTGCTCATCTTTGCGACGGTGAACAGAAGAAGATTCCTGTCTTCTTCATTCATGCGGGACAAGCATTGTTGCAGCTTCCTCAAATACCTTGCGTCTTTTCCGGATGAACCCCAAAGCTTCTGCCCCGCTCTTTCGCTTGGCAGCTGGGGTTTTGGCGGCTCTTCTCCCTCATATAACAATTCATAGAGCGGGACATCCAACGCCCGCGCAAGCTTCTCCAATGTTTCCACCGCTGGCACGGTGTGCCCGTTCTCTACGCGAGAGATGTAGCAACGCAACAGGCCCGATCTCTTTTCGACATCCCCCTGTGATAATTCTTTCTGCTCACGCACGGTCCGCAGCCGCTCGCCTATAATCATTGCTATGCCTCAATTCTGGCCGTCGGTTCGGCCCAAGTAGTATCCATCCAGGTCCGTCTCTAAACTATAACGCACCCGAGGGGTAAACGTCGAGGATGAAAGTAGTACCAACCGTGCGAGCCACAAGGGAAACGCGCTACCAGGACCGACGTCTGAGCGGATAAATCAGTTCGAGCCCACTCCTGCGGCAGGGAGCCTCCATAGCCTGACCCCTTCCCGTGCCGCCTGAACCAGGACCGTACCATCCGGGCTAAACGCCACGCTTCCAGGCAAATCATCCAGCGAATTAAACACGACGATGGCCTTCTTCTGTTCCAGATCGAATAATTGCGTCGCGCCTCCTCCTTTTGAGACCACCAACAACCGCCCGTCGGCAGAAGTGTCGACGC
This sequence comes from Candidatus Acidiferrum sp., assembly GCA_036518275.1. Taxonomy (GTDB): domain Bacteria; phylum Acidobacteriota; class Terriglobia; order Acidiferrales; family UBA7541; genus Acidiferrum. Next base: position 19,647 of record DATDNK010000282.1, read on the forward strand.
CGGGGACTCCCTTGCTTAGAAACGCGAGCGAGAATTGCAGCTTCCACGTTGCCGTATCCCATACCGAAACGCGCGGGTAGCCAATCATTACGCCCGGTTGCCCTTGCACCATCATAGGGTTGCTGTCCTGTCCCACGGTAACCAACCAGCGGCCATCGCGGCTAAACGAGATTTTGCTCATCACCAGTCTGTATGCAGGAATGCTTTGCAACTTCTGTCCGGACGCGGCATCCCAGATCTCCACGTTGCCGAGGGCCATTCCCGCAGGTTGCGCGAGCCACTTGCCATCCGGGCTAACGGCCATCGTCGAACCAGAACCCCAGAGAATTTGGGATTCTCCGCCCAAGACCAGTTGTAGGGACTGGACATTGCCAATCTTCGGAGGCGCGGACTGTGCATCGCTAAATGCCAACCAGAACGAAAGGAATCCCTTTTCTTTGGGTAGGCTGGCGACTTCTTGCCAGGTACTGGTGTTCCAGATTTTGACCGCATATCCCGGGAACTGTCCTCCAGGATTGGCCGCCAGCCATTTCCCATCCGGGCTGAACACTGCGCGGTTCACCGGCGCATCGGTGAGCGTGACCACTTCCGCGCCGCTCGCAACATCCCACACGCGCAATTCGCCGGATGTAGCCGCAAGCAACTTCCCATCGGGGCTGAAGGCCACGTTTTGCACGGGGCTCTGCCCGTAGAGAGTCACTTGCTCCTTCATGGCAGCGAGGTCCCACACCTTTATCGTTCCGTACGAATACGAAGCGGCGGCCAATAGTTTGCCGTCCGGGCTGTACACTGCTGTCCCCAGACCATAGCCGCCGCCTGGCAATGACTTCGTAGTCTGCCCCGTGGAAGTTGACACAAAATCGATGGCCATCGAATCTCCGTGCGTAACTGCCACTTCCTGGCCATCGGGCCGGAAAATAATGTGGCTTGCATTTTTAGGGGTAAGGTCGTGCGCGCGCTTCCCATCGTTAAGGCTCCACAAAACCGCGTGGTAAATCCCTGCGTTATCGAAACTCGACATCCAATTCCCATCGGGACTGATTGAGGAGGCGACGACCGGATAAGTCTTCTGCGCTTCGCCCGATGCCAAGTCAAAAACCTGCACCGAGCCCGAGGGGTCGTCGTCATCGTCGGATCCCACCGTGCCCGCCGCTATCAAGCGGCCGTCGCGGGTGGGCACGATGGCGGAAACCAAATCCCATTTTGTTGGAATGGTCCGCAGGATCTTTCCGGTTTCCGCGTCGTAAAAGCCTATCGCCGTCTGTGTCGCATTTGTTACGCGCTTCTCGACGGGAACCAGCAACGATTTTCCATCGGCGCTATAGGTGATCGTTCCTCCATAGTAATGAACGCGCGGCGGACGAATGGCGAAGAGCATCTTTCGCGTCTGCAGATTCCACACTCTCACCGCTCCGGAAACTTCCACCGACACGAGACGTGTTCCATCCGGGTTGAAAGCCAGTCCGCTGATGGCCTGTTTGTTGAGGGAATACTGCGGTGGCGCAGCCGTTCCCTTGTAAGGTTCGAATCGAAACTCCTCTCGGCCGGAAGAGAGTTTCCAGACGATAACGGAACGGTCGTAGCTGCCGGAAGC
>DATDNK010000283.1:0-5780 GCA_036518275.1 Candidatus Acidiferrum sp.
TGCTTCAGGGCGTTGAAGTCGACTTGATATGCGACGAGGGCGACATCAAAGAGGGAAGCAGGCAACAACTCACCCGGCAAGATGCCTGCCTGGTGGAGATGCAACCCGCGCGGCCGCGTGAAAATCACTGTCGTGCTGGGGTTAATCCCGACCGTCTTGTTCCGCTTGCTGTCAAAGTAGGTCAGCCGTCCCGAAAGAGCTTCCAAAATGTTCTGGATGCCTTGCGCGTTGTGCTCCCAGGAGTTGGCAGTCGAATCTTCCAAGTCGAGCATCACGCCTGGCGCGCCGGAATTGAGCATTTTCACGACGAGTTCCGCGTCATCGGCCGGACCGGTCATCTGGTTGCGCTGGTCTGCGCACCACGCGGGAAGCTCGACCCGCCAGGGGCTCATCGTCGCGATCGAGGGCGGCAAATAGGATGGAACTTTGCCCGCGTGTGCTTCCGCCAGCGTGTTTTCGCGCCGCGCTAAGAGCGCCCTCTGCCGCAGCGTCAGCGCAGCATGTAGAGGGGCCAAGAAATCCAGGAATCCTTCCGGAAGATCGCGCTCCGGGTCAAAGTCTGCGGGAGCGGTGTTCACCGGCACGAGCCGGTTGGAGAAGGGAAGCGGAATAAGCGCTGGATTCGGCCTGATAGTAGCGGTTGCCATGATGCTCGTCAGTCCTTTCTACTGCGAATTCTAATCAGTGCCGGTTGGCGGACTAGCGAGGCAATTCGATGTCCAACGTACACGGAATGCACGCTTCTAAGCCACTCGCATTCAACGAGATACAAGGCGCGCGAGAATCGCCGCCAAATACCGCGAAAAATTTGGGACAAAGAGTCGAGAATTTTGCACAACCTCGCCCGAGCCTTTCCTATGCAAAGCGGATTGTTCAATATGCTGAACATCTGTTCAGACTCCTCAAGGCCCTTGTAGCTGTTAACACCGTCCCGGGCAAGATGTTGTTCAATATTCTGAACAGATATTCTATAATTTGAACCCTAATTCCGTATCAGGAGTAATCCCTATGCAGGCCTCGGACGCCAGCCCCGCCACCGCTGTCGAGCGTGCTCTCAACATTCTCGAAGCCGCCGCCCACCGCCGCGACGGCCTAACCAACTCAGAGATCAGCCGCAAGCTCGGCATTCCCAAAAGCTCTGCGAGCTACATCCTTCGTACGCTCGAACGGCGCGGCTATTTGCGGCGCGAAGCGGAAACCGGGCGCTATCGCCTCGGGCTGAAAATTCTCAGCCTTGGCGGTGACGCTCAAGCCAATCTCGATATCGCCGAGGTCGCTCTCCCGTTCATGCGCGCGCTCGTGGAAAAGATCCACATGACCGTGCACCTCGCCGTGCTGGATCAGGGCGAAGCTGTCTACATCGAAAAAGTGGAAGCGCCCGGATTTTTTAAAGTGAATACCTGGGTGGGCCGTCGCATGTTCTTGCATTCCACGAGCGTGGGGAAATGCCTCCTCGCCTGGTTGCCGAAACATGAAGTGGAGGCACTTGTGAAACAGCAAGGCCTCAAGAAGAGAACGCCAAAAACTATCACCACGATGACGAAACTGCTCGCGGACTTGGAGCGCATCAAGGACGAGGGCTATGCGGTGGATGATGAAGAAAACAGCCTGGGTGCGCGTTGCGTAGGCGCTCCCGTGTTTGACGTCACTGGGAATGTCGTGGCGGCGCTGGGCGCCAGCGGCACGCTGACGCAAGTGGATGAAACCAGCATGCCGCGGATTGCAGAAGCATTGAAGGAAACCGCGCGGCGCATTTCGCGCCAATTACACCGAAGCGGAGCTGCCGGCGCAACGTAATCGGCCGCCACCCGCGCTACGCGGCGTAATCCCTTAAATCTCAAACCTTCTTTTTCTCCTCCCCCGCCACGACGAGATTGTTTTTCACCGAAAAAACATTCGGGACCTGATTGGCGCGCAGGTTCGCCAGGTTCTTATCCATTTCGTTGTCGACAACACCTTCCAGGGTGACGTTGCCGTTCTTCACGATGATGTGAATGGTGGGCACGGCCTGAATCGCATAGCGGTTCAAGCCCGCTTCGCTGTAGATCGCGCGGAAAAGCGCGCGGCGCAATTGATCATCCATGGGTGACAACGGAAGAACTTCGATTTCATTCTTCACCGAGGCTACACCCTCGATTTCTTTCACCGTAGCCTCCGCGTCAGATTTCAGCGTGGGGCGCGTTACCTGGCCTAGAAGCGTTACATGATCGCCTTCCACGCGGAACGCCAGATTGTCGAACACCGAATACCACGGCAGCATCACCAGGTGATGGCGAACTTCTTTCTCGAGACGCGCTCGGTATTTCTCTTCGCTGCGCTGGTGTTTGTCTTGAGGTGAGGCCGCGACGGCACTGCCAGTGGCTGCGGCGGCGTTTGCGACAAGCAAGAACGATGTGAACAGGGCCCGCATTTCCTTTCGCATGACTTCCTCCTCGACGAACTTCTTATGGTCCCCCACCGAGTTAGATTCAGGGTGAACGTCAAATAGGTGCACGGAACAAAGGGAAAATTGGATGCTAACATGGTGTTTGGGCCGTTGCTTTTTTCAAAAAGTTCTCTCGGAAAAGAAAACTTTTTCGCGAAAGTGGTGTTGCGCGAAACAGTTGCAGTTATGAAGGAGCGCGAATCGTAATGCTGGTGATTGGACATCGTGGAGCCTCAGGGCACGCGCCGGAAAACACGATGGCGGCGTTTCGCAAAGCGGTGGCGCTCGGGGCGGCGTTTATCGAAACGGATTTGCAGCTCTCGCGCGACGCGCATTTCGTGGCCATTCACGACGGGGCCGTGAATCGCACCACCAACGGCCGTGGAGCAGTGCACGACCTGACGCTCGCAGAATTGCGTGAACTCGATGCCGGAAGCTGGTTCGGGAGCGAATTTGCCGGAGAGCGCATTCCTACGCTGGAAGAAATCCTGCAATTCTCCAAGAAAAACGACGTTGTATTTTATTTGGAAATGAAACCCAGCGGCTCGTGGGGCGGAGAACACGCGGTGATCGCGGCGCTGAGAGAATCGGGAGAAATCCCGCGGGCAGTGGTCATTTCCTTCGAGCCAACCATGGTGCTGAATGTGCACAACATCGAACCTACGGTGATGACGGGATTGCTCTACGACGGGCAACTGGAAAAACCAATAGAGAAGGCTGTGGAAATTGGCGCGCGGCAACTGGTTGTGCGGGGAGACCTGGTTACGCCAGCACTGCTGGAGCAAGCTCGCAAGAAGGATCTACAGGTTGTTTGCTGGACCATCAATCAGCCCGCGCACATGCGGCTGCTGATCGAAGCGGGCGTCGATGGAATCATGAGCGACTATCCGGACCGCTTGGTCGCGGCTTTGAAAAAAGAAGAGAGAGTCACAACTTAATCCTCCAGAATTTTATTGTGGATGCGCGTCGCCCTGCGCCTTTCCTGGCGGCTGTGACAGTTTCAGCACGACCTGCTGCTCGTCTCCGGCGCGGATTTCCTCGTAGAACTGGCGCAGAACCTGATACCGTTCCGCGGCTAGGTAGTAAACTGCCATCTTCAAGGAGCGATTGAGCTCCAGCACATTGTCCTGTTTCTCGGCTTTCTGGGCGGAGGACTGATAGACTGTCTGGCCTCGTTCGACTTTTGACGCCGCGGGCAGCGACTCCATCTGCATGCCGGGCGGAAGCACCAGTTTCACGTGTTCGTAGGTTTCCCACGGATAGTCAAGATACACGGGGTTGGTGCGATGCGTAGAAGCGAAGGGATGCGGGCCGGCGAAATGAAAAACTCCCACGGGCAGCAGCAAGCGCTGGCCAGCCTTGCTTCCGTAATTGGCTACTTGAATCTCGAACTGCGCTTTGAGCGGCGCCTCCGTCGTCGTCCACCCTTCGGCGGACAAAAGCTTGGCGCTTCCTCCCTGCGGGAGCAGACGCTCCACATCATCTTCCAGCTCTTTTCGCCGCTCCGCTTCATCCTGATCGATGGCCTTTAGCCGCCGCAGAAGCGCCTCCTGCCCCTCGTAAACAACGGATAGTTTACCCGTCAAATTGCCTTCGTCATCCACCCGAAATTCCGCATCGCGCCGGATCACCGCATCCTTGCTTTCGGCCACTGGCGTAGCTTCGATCGCGGCATCGTGCGCGTCAACTCGGATTCCACGCGTGTCGGTTTCCTCCCAGGGGAGTAAGCCGTAGGGGCAATACATGGTAGCCGGGTCGACAAATTTCGACTTGGAATCGATCATGACCTCTGCCACGAGGGAATTGAGCTGATAGGCATCGAGACGCTCTTGCACAAAAAAGGCCTTGTTTCTCGCGGCCAAGCGAACCGGATAGGCTTGAAACCCCGCGGCGCGCGCTAAGGCAATGAACGCCAGATTGATTTCATTGCCGAATGCATAGCCCCGATTCAGAACGTCCTCGGCGCTCTTATTTTCTTTCAGGCTTTCCTGTTTTCGTTCCTTTTTGGTTTTCTCTGGCTGAAAGCTGAGCGCGCGAACCTGCTGCACGCGGGCATAGATTTTTCGCAGCTTCGTTTCATTGGAATCACCGGCGGTGAACAGGTGTTCCATCTCATTCCGCACATCCTTCGGCTTGCCGATGAATTTGTCGTAGTATTCCGCCTCCCGGTGCGCCAGGCCTCTCCAGTAGTGCCAGGGGTCGTCGCCATACCAGCCCACCACGTAAAAGTGATCTGCGCGGACTTTCAGGTTTTCCTCCGGCGGCGAATACTCTTCTTTCTGAAACGCGGGAATGTAATTGACCTCCAACATGACTGTGCCATCGGGAAGCTTGGCCTTGACGGTATCTTTCGGAAGGCCGCGGTTGTACGTTGCAATCTGTGCCCCCTTGATGGGATGAAGCAAAAAACGCCCGTGGCGTACCGGAATCTCCTGCTGGATCTCCCATTCCGCTGCGGGATATGCGAAAGCGTCGGTGATGATGTATCTGGTGGGGTTTTTGAAGACGTCCGGAATATCCGAATGCCAGTGCAAACGGTAAGAGTATTCAATGACGCTGCCCACTTCGGCGTTGGGAAGAGTGAAGGTCTTGGCGTTAAACAAGAACTTCTTGGCTTTCATGATTTCCTGGTCATAAATGGCGCCGTTAAAATCTTCCGCCTTTCCCAAAGGCGAGGTAACCCGCGCGCGAATGTCCTCGACCTTGGTAAATCTCTCCAGGTAACGAATTTCCACGTTGGCAAATTTCTTGCCTTCATCGCGGAAAATCTTGATCCTTTTGTACGTCGTCTCGCTGGACTTGTTGTTGTCGGATTCCACTTGGTATTCGAGGATCATGGCTGGAGAGCCGGGCTCGAATGCATTGTTTTTCAGCGCCAGTTCTTCGGGAGGAACCGGAGGCCACGGTGCCGCAGCCTGAGCGTGGCCGGCGGGCAAGCCCAGAGTGACCGCGAAGGCGATGAACGCCAGGAGGGCGACAAATTTGCAGGGCCGGAACATCGTTCTTATTGCCGGGAGTCTAGGTTGCCCTTCATTGCAGCGCAAGCGACAAAGCGCGTCAACGGAGGATGTCGTTTCATGTCGCGAAAGAGTTGTTAAGCGACTGCGAGGTGCGAGAAGAGGGCGGCAAGTTGCGCAACTGTAAGCTGCTCGGCGCGGGCGTCGGGACGCAGACTTTGCGAGGCTAGCGCAGCGCGAATTTTCTCGGGCTTGGCCAGAGACCGCAGGTTGTTCACCAGTGTTTTGCGCTTCTGCGAAAACGATAATTTCACAAAATTCAAGAAACGGTGTTCGTCCTTCAGGACGAGTTTTGAACGTTCGCCGGGAAGGCGCAAAGTGACAAGCGCGGAGGTCAC
>DATDNK010000284.1:0-7275 GCA_036518275.1 Candidatus Acidiferrum sp.
GGATGGCGGCAAGAATTGGAAAAAGGTTTTGTTCAAGGACAACACGACCGGAGCGGTCGATCTGTGTTTTGAGCCAGGGAATCCGAAAGTGGTTTACGCGACGCTGTGGCACGTGATTTGGAAGCCTGACGTAAAAGATCAGCCATTTGAGCCGGGCAGCGGGTTGTACAAATCGAAAGATGGCGGAATCACCTGGACGCAAATCACCGGCAATGGTCTTCCCACCGTGAATTGGGGACGTGCAGGCGTGGCTGTGGCGCCAGGAATGCGCGGGCAACGCGTTTACGTGATTATTGAAGCAAAAGAGAAAAAAGGAGGGCTGTTCCGTTCCGACGACGGTGGAGCGACGTGGCGGAAAATCACCGAAGACCCACGGATCGAAACGTTCTGGTACATGGGTGAGATTTTTATCGATCCCAAAAATCCTGACGTCGTGTACGTCCCATTGCAAAATTTTTACCGGTCGACGGACGGAGGAAAGAGTTTCACGGCCATCAAAGGCGCGCCCGGCGGCGACGATTACCACACCATGTGGATCGATACCACAAATCCGCAAAGAATCATTCTGGGCACAGACCAGGGCGCGACCATCACCATGAACAGCGGCGAAACCTGGAGCCCGTGGTACAACCAGCCGACCGGTGAGTTCTACCGAGTGGCTACGGACCATCGATTTCCTTATTGGGTTTACGGGCCGCAGCAGGATAGCGGCACGGCTGCAATCGCGAGCCGTGGGAACAACGGGGAAATTACGGACCGCGATTGGTATCCCGTTGGTCCAGGGGAAAGCGGCTACACAATTTCCGATCCTTTGGATCCGGACGTAGTCTACAACGCGGGACCCGGCGGCAGCGTCGTCCGGCTGTCCAAGACTACGGGGCAAGTGCGCGATATTTCTCCTGCGCCAATCTCTCAAGGCAGCAAGTACCGTTTTAACTGGACCATTCCTATGGTCTTTTCGCCGCAGGATCCGCACCTGCTCTATCTTGGCACGCAATTCTTGATGAAGACGAGCAACGCGGGCACGAGTTGGGACGAAATCAGCCCTGATCTGACGCGGATACGAGCAGACGAAAAGGACACCAAGAAACGGCGCGGAACCATCCTGACAATCGCACCATCGGCAGTAAGAGAGGGAGTGATTTGGGTGGGGACTGATGATGGAAACATCCAAGTCACAAAGGACGGCGGAAAGACCTGGAAAAACGTAACGCCGCCTGCCGTGACGGAATGGAGCATGGTAGGCATCATCGAAGCGTCGCACTTCGATGCCGGGACCGCATACGCCGCAGTGAATCGCAACAATTTGGATGATCTTCGGCCGCACATTTTGCGTACGCGCGATTATGGAGAAAGCTGGCAGGAAATTGTAAGCGGAATCGGAGAGAAGGATTTTGCGCGCACAGTGCGCGAAGATCCGGTTCGCAAAGGCCTGCTCTACGCGGGAACGGAAAAAGGTGTCTATGTTTCGTTCGACGATGGCGATCACTGGCAGACGCTGCGGCTGAATATGCCGGTCGTATCCATTCACGACCTAGCCGTCGAGCAGGATGACTTGGTGGCCGCGACGTATGGCCGCTCGTTCTGGATTCTTGATGACGTAACGCCGCTCCGTGAGGTGAACGCAGAAATGGCTTCCGGCGGAGCGCATCTGTTTGCGCCGCGGACAGCGATTCGCGTGCGTCGCGATGAGAATCAAGACACGCCGCTGCCGCCCGAAGTTCCAGCAGGGAAGAATCCTCCCGACGGCGCGATCATCGATTATTACTTGCCATCGAACTTTTCCGGCGACGTTCAAGTGGAAATCCACGACGAAGCCGGTAATGTAGCTCACAGTTATTCGAGTGCGCCAATCCCCAAGGGGCAAGGAGAGCTGCCATTCGTCGCGGAGTACTGGATCGCACATCCGCAGCCGCTCTCCAAATCACCCGGGATGCACCGGTTCGTCTGGAACCTGCGTCATACCGACCCACCCGCAGTGCACGTACAGTCTCCTTACAACTATCCGATTGCGGCGATTGTAGACTCGACGCCGTTGCCACCTGAGGGTCCGCTCGTGCTTCCCGGAAAATATGAAGTCCAACTAAAGGCGGGAGGACAAGTCCTGCGGCAGGGGTTAGAAGTAAAGCAAGACCCTCGTGTCCACGTTGCGCGAAACGAGTTACAAAGCGCTTTAGACCTGCAACTGAAAATCTCGGCCGTTTTGGGAAGAAACTATGAGGCGTACCAGCAGGTGAAGCAATTGCGTACGCGATTGAAAGAGTTGATGAGGCGGACCAAGGACGATCCCGTTGCGGTTGCAGCGAAGTCTTTGGATGAAAAGGTTGGAGCGTTGGAAGGAGAAGCTACGCCGCTTCTGCAAGCGCCAAAAGGGATGAGCTTGATGGCCGTAAACGACAGCTTGACGAATCTGATGGCCCTGGTTGACGGAGCGGACTTCGCGCCTTCCGAAGAGTCGTTCGCTGCGTTTCGCCGCGTGTGCCAGGGATGGAAAGAAGAACTCAGCACCTGGCAGGAACTGAAGAATAAAGAAGTTGAGGCATTCACTTCGATGCTAGGGAAAAGCAATCTTGCGCCCGTATCGAACATGCCTTCGGTGGCGGCTGACGTTTCGTGCGGAAATTGAAATAGCTTGGAGTCGCGTTAGAGCATCTTCACTCTTTTTTCAGAGAAAAAGACTCTCGCCTATTGCCGCTGCGGCTTATTTTGTAGCTCGGCCAAGTCCGCCAGCACCTCCGCGCTGTGCCTTGAAGGATCAACTTTCAGATAAACCTTTCGAATGACGCCCGCGGGATCGATGAGAAACGTGTGGCGTGCAGAAAGCTTAGCTACGCCCAGGTCCACCACGGAGCCGTAGAGTGCGGAAAGTTTGCAGTGCGGATCCGCCAACAGCTTGAAATGCAAACCCTCAGCAGTGCAGAACTTTTCGTGAGAGACCTCATCCTGTCCGCTGACGCCGAGGATACTCGCGTTTTTCTGCTCGTAAAGCGCAAGGTCATGCTGGAAATTGCGCGCTTCTTTCGTGCAGCCGCTGGTGAAATCCTTTGGATAGAAATACAGAACCACCCATTGGCCGCGAAAACCGCTCAGGCTAACCGGCTTGCCGTCTTGGGCGTTCAATGTGAAGTCTGGCGCAGTCGTGCCCGCGGCGGGCGCCTTTGTTGCGTTGCGAGAAGCGCGAGCCGCCACAAACCCTACCAACAATAGGACCGCAACGATAACAGCAATAAAAATTGTCAGCATTTTCATCCTGTGTTATTCCTTTTGGCTGAACCAACCGAATCCCAGGCGCAGTTGAACCGTGTTGATGCCCGGATTGGGGGTTGCGAGGCCGGCGTTGGAAATGTGCATGTAGCGGACCTCGGTGCTGAAGTTTCGCTTGCTCCGTAGAAAATGCAGGCCGATGGCGCCGCCGGACGTGAAATTGATTCGTGAAGTTCCCGCGGGCACCTGCGTGTTTGTGAAGAGAGTGCCCCCGCCAATTTCGAAATAGGGAACAACGTGGCCGCGCGTGGCAAAAGCCCATTTGAACGCGAAAGGGTTCGCGCCCACGCCGTAAGCAGTGTTTTGTTTTTGAAAGACAACGAAGGCCGGCACCGCTTCGACAGCGTATTCCAGGCGGCCCCGAAGAAAGCCAGGGCCATGCGGCGCCGTTAGAATCAAACCGTAGCGCAGGCCAACATTCCAAACGCCGTCGCTGGACTGGCTGCCGTTGGTCCCGTGACCTCCGCCTGTCCAAATCTGAACCTCGTGTTCACCTTCGACAGGACCTGCTTGTGACCGGGCAGCAGGAACGAACAGCGACAATGCAAGAAGGAGAAGAGTCGAAATTGTGCTTCGCAACGGAGAGTCTCCTCAGCAAGATTCGATTCCGGTCCGCGGAATTGGATGCTCAGAAGATATAGAAAAATGAGTGGAAAGGCGAATTCTTCTCATTCAAGCGGCGGACCGGCCAGCGTTCATTTCAAGTAAGTGCGAACAATCTGGATCACGTCCTCGGCAGCCTCTTCCGATGACTTGGATTTGCGTGGCATGTGGTTGCGGATGTGATCCTCCATCAATTCGGCCATCAGGCTGTTGATGGCGCCGCGGGCGGCGGAGAGGCGCTGAAGGACTTCGGCGCAAGAGTCGTCTTCATTTAGGCCGCGCAACACGCTTTCGAGCTGACCGATGACCTTCTTGGTGCGGTTAACAAGATCGAGTTTTTCGCGGGATGTGTGTGACATTTTGCTTGCCTACCCTAGGGGGGTATGGTATTAGAAGAAAATCCTTTAATCAAGACCCTAAGTCAACAGTAGAGCTAGGGGGTAGAAGGTTGCAAGCAGCGGTGCCTAGGGTAGAAGCGTTCATCATTTGTTTACGCATTCTTTAGGCTAAAGCAGCAGACACGGTCGCCTGAAAGTGAACATGAAGCCAGACGTCCAAGAAAGAGTATTGATTCTCTGTATGCTCTCAGCAGGGCTGCTGCTAGCTGCGGGCAGTTCGCGGGCTCAAGAAAACCCAAAGAATCCCACCCCGGCCGGCACTGACACGCAAACCGAATTAGCCAACGATCCCCTCCCGACCATGTTTCCCCACTTGGAAACGGATCGGGTTTGGCTCACCGGCCAGGCGAATTTCATTTTCCAGACACATCCCCCTTTCCACGCTCTTTACAGCGGCAAGAACAGCCTAAGTCCCAACTACGAAAAGGCTACCTCGCGCGTATTGACTCTCTACACGGGATACCGGTTCAGCGATTCGGCCGAGTTCATTGTGGATGTCGAAGAGGCAGGAGGAGCGGCGCTGAGCACCGGTCTCGGCCTCGCGGGCAATACGAACCTGGATATTGTGCGCAACCCCTTGCTCAGCAAAGCCCCGTATCTGGCTCGCGGCATGATCCACAAAGTGTTCGCCTTAAGCAAAAACAAAGTGGAGAATGAGCGCAACTTCTTGTCGTTATTCAATGAACTGCCGCGCCGCCGCTTGGAGATTCGCTTTGGGAAGTTCAGCATCGTGGATTTTTTCGATCAGAATTCCGTTGGCTCGGATACTCATTTTCAGTTTACCAATTGGACGGTCGACAACAACGGCGCCTACGATTATGCGGCCGATACGCGCGGTTACACCGTCGGCGCCACCGCGGAATACGAAGACCGCAATTGGGGATTTCGTTTTGCGGAAGCGCTCATGCCCAAGGTCGCCAACGGAATTGATTTGGTGTGGAAACCTTGGCAAGCCCATGCGGAAAACTTCGAATATGAATTGCGCCTTGGCTTCATCCCGAAGAAATCGGGAGTGATCTGCCTCTTGGCTTTCACGAACTACGCAAACATGGGAATTTATCGTGATGCGGTGGCCCAATTCCAGAAAGGCCTGGTTTCCACTCCGGACATCACCAATCACCCTTGGCGGATCACGCGCAAATACGGTTTCGGTATCAACGTTGAGCAGAACCTCGCACGCAATTTCACCGCATTTGGGCGTTTTGGGTGGGACAACGGCAAAACGGAGTCCTTTGCGTACACGGAAGTCGACCAGACCTTCGCCGGGGGTCTTGGCGCCAACGGCGCGCTTTGGCGTCGCCGATATGACCGCGCAGGCCTGGCATTTGTCACGAATAGCATTTGCAAGGACCATCAGACATATCTTGCCGATGGAGGATTGGGTTTTCTCTTGGGTGATGGCGCGCTTCGCTATGGCCGCGAAAACATTGTGGAAGCCTATTACACTGCGCATCTTTGGCGTGGCATTTATATTGCTCCCGGCGTACAGCACATTAACAATCCCGGATATAACCGTGACCGCGGTCCCGTGACTTTGCCGACACTGCGGCTTCACACCGAGTTCTAGCCAAATTGCACTGCCTCGCCCCTCGAGCGCTGCTCCGGCGAATTCTCTTGGCAGCGGGACGAAAGTTTGCTAACTAAGTGAGGCCGATTTTCGTCCTTAAAGCAAAGGGTGTGGTGTCCGAGCTCTCCGTTGGACGCCGATTTAGCACTTTCTTGGGGGAATGCATGAAAGTAAATATCCGTCCGCCTCTTGCCGCGAAATTCATTAACGTATGCAAATTCCTACTGCTGGCGCTCTTCGTGTTTGTCTGGACCACGGGCGTGGCAGGAGCGCAGACCGTGGATGAAGTCATTGCCAAAAACATCCAGGCGCGTGGCGGACTGGAGAAACTGAAGGCAATAAAGAGTCTCCGCACTACCGTAAAGTTCAGTGACGGCTCATTTCGCGCGGAGTTTCGGCAAGAAAACAAGCGGCCGGGCAAAGTGCGCGAAGAATTCATCATTCAGGGCATGGCGCAGATTCAGGCCTACGACGGGAAAACAGGCTGGCAGATTTCGCCATTCAGCGGGCGTAGAGATCCAGACCTGATGTCGCAAGACGATATGAAGAGCTTGATCGTGGACGGCGACATTGACGGCCCCTTAGTGGACTACAAAGAAAAAGGCCACAAAGCGGAGTTGGTGGGCCACGATTCCATGGAAGGCACGGACTGCTACAAGATCAAGCTCAGCATGAAAAATGGAGACGTCCGCTACTACTACCTGGATACCGATTCCTACCTCGAACTCAAGGTGGAGATTCAGACCACCATTCGCGGCGCGCTACAGGAATCGGAATTGTATTACGGCGACTATGAGCAGGTGAATGGCGTCTATTACCCATTTGCGGTGGAACAGGCACAAAAAGGAAGTTTCTCACGCCAGCAATTTTCAGTTGAAAAGGTCGAACAGAACGTCGACCTGGACGATTCGCTTTTCACCATGCCGGCCACAAAGACCGAAGCAAAGAAGTCCGCAGCCGGAAAATAGTTCGCCGTTCCAAGAATTCCCTTGATTCGCCGGATGATCGCCGAGGACAAATACCGCAATGCATAAATCATTTCGCTGCTTTGCCGCTGTGATGATGTTGGCCGTTATTTCCCTGATGCTCCCCGTGACAGCACCCGCGCAAGATGCCAAATTCGATTCGGACACCATCTCCGGCTTGGGTGCGCGGAACATCGGTTCCGCTGCCATGAGTGGCCGTGTCGCGGCGCTCGCTGCGGTCAAAGAGAACGGCAGGCTCACCGTCTATGTGGGGGCGGCGAGCGGCGGCGTTTGGAAATCGATCAATGGCGGCACCACCTTCAAGCCCGTATTCGACAAGGAACCCGCGCAGTCCATCGGTGCCATCACCATTGATCCGCAATCGCCCAAGACCATCTGGGTGGGCACCGGTGAAGCCTGGACACGCAACAGTACTTCGATTGGCGACGGCATCTACAAATCAACGGACGGTGGCGAC
>DATDNK010000285.1:0-4527 GCA_036518275.1 Candidatus Acidiferrum sp.
GCGTTGCGATTGGAAATGAAGACGAGTTTTTTGCCGTTGGGAGAGAATTGGGGAAACGCATTGAACCCGCCCGCGAGAGTCACACGCTCGAGGCGGCTTCCGTCGCGGTCCACGGCATAGAGCTCGAATTGGCTGGAGCCGGGATGTTCGTAATTCGAAGCGAATAGGATTCGCTTGCTGTCCGGGAAGAACGAAGGCGCAAAGCTGGCTCCGCCCAGCTTGGTGATCTGTTGCTGATCCGAGCCGTCCGCATGCATCACATACAAATCCATTTCGTTGGGGGCAACTAGGTCCTGGGCCAGGAGCGCCTTGTCCCGAGCGATCTCTTCTTCCGTCGTTGGGTGATGGGCGCGGTAAACGATCCATTGGCCGTCGGGAGAAAAGAATGGGCCGCCGTCGTAGCCGGGGGTGTGGGTTAGACGCTGGACGCCGGTTCCATCGGCATTCATGGTGTAGATTTCCAGGTCTCCATCGCGCGAGGAAGTGAACACCATCTTCTTGCCATCGGCAGAAAGCGTGGCCTCGGCGTTGTAGCCGGGTCCATCGGTCAGCGGCTTCACGATTTTTCCGTCGTCCGTGGCGTAATACATTTGATAGGACGAATAAACGGCCCAGACATAGCCGCGTGAATAATCCGGCCGGGGCGGGCAGGCTTCGCCGGCGGCGTGCGTCGAGGAGTACAGCACGTGCTTGCCGTCCGGATAAAAGTAGCCGCAAGTGGTGCGGCCCTTTCCGGTCGATTCCAGATGCACGTTGGAGCCGTCGGTATTCATGGTGAAGATTTGATCGCACTCGTAGGGCGGCCGTGTGGACATGAAAATCAGGCGTTTGCCGTCATAGCTGAAGTAGGCTTCCGCGTTTTGTCCGCCAAAGGTGAGTTGCTTGACGTGGCGTAGATGAGTCTCTCGGGGATCGCGCTGAGGATCGTCGGGCGTGCCGTGCACGACGGGGCCGGCGCCGCCGAGGCCGGAAGTGGCGGTTTTCTCCTGGGGCCTGCCAGGGAGTGCCGCAGCAAAAGCCAAGAAGAAAAGCAGCGCTGCAAGCGAAGCGCTTTTAGGATGCGTAATGTCGATCACTTGCGAGCCTCCAGCGTGACTTCGCGCGTGATTTTCTCGTTTCCGCGCAGGACGGTGACCATCACTTTGTCGCCGGGTTTGTGCGCACGCAGAGCGTAGGTGAAGTCGTAGAGGTTGTCGATCGGCTTTCCATCGAACTCAATCAGCACGTCTCCGGCCTTGAAACGGGCTTTTCCGGCAGGGCTGCCGTCGCGCACATCGGCAAACTTCACCCCGCCATGCTCGACCTGGCCAAAGTCGGGAATCGACCCGAAATAGGGTCCGTAGCCTCCACCTCCCCCGGTGGTAGAGGTAGCGGGCTCCGCCACGCGCACATACTGCGGTTTCTCATTGAGCGCATCCAGCCCTGCCACTACGTTCGAAACCAATTCGACTACGCGCGCGCCGTCCGCGGCATCGATTTTGTCCCAGGTGTCGGAAGGCTTGTGATAATCCGAGTGCAACCCTGAAAAGAAGAAAAACACTGGGACTTCGTGGACTGTAAAGGAAGTGTGATCGCTTGCACCATAACCGGAGGCCGAGTAATTCAGATCAAATCCAAGCGCGCGATTGGCGTCCTGCGCGATTTGCTGAAAACCAGGAGATGTCCCTGTACCTGACACAAAAAGGCGGTTGTTAACAACGCGTCCAATCATGTCCAGGTTGATCATCGCGATGGTTTGCTTGATCGGAAAAGGAGGATGCTCGGCGTAATAGGCGGAGCCGAGCAGGCCCAGCTCTTCGCCAGCAAAATTCACGAACACAATGGAGTGGTGCGGCCTCGGCGACGTGTGCGAAAGCGCATCGGCCAATTCCAGGACTCCGCTGACTCCGGATGCGTTGTCGTCCGCGCCATGATGCGCCTGGCCCCTCTGGCCCGGTGCCAGCGAGTTCTGGTCACCAAGCCCGAGATGATCGTAATGAGCGCCGACGACAATGTACTGACGGGCCAGACTCGCGTCGGAACCCGGCAACACGCCGACGACGTTTGAGACCGCCCGATGGATTCGCTCAATATCCACGGAGAGCGTCAAGCGCGAGGAGGCTTCGAGAGGCACCGAGTGGTTGGAAAGATCCTTGTCGATGGCCTGGCGGAGATCATCGAGCGTTTGACCCGAAGGCTTGAGCCAACGGTTCACCTCGTCCACCTTGACTTGAATGACGGGGATGCTCATCTCTTGCGGCCCGGTGACTTCCTCGAAGCGCAGCAGTTCGTCGGACTGATCAGGGTGATTGCCGAGGTCGCGCACCAAAATCATGGCTGCGGCGCCGTGATTCCTGGCATTGATCGCCTTGTTGACGATTTCCGCGTGTGCCGTAAGTTGCTTTCCCAGGAAAATGCTGTGCTCATCATTTTCTTGCGGCTCGTGCCGCAGAACAATGACGGCCTTGCCGTGGGCATCGAGGCCCTGGTAGTCGTCGTAGTGATATTCGGGAGCGGTGATCCCGTAACCGGCAAAAAGGAGCGGTGCTGTGACTGTCGCATTCGCGGAGAAGCTCAGGGGAACGAAATCCTGGCTAACTTTCAGCGCACTAGAGGATGTACCTTGGGTAAGAGTTGCCGAGTTTTTGTCGCCCAGTTTGGCTCCGACGACCAGCGAGAATCGCTGGAAAAAGCTGTGATCGTCCCCAGAAGCTTTCAACCCGAATTTGCGAAAGCGTTGGGCGATGTATTCGGCGGCACGGTCCAATTCCGGTGTGCCGTTGCCGCGTCCCTTGAGGTCTTCGCTCGCGAGGAATTTGATGGGTTCGAGAAACTCTTGCGCGGTGAAGCGGGTATCTTTTGCTTCGTGGCTTACTTGTCCAAGCTGGCCCCCGGCCACTAGTAAAGGGAGCCCGCCAGCGGCTGCGAACGCGAGCGCTAGCAGCTTGGCCGGAAGGTGGGGTTTGACCCGTTCTCGATTCATCTTCGTTCCTTGGCGGAGCGCGACACGATTCCAATCCAATCTTAAAGCGAACCGCGGAGGCCGAGGGCGTCGACTTGTTCGCGCATGGCTTTGATGCAGAAGGCGATGTGTTCTTCGAGAGGGATGCCCAACTCTTCGGCGCCTTTGCGGACGTCTTCGCGGGAGACGCCTTTGGCGAAGAGCTTGTCTTTCATGCGGCGCTTCACGGAATCGACTTCGAGATCGAGGATGCTCTTGGATGGGCGCACGTAGGCGCAGGCGGTGAGGAATCCAGCAAGCTCATCACAAGCGAAAAGGGTGTGCTCGAGAGCGGATTGGCGGGGCACGTTGCAGTAGTCGGCGTGCGAAAGGATGGCGCGGACGATTTCCTCGGAGTACCCTTGGGCGCGCAAGATTCTTGCGCCTTCCGACGGGTGGCCCTGGTCGGGGGAGTGCTCCTGATTGGGCCAGCGTTCATAGTCGAAGTCATGGAGGAGAGCGGCGAGGGACCAAGTTTCTTCGTCGGCGCCGGATTTGCGGGCGTAAGCTCGCATGCAGGCTTCGACGGCAAGCATATGCTTGCGGAGCGATTCGGACTGTGTGTATTCGCAGAGCAGTTTCCAGGCGTCATCGCGCGTGGGCATGCTGCTCCTCCTCGAAAAGAACAAATAGTGTAACGCAGAGTGGGTGACTCGTGATTCGTGACTGGTAACCCGTAGAAAGAAAGCCCTATGTGGGTTCGAGGGATGAGCGACCTAAGCGAGAAGAGTGGCGAACCGGCGAGGATCATCAGAGCCTATAGGAGGAGCACAAAAAAGTAACCACAAGGCGTAGGGCTGCGGCTACGGAAGCGCACAAGGGTTCGCGGAAAAGAGAGGAAGCGGCGCGGGAAGCTGGACGAAAGGACAGCGAAAAGGGGGCGTAAAAGGGGAAAAGAAACGGAGCAAATCGAAAAAAAGTACAAAAATACTCTTGACAAGAAAATGCGGTTCACACGATACTCCCATCGCGCCAGTAACTGTCTTCCCCCTGTGAGAACGTTCCGACGTTCCTCTCCTATCCGCACGCCGGAAAAACGTCAGCAAGGAGCTCCGGTGTCGGTACAAGTGAATAAAGACGAGATGAACACGCTCGAGATGGACCGGGAAGTGATCCGCTGCAAGACGTGTGGACTGGTACAGTACAGGACGCGCACGGGAAATTGTCGCCGATGCGTGCGCGCGTTGCCTCAGCGCCTGGAATTCATGATTCCTCCGCCCGCTCCGGCAGAGGAAGTGGCGGCTGAGCCAGCTTCGGAGAAACTCGTCAACCAGCAGACTGTGGAGAACATCGGGCAGCGGATTCGCCAGTTGCGCGAATCGCGCTCGATGACCCAGAGCCAACTGCAATCGCGCTCGAAAGTCTCGCGGTCGTATCTGTCGAGAATCGAAAGCGGGCAAATGACGCCCAGCCTCGGCACGCTGGAGAAAATCTCGGAAGCGCTGAATGTGGGGCTGAACCGGTTCTTCATCCCGGAATCGGACGGCGAAGCGCTGCTGGAGGATCCGTTCATCCAGGGATTGCGGCCGTTCCTGCGGCAACTGGAT
>DATDNK010000286.1:0-3919 GCA_036518275.1 Candidatus Acidiferrum sp.
AGGCGCCTCCTTGGCTGAACTCAACAGGTCCGCAAACTTACGCGACCTGCTCCGACTCAAATCGTATCTGCACAGCGGTTTTCAGTCAACACTTCAATTTGGGTCCAGAGTCGCCGCATTGTTACGCTCAGATATCAAGCGACTCTTGTAATGCACGGGCGGGGCGAGCCCGCCCCTACAACATCTTTATCTGTTATTGAACGAGCTTGCCGTCGGTGTCGCGGATTTCCAGCTTGCCGAGATTCAGCTTTTTCATTTCGTCTTCGATCTTCGAGCGGTCACCCACAGCCACCACGACGATCTTTTCCGGATGAATATATTTTTGCGCTATGGCTTCAGCTTGCTCTGGAGTCACGGCATCAACTGCATCCGGAAGTTTTGAAAAGTAATCCAACGGCAAATTGTAAATGAACAATTCGGCGAACGTGCCTGCAGCGTCGGTGCCGCGCTCGAAGCGACCGGGCATAGAGCGCGTGATGGAGTCTTTCGAGAGTTTCATCTCCTCGGGAGTCATTTGTGTGTCGCGGATGCGCTTCAGCTCATTGAAGATCTCGGTTACGGCGGGCGCGGTCACGTCTGTGCGTACATCGGAATACGCGAGGAATGGGCCCCGTTGGCGGTGATAGGCAAAGGTCGAACCCGCTCCATAGGTATAGCCATGGGCCTCACGCAGGTTCATGTTAATTCGGCTGGAGAACAGTCCTCCCAACTCCGTGTTCATGACTTCGAGGGGCGCGTAATCCGGGGTCGAACGCGCGGCGCCAAGCTCGTAGCACTCGAGCGTGGTTTGCGGCGCGCCCGGCCGGTCGACGAGAATCCAGCGCGCATCGGCGCTCTCCGGCGCTCCCATCGTAGTGGCGGTGGGCTTCCCTTCCTTCCACGCGCTAAATGCTTTCTCCAAGAGCGGCTTCAGCGTGGCGAGTTTGATATTTCCCGTGACGACCAATGCCGCATCGTTCGGGAAATAATGGTCCTGCCAGAATTTCAATAAATCGTCACGCGAAATGGCCTTCAGCGAATCCGCTGTTCCGATATCCGGATATCCGTAGGGATGGTGAGGTCCATAAAGCGCCGCTCGCATCACTCGCGACGCCACCGAAAACGACTCGTCCTTCTCTCGCACAAGCGCCGCCAACCTCTCTTTGCGAACGCGCTCAATCTCTTCTTTGGGGAAGTTCGGGTGCAACGCCACGTCAGCCAACAATTCCAAGGCATCGGGAAAGCTTCGGGTTAGCGCTTGCGTCGAAACAATCGAACTGTCCATGGAGGCGCGGGAGCCAAGCGAGGCCCCCAAGTCCGCAGCGCGATCTGCGATTTGCAACGCGCTACGCGTATTAGTTCCCTGCTGGAGCATTCTCGCTGTGAAACTCGCCAGTCCAGCCTTGTCTGTCGGATTCGCACCGCTCCCGGAGCGCAGGACCAAGGCCGCTGCTACCAAGGGCAGCCCTGGCCGCTCGTTGTACAGCACGGTGAGGCCATTGGAAAGCTTGAATTCTTCCGGAATCGGCAGATGCAGCGGGCTCACTGGACCCGGCTTTGGCGGATCCTTGCGCCATTCTGCATCTGGGTTCACTGGCTCACCGCCCATCTTGGCGGTGTCTTTGGCATCGGCTCTTGGCGTTGGCACTTCCGCGCCGAGATCCTGCTTGCCCGGCACGCCGTAGACCACGACACGTTGATTGTTGCCGAGTTGGTTTTGCGCAAATACCTTCAGCGACTCTACGGAGGCGTTTTCATATCGTGCGATGTCTGCCGCAAGAAAATCCGGCGTCCCCAGATAATGGTTATAGGCGTTTAGTCGGTCCGCAACGCCGCCGAAACCGCCCAGCGTTTCGAGTCCCTCGATAATTCGCGATTCGAGCACGTTTCGCGCGCGTTTCAGTTCCTCTTCCGTCGGCCCACTGGTGCGGAAAGCCTCCAACTCCTCGTTGATGGCTTTCTCCAAATCCTCGGGCTTCACGCCGGGGCGCGCGGTCGCTTGCACTTGAAACTCCGAACCCAACATCAGCGATTGCTGATTCGCAGCAACGTCGAGGGCGATTTGCTTTTCGTATACAAGCTTCTTGTACAGCCGGCTGGATTTTCCGCCGCCCAGCACGGTGGCAGTGAGATCCGCTTCGGCATCGCCCGGTTTGAAAATCGGCGAGGTGAGCCACGACTCATACACACGGGGGAGTTGCACGTTGTCTTGAATCACGGCGCGGCGCTCGGCGGTGATTGGCGGAGTTTTCGCCGTGATGCGCGGCACATCTTCGCCGCGCTTGAGCGGGCCGAAATATTTTTCAACGAGTTCCTTGGCGTGCTCTGGCTGGAAATCACCAACAATTGCAAGGCTCGCGTTGTTAGGGGCGTAGTACAGCTTGAAGAAATTCCTCACATCTTGGAGCTTCGCGGATTGGATGTCCTCGTGAGAACCGATGACGTCGCCATAGTAGGGATGGCCCTTCGGATAGAGCAAATGAAAAATTCCTTCGTCCACGATTCCGTAAGGCTGATTCTCCACGCTCTGGCGGCGTTCGTTCCGCACAACGTCCTGCTGGTTCGACAAATTGGCTTGATCCAGCTTGTCGGGGAGGTAGCCCATGCGGTCGGATTCGAGCCAAAGGGCGAGTTCGAGCTGATTGGCGGGCAAAGTCTCAAAATAATTGGTGCGATCGAAATCGGTGGTGCCATTGATGTCGCTCGCTCCAGCGGCTTCGAGTAAATGGAAATGCGAACTTCCCGGAACGTGGCGCGAGCCTTCAAACATCATGTGCTCGAAAAGATGTGCGAAGCCCGTGCGGCCGGGGAGCTCGTTCGCGGGGCCCACGTGGTACCATAAATTGACGGCGACCATGGGCAAGCGATGGTCTTCCGAAAGAATGACGACGAGTCCGTTTTGCAGCTTGTATTTTTCGAACTTGAGTTGCGGCACTTCGAGAGGCGCGGGCTTGGGCGCAGCCTTCGGCGCCTGCACCTCGGCGGGGGCTTTTTTCGTATTTTGGGCGGGTGCTTGCGGCGGAGCCGACTTTTGTTCAGCGGATACGCTCGAAAAAGCAAGAAATGCCACGCCTAGCATCAAGACATTCTTGTAATGCGCCCTCATCAGAGTTTCCTTTCAAATAGATGCCGATTGACTGTCAACTACCGGACCACGCTCGCAGGTGTCCTGAAGAACCTGCATCTAGCTTACCTGGGTTCCGGCGGAGCGCAAGCCTTTTGCCTGATACGATGGTTTGATGGCTAAAAGTCGCGGGGCTTTCGCCATATCTGGTTGACGCACTACAGCTTTACTTCACTGATTTGGATCACGGGCTGGACGTTGGTGTAATTGGGAATATCGCTCATGATTTCCTGCGCGTGGGGCCCGAAGCTGGCTTGAAATGCTTCAACCGAGTCGAATTGGAGCTGCCCGATGGCCAAATAGGGAGCGACGGAACCGGGCGCGCCGCCGGCGATGCCGTATTCAACCGCGACACGCTTTAGCGCCGGCCCCACCAGCCGCTGCACCAGGGGAATGTGGGTTTTGCAGTAGTAGGCGATGTCAAAACGGCTGCCCGAGGTATTGGGATAAACCACCGTTACTCTAATCATTTTCGACCTTCCACAATGATGTTCGTTTTGTGAGACGGCAATTAGAGTGCTTTGCAATGCGGTTCGTCAAGCACATCCGTGCCCAGGCTCCGTGCGCACACGCCTGATTCGCACCGCGCGCACAAAGCCCGTATACTGTGAGCCGTGGCCAGACGCCTGTTTTTTGCGTCCGGAAAAGCGGCACCAAGGCTGCCGCACTCTAATAATAACCATTACTAATCGCGAAGAATACGTGAGGGCATAGCGTGTCCGCTTCCGTCCTGAAAACTGCCGCAAATCGCAAATCCCCCGAATTCGAAAAGAACACGCGCCGCATCATTGATCTCCTCACGGAGATCAAGAATGA
>DATDNK010000287.1:0-2229 GCA_036518275.1 Candidatus Acidiferrum sp.
AGTGGCGAGTCTGTTTTCTTTTTTCCCGAAGGCACATTCACTAAAGAAGACGGCATACGGCCGTTCCAGCTTGGCGCTTTCAAAGCGGCGGTCGCTACGGGCGCGCCCATCCTGCCGATTTCGCTTTCCGGGACGCGGAAAACTCTGCGAGACGGAACTTATTTGCCACGGCCAAGTAGCGTGAGGATTACTGTGCATCCGCCAATTTATCCGAGGCCGTCGGGCCGTGATGAAAACGGAGCTGATTCTTTGGAGTGGCAGGAGTTGATTCGCCTGCGCGATACCACTCGCGAAGCCATCGCGAAGGATTGCGGAGAGCCGGTTCTCTAGAGACCAGCGAGAGCCGCTCTGAATTTAGAAACGCTCGAGAAACTCCACTACCGAAACAACGTGAACGGCAGGCCTTTCGTCACCGTGCTTTCTCCTTGCCGCAAAAAGTAAATATCCGAAGGCCGGCGAAACGTGAGCATCAGAATCGAAATGCAGTATTGAAAAAAGAGGACGAACTTCGCCCCGCGCTGGATTTCGAACTCCAGTTCCCCGCTCTTCATTCCTTCGATGCCGCGAATCCTGGTCGCCATGGCCAACTCCTTTTCACGGTAGAGTGGGCTGCGAGAGGCCAGGCTGTGCCGCTTGCTGCAACTGCGCCAGTTCCCGCGCCGCTGCATAGCCCTGCCAAATCATGTACAGCGCATACGCGTGCACCGTGGCATCAAGCCACACGCTGAAGAACAACAACAACACGCCGTCCAACGCGTACGCGATCATTCCCGCAAGGAACGCGCCCTGCGAACCTGCCTTTGCCCATTTCCAGCACAGGATGAGCATCCCAAGGAAGATGCCATCCAAGGCAATGGTGACGGCCATTCCGTTTTGCCCGGCTCCTTTGCCCATGGCGTCCACCACTTGCGTGATGCCCAGGCCAAAGATGAACCGAATTTTCGCGTCAAACACTTGCAGAAGCGTATTCACGCCGGACAGGAGCGCGATCGTCAGGAGCCATCCGGCCCCGCGCCGCATGCGCAGGATCATGGGGACCCTCAGGTCCTGACCCGCTGCCGGTCGAGCGGACGCTCTTGGAGGAGCGGCACTGGGACTGAATGACATGTTTCTTCTCCTTGGAAATAAGGATGGACGTTCGCTATTAGCCATCTTGCCATACAAAGGAAATCGGCGTGTCAATCAACATGATGCGCTGTGCTCAACCAGGAAGCTTCCATCACCACAGGATGGGTCCGAGAGAAGCGGCCCAAATGGACGCTGTAGCCGCTCTTGCTTCTCTTCTTAGGCTGCAACAGAAGCGGCGCGCGACGAAGCGCGAATCATGGAGTAGAGTGCGTCTCTGAGCGCCAAGTCCCGCGGGTCTCCGGTTAACCGTGTTCCCATCTGGCTGGTTACGTAGGCGTAGCCGATGTCGGCCTCTGGGTCAGCAAAGCCAAGGGAGCCGCCCGCCCCGGGGAACCCGAACGACCGAGTGCTGCCGAACCGCCAAACGGACCCGGGCTTCATGAAGCCCAACGAGAACTGCACACCGCTCGTCTTCATGCACTCGTCGTAAAATCCGCGCGTCGGGGGAATCGCCGGGGCGGCCAACAAGTCCAGCGTCTCTTGCCGCAAACCGAGTTCGCGTCCTCCGGTGGCAAAGGCGCTATACGCGTGCGCAATGCCTCGGGCAGTGCCGACGCCACCGCCGGACGGCACTTCGAGATTGCGCGCGTAGATTCGCTGCGCGTCCTGGTAGATCCCCGTGCCCGGGTTTGTGTTGAGCGCTCGGTAGATGTTGGAACTAGGATTCATCGCTACCAGCATGAAGCGAGGCCCGAAGCCCCGCAGTATCTCTAAAAAGGTGGGCGGTGCCAGCGTGGCTAGTCGCGAATTCGGGATGTCCTCCGGCAACCGGATGTAGACATCCTCGCCGAGGCGTGAGGCAATCTCATCCTGGAAGAACTGTCCTAAGCTCCGATGCTGCGGATCCACGCGGCGCAGCAGCTCGTTTTCATAGAAGCCCAGAGTGAGGGCGTGATACGCCTGGCGCGTGCCAGGCTCCCACGCTGGTTTCTGTCGCGCCAACACCACCGCCAGGCGATCGAGGTCGGCGACGGTGCTGCGATCAACCGATTCGTTGATTGCGAAGAGGCCTGCCTGGTGTGCCAGGAGCTGGCGGACCGTGATTCGCTCCTTGCCGTTCTGCGCGAACTCCGGCCAGTATGCGCACACGCGTTCTTCGTA
>DATDNK010000288.1:0-12160 GCA_036518275.1 Candidatus Acidiferrum sp.
AACGTTTAGCGGTGAGCAAGCAAACTTCTCGATTCCGAGAAACTGGAAGCCAACGCAAGCGCCAACAATGTCCACGATTGCGTCGACGGCTCCCACTTCGTGAAAATGAATCTTTTCCAGCGCTACGTCATGCACGCGCGCCTCGGCTTCGCCAAGCTTCGTGAAAATCGCCTCAGCGCGCTCGCGAACCGGCGCCGCGAGCTCCGAATTCTTCAATATTTCCAGAATCGCGCTGAGCGACCGATGCTTCTGCTGATCCTCCGTCTTCACCTTGACGTAAGTTGCCGCCATGCCGTTCTTCCAAACTTTCTCTGCCGAAAGCTCCCAGCCCGAAACTTGCAGTCCGCGAAGCTCCGAGCGCAGATGCTCGACGGGGCAGCCAGCATCGACCAGGGCCCCGAGGGTCATGTTCCCGCTAATGCCGGAAAAACAATCAAAGTAGGCCAGTTTCATGGAAGAACCGCCGAACGGTGGGACTTCAAGCCGGAATTGTCACTCCGTCGGATTCAAATTGATACTATCGGCGCAGGGATGTACTGTCAAACGACCTTCCGCGGCGCTCGCTTTGACCCTTGTCGCGGGCATCTCCTATACTGGCGTGATTCGAATCGAGTTCTAGATCATTTAGAGGACGCGTGTATCAGACATTGACCAATCGGTTGGGCGAGGCGGTCGCCACGCACGTAAAAGAAAAGTACGGCGTGGAACTCGAAATTGTGCTGGATCGTCCCCCGAAGCTTGAAATGGGCGAAGCGGCGTCACCGGTGTGTTTTGAGCTAGCAAAGCGGCTGAAAAAAGCTCCGCGGCAGATCGCCCAGGAGATTGCAACCAGTCTTGGCAGGGTCGAAGGCGTCGCGCGCGTAGAGGTCGCCGGCGGCGGATACTTGAACGCGTACTTTGACCGGGGCGAGTTTTGGAAGGCCGTGGCGGGCGGCGAGGAAGAGAAGGAAGCGAAACGCAGAGGCGCAGAGGACGCAGAGAAGAGCGCGAAAATCATCGTCGAGCACACCAGCATCAATCCCAACAAAGCCGCTCACATCGGGCACGTTCGCAACGCCGTTCTTGGCGACACCATGGTTCGCATCTTGCGCCATGCCGGCAAGCTCGTGCAGATTCAAAACTATATCGACAATACCGGCGTTCAAGTTGCCGACGTGGTTATCGGACTTTTGCGCATGGAACAGCGCACCGCCACCAACGTGATGGCGCTGGCGCGCGAGTCGAAATTTGACTACTACTGCTGGGATCTTTACGCGAAAGCGACAAACTTTTTCGGCGAAGACCCAGCGCGCGCCGCCCAACTGCGGACCGAAACACTGAAAGCCATCGAAGAGAATCGCGGCGAAGACGCCGAAGTCGCCCAAGTCGTTGCGGATGCGATCGTGACCTGCCATCTGAACACGATGGCGCGGCTTGACATTCATTACGACTTATTGGCGCGTGAGAGCGAAATCCTGCATTTGAAGTTCTGGGACACCGCTTTCGAAATGCTGAAGAAATCCGGCGCCATTCACTTTGTAGAAAGCGGCAAGATGAAGGGCTGTTGGGTTTTGGCGTGGGAAGAAAAGGCAAGACTTAACACGGAAACCGCCGAGGGAAAAAACGTAAAGGGCACAGAGAAGAAAAAGGATCAAGAAGGAGAAGAGGAAAACGAGCAGGACAAAATTATCGTGCGTTCGAATGGGACGGTAACATACGTCGGGAAAGACATTGCTTACCAGCTTTGGAAATTTGGATTGCTGGGGAAAGACTTTTGCTACCGGAGGTGGCCGAATGCTCCGCAAGGGCAAACCGTCTGGGCAACGACCAGTAGAAAGTCTGATCCCGACGCGCCTCACTTCGGCGAACCCGCAGCAACGGTCTACAACGTGATTGATGCGCGCCAGTCCTATCCGCAGGATGTTGTCGCCGAAGGTTTACGCCGCCTTGGCCACTCAGAGGCCGCCAGGAATTCCATCCACTTGTCCTACTCCTTCGTCGTGCTGACTCCCCGCTGCGCGGCAGAAATGGGCTACGAGCTCTCTCCGGAAGATGCCAAGCGCCCCTTCGTAGACATGAGCGGCCGCAAAGGATTTGGAGTCAAAGCCGACGACCTGATGGACAAACTGGAAGAGGCGACGCTGAGCGAAGTCCGGCAGCGGCATCCGGAAATGAGCGAGAAAGAGCAGAAGCGCACTGCTCACGCGATTGCGGTTGGCGCGTTGCGATTCTTCCTGCTGAAGGTCACGCGAAACGCGATCATCGCTTTCGACTTCAAGGACGCTCTGAGCTTCGAAGGCGAGACTGGACCTTATTGTCAATACGCGGTGGTGCGTATCCGCGGGATTCGGCGCAAAGGCGCGGAAACAGCAACTCAAACGGAAAAATTGAATCCCGATTCTGCCAGTCGCTTTCTCTCCGGGGCCGATGGCACCGATTTGTGGGAGCTATTGCTTGGTGCGGGCTCGCTCGACTATGCAGTGGATGCGGCGATTGCTACGCAGGAACCCGCCTTCGTAGCAAGGTATGCCTTTCAACTCGCGCAGGCGTTCAACAACTTCTACCACAAGCATCACATTCTCTCGGAAGCCGACGAGCAGAAGCGCGCGTTTCTGCTTCAATTGACGGAATTGGTCGAAACCCAACTCGTCCGTGCCTTGAGTCTGCTGGGAATCGAAGCGCCGGAGAAGATGTAACAACCCCGCAAAGAACGTAAAGCTCAGGTCAGAAGACAGATTCCCGCGCTTCGCTCGAAATGACGAGTAATAGGGGCTCGCCTCCTACAAGAAAAGATGTGGACAATCAATACGACAAGATGAGATGCACTAGCGTGCGGAGCGCCACGCCCGTGGGGCCTTTCGCGAGCCAGGGTTTGGCGTCGTCATTCCAGGCCGTGCCGGCAATATCCAGGTGAATCCACGGCGAGTCCCCGGTAAATTCCTTAATGAACATGGCGCCGATGGTGGCGCCACCGCCCTTGCCGCTGCTGATGTTCTGAATGTCCGCCACCGTACCTTTAATGAATTCGCGGTACTCGTCGTCCATCGGCATCTGCCACATTTTTTCACCCGCGGCTCTCGCGCTGGCCAAAAGTTTGTCCGTGAACGCCTGGTCGGAGCCAAAAACACCAACGTTGATGCTCGCAAGAGCCACCACAACCGCGCCCGTCAGGGTTGCCGCGTCAATCAAATGCGTGGCGCCAAGTTGCTTTGCATAATGTACACCGTCGGCAAGAATCAGCCGCCCTTCGGCGTCGGTGTTGAGCACCTCAATCGTTTTTCCGGACATGGCGGTTTGGATGTCTCCCGGCTTTTGCGCACGGCCTCCCGGCATGTTTTCTGTCGACGGGACCACGCAAATCACTTTGACGCCGGGTTTGAGCGCGGCGAGCGCTCGCATAACGCCGATCATCGTCGCACCGCCGGCCATGTCGTACTTCATTTTTTCCATGCCTTCGGAGGGCTTAATGGAAATTCCGCCGGTGTCAAAGGTGACGGCTTTGCCGACCAAACCGATGACCGGTGCGCCAGGCCTGGCCGCGGGCGGATTGTAAGTGACGACGATCATCCGCGGAGGCTCCACGCTTCCTTGGGCCACGCTGAGCAGCGCGCCCATCTTTAACTCCGCAATTTTCTTTTCATCCAGAATGTCTACGGTAAGACCTGCAGCCTTGGCCATGGCTTCGGCTTTTTGCGCCAGGATGGTTGGCGTCATTTTGTTCGAAGGCTCGTTCACCAAATCCCGCGTAAAATTCTGCGAGTCCGCAATAATGCGGCCCTTCGCCAGGCCTCTTTCACCTGCCCCACGTTCGGAGTCGGAATAACCCGCAATCGCTACATTTTCGATTTTCTTGTCGTTCTTCTTGTCCGTCTTGTATTTGTCCGGCTCGAAATCGGCAGTCAGGGCGCCTTCTGTGACTACTTGCGCGGATTCATCCGTGGCATCGCCTTCGCGCATGAAAAGCGCCAAATTCCTAACGGAGCGCGCCTTCAAATAGCGCAGCGCCGCACCAGCAACCTTCCGCAGCGTAGCCGAATTGAATTGCTCCCTCTTCCCCGCCCCAACCAAAAGCAAGCGCGCCGCTTTCAGTCCCGCAGGCGCGTGAACTAGCGTGAATTCCAGCGTTTTTCCTGTAAGCTCGCCGCTTTTCGCCAGCTTCCGCAACAGCCCTCCGGTCAACTGATCGATCTCCGCAACGCGCCCCTGAACCGGGTCCGTCTCTTCAAACACATACGTGACCAGCGCCTCCGTTTCGATGCCTGCGAACGGCTTACTCTCCAGCGTGATTTGCATGACTCTCTATCGCCTCCGATTGCGATACATGGATTCTTCCACTTCCCGGCGAGCTTCCTTGGTGCGCTCGTCCTGCCGACGGTCCCAAGCCTTCTTGCCCTGCACCAGCGCGATCTCCACCTTGGCGATGCTGTTGCGGAAGTAGATCTTCAACGGGATGACCGTCAAGCCTTTAGACTCGGCGCGGCCGGAAAGTTTGTGAATTTCGTTCTTGTGGAGCAGCAGTTTGCGCGAACCAAGGGGCTCATGGTTCCACGGGCCGCCCGGTAAGTACTGTGCAATGTGTGCATTAACCAGCCAGGCGCCGTTCGGCTGAAAATCCACGTAAGCGTCGCGGATATTGGCTTTCCCTTCGCGAAGCGCCTTCACCTCGGTGCCATGAAGGACCAGACCCGCCTCATGTTTCTCGAGAATATGATAGTTATACGACGCAGCCCGGTTCTGCGCCACGATTTGCTCGCCCGGCTTGGCGACCTTCGCAGATTTTTTTGCAGGCTTGGCCACTACCGTCCATCATAGCCGCAGCGTAAAAACTTGTCACTCCCGCCGGAATCAGGCCGTTGTTATTTCATGCAAGACAGCCAACCCAAGCAACCTTGCTGCACCTCTAAAGCGAGTGCTAGACTGCAATAGCCACATTCTAGCCCTCGGAGACAATATGCAGCGCTGTGGATACTTGATCCTGTGCATAGGCTTCGGACTAGTCGCCGCCGGGTGCCCAAAGGGCAACGGCGAATATAACCAGGGCCAGAAGGCAGAGAATCTCCAGGATTACGACGCAGCTCTAAGTTACTACCAAAAAGCAGTCAAAGCCGATCCCCACAACGCCACTTATCGAATCCGGCTGAATCAAGCGCGCTTCGAGGCTGGGCAACTGCACGTCAAGCGCGGCCTGGAAATGCGAAAGAGAGGCGAACTGGACGGTGCGGCGATCGAATTCCAGAAAGCGCTCGCGGCCGACCCCTCCAGTTCCATCGCCGAGCAGGAGTTGAACCGCACTGCGGAAATGCTTGCGGAAAGGGAGCACAAGAACGAGGCTCCCCCACCTGCCGATCACAATCAGCAGCCGCTGGCCTCCCTCCCGCCGGAAATCAAGCCGCTCTCCCGGGCGCCCATCAGCATGAACATGTCGAACGACGCGAAAATCGTCTTTGACACCATCGGGAAGTACGCGGGCCTAACCATGATCTATGATCCGGACTTCCCTGCGCGTCGCATCCACGTGGAGTTTAACAATGTGACACTCGAGCAAGCACTGGAGATCGCATCGCTGGAAAGCAAGGCCGTGATCAAGCCGGTGACAGAGAATACCCTTTTCGTGTATCCGGACCAGCCGCAGAAGCGGCGGGATTATGAAGAAGAAGTGGTGCGCACGTTCTATCTCTCGAACGTCACGCAGCCGCAGGATATAACAGAAATCATGACCGGGCTTAGGCAGTTGTTCGACTTGAAGCGGATTCAGCAGGTAAACGCCCAAAACGCCATCGTAGTACGCGATACGCCCGACAAGTTGATGCTTGTGCAAAAAATGATCGACGACATCGATAAAGCCAAACCGGAAGTGGTCGTCGAAGTGGAAGTTCTGCAGGTCAGCACGGACCGCCTCCGTGACCTGGGGATTTTGCCGGGGCAGCAGGCTTCGGTCGCTGTTACTAATGGCACCACCACCTCTACCGGGGGGGCTTCCACGAGCAATCCGATTACGTTCAATACGCTTCGGCACCTGAATGGCAACAGTTATAGCGTCACGCTCCCCAGCCTTACAGCTAATGCCGTTCTAACTGATGCCGATACAAAGATCATTCAAAATCCGGAGATTCGCTCAGTCGACGGGCAAATTGCGCACTTGAAAATCGGCCAACGCATTCCGGTAGCAACGGGGAGCTTCCAGGCTGGCGTAGGCGTCGGAGCGACCGGAGGCGCGGGTTTCGTCAACCCCCTGGTGAACACGCAATTCACGTACTTGGACGTCGGCGTCAACGTCGACATAACCCCACGAGTGCATCCTAACCACGATGTGAGTCTGAAGCTCATGATTGAAATTTCCTCGCATACCAGCGACGTGACGATTGGCGGCATCACGCAGCCCGTGATCAGCCAGCGCAAGATTGAACATGAAATCCGCCTCAAAGATGGCGAGGTCAATATTCTCGGCGGCTTGATCGAGCGCACGGATACAAAAAACGTAAACGGCTGGCCCGGCTTCGCAAGACTGCCAATCCTTGGCCGCCTTTTCTCCGATAACAAAGTGGATCACGCCGAAGACGAAGTCTTGATTGTCTTGACGCCGCGCATTGTCCGTATGCCTGACTGGTCAAAAATGAATTTGCGTCCGATGCTCTCTGGCACAGAAACGGTCGTTCAAACCAAGCGCGAGAGCGAACTTCGCGCACCGCAGCCGGAGCCCGCTCCGCAGACACCGCCAACACAGCAGCAGCCCCCGCCGTCGCAGCAACCGCCGCAACCTGGACAGACGGTAGCACCTGGAGGCGCGGCTCCCACCGAGTCCGTTCAGCCTGCCTCGGCAGCCAATACCGTGGCAAAGATTCGGTTCGAGCCACCAAACCTCACCCTCAAGCCTGGGCAAACTGCCACGCTAGGCGTAGTCGTCGAAAACGTAAACGATCTTTTCTCCATTCCATTGTTATTGCAGTACAACCCTGCGGTCATCAGCGTTGAAGAAGTACAACATGGCGGCTTCCTCTCCGGCGGCACACAGGAAATCGCTATCGTGTCTCAGCCCCTCAAGGACAAGGGACAGTACATTATTTCGGCGACTCGCCAGCCGAACACGCCGGGAGTCAACGGAAGCGGCACGCTGCTGGGGCTTGTGGTGAAAGCCTTGGCGCCCGGGTCCTCCACGTTGTCCATCGTGCAGGTGAACGCGAAAGACTCGCAGCAGAAGTCCATCCCGTTGGTCACCAGCGAGGCAACTCTGCAAGTCCAGCAGTAGTCGAATTTATATGGCGATGTTGCCTGACGTTACAATTCGGATGCGCAGCCGGCAGCGAAGTGGCTCGCAAGCGGGTTTGACTCTTCTGGAGCTGATCCTTACGTGCTCCATCCTGCTGATTCTGTCCACGCTGGCGCTGCCGATCGCCAAATACTCTGTGATTCGCGAAAAAGAAGCGACGCTTCGCCATAATCTGAACGAAATTCGCGACGCCATTGACCGCTACAAGGATGCGGCGGACCACAATCAGATTCGCGTGGAGATGGGAAGCGAAGGCTATCCGCCGAATCTACAAACCCTGGTGGATGGCGTGCCGCTTGGCACGGGTGGCGAAAAGAAGATCCATTTCTTGCGGAAAATCCCCGTGGATCCCATGACCGGTCGCGCCGACTGGGGCTTGCGCGCCGTACAGGACGATCCGGACTCGCGGCATTGGAGCGGCAAAAACGTTTTTGATGTGTATTCGCAGTCCACAGGCACGGCGATGGATGGAACGAGATACACGGACTGGTAAAGGAGGAAGGGTTCCACGTGAAAACGCATGTGTCCAATCGATTGCTTGCGCCCCGGTTGCGAAAGGGCTGTGCTGAACGGAGCACGTTCGGGTTCACGCTTCTCGAGTTGATGATTGTCATGACCATCATGGCGATCCTCATTGGGATCGCGGCGATTCGCTACGACAAGGTTGTGCAACGTTCCAAAGAAGCAGTATTGAGGACAGACCTTCGAACAATCCGCGACGCTATCGACAATTTCACGCTGGACAAGCAGGCGGCGCCACAATCGGTCGATGATTTGCAGCAGGCAGGTTACCTTCGCTCGGTGCCGATTGACCCTATGACCAATGCCAAGGATTGGGTGCCGCAGTTCGACAGCGTGGTCCTTAGCCCCGATCAGACCACCACGGGAATGGTGGACGTGCACTCGAACTCTCCGAGAGTTTCCCCGTTCGACAACACTCCGTACAACGAGTGGTAGTCCTTTCTCGTAGTCCTCAAAGCCTCAACTACGGAGCTACCTCCAATATTGGCGACTGAACGCGTTCCGGTAGGTGCTCTCAGTATGGGCGCAATAGTGCACTTTACCTCGATTTGACGCCAACGAACCCGCCCCCTCGTCGGCTCATAACGCGTCAAACGCCAACTGGCCCTGCTGGATTCAAAAGACTTAGCTCTCCTTCTACAGTTCAAAACCGCAAAAACGGGAGTAATTGGGGCACTTAACGGGTACCTGGCGTACGCTGAAGTCGATGTGCCCTCTACCATCGTGTTGAATCGTGGTGCCAGTTAGAGTCTCAAGCCGGCTGGCCAGATTCGAGTTGTGCTCAAGGACGTTACCTGGATTGGTGTTGGACGGTGGTCCGAACCAAATGGAAGCCGCACTCTAAGGCTATTTAAGCTGGCGTACTGCCTCGGCCATCAGGAGCCTAGCGAAATGATCCTGTTTCTGCTGCTCCAACGCCGCGTCCTCATCGACGCTTGACTTCACTGTGGGTTTAGGCCCTGGTTTGCGAAGATCCCTTTCGAAACGTGCTGCGATATCAGATTTTAACTGTTCGAGATAGCCCGATTTCATGGTTCCCCCCCTAAATAAAATCGGCGCCTTCATCTTGACATATGAACACTTCCAGCATCGACTTTCCAAACGGACGGGATGTGCCCGATCCGATACCGGACTTTAGTCCAGCTCTTCGGCGTATCTTCTTGGGGGCGTGCGCTACGCCAAGCACGCCCATCGCACGTTGTGCTCTCGCGCAAGGTAAGACTGTGTCTGCAGGCTTGCCACTGCGCGTTCTCCTCGGCGTTCCATGGCGGCCAAATGAACGGTAGTTCAGTACCATCACACCCGTTCTAATTCCGCCCCTAAGAACAGTATACGGCGTCGTGCGATTCCGCAATCCTTGGACCAACGCGCGGGGGACATTTGCGCGCACCCAGATCCGTGTGAATGCCCCATTGCAAAAGGGGTGAATTAAGATGCGTGTTCATTCACTTCGCACTATGGTCTTGTTCGGTTTGGTTGCGTTTGCGCTGATGGCTAACGCGAGAAAGCCTATTGCCGCGGCGCAATTGGCGCCGACAGCATCCCCGAGCGTTGCTCTGAGCGCCTCGCCGGCCTCCGCCCAAGCGGGCCAGCCGGTCACGCTCAAGTGGTCGTCGACGAACGCCACATCCATCACTTTGGAGCCCTCGGTGGGTCCCGTCGCGGCAAAGGGTTCTACGACGGTAAGTCCTTCTCAATCCACGACTTATACCGTCACCGCCACCGGTCCGGGCGGCTCGGCCCACGCCAGCGCCCAAGTCACTATCACGCCCGCGGCGCCCCCTCAGGCTGCGGTCCAGAAGCCTTCCCAGGAAGACATCTCGTCCGACCAACAGCAGATGAGGGGCCTCGACGAACAGATCCAGGAGATCAAGTCAGACTCCCTCCGCATGGCGGCAGAGCTGAGCCAGCTGGAGGAAAAACTGCTGTACCCATCAGGAACACAGGTCGCGATCTTCGTCGAGCTCGCTAAGGGCGACACGATGCGCCTCGACGCCGTACGGCTCCAGATCGACGGCCAACTCGTTGCGCACTACATCTACAGCGCCAAAGAACTCCAGGCCCTGCGCAAGGGCGGCGTGCAACGGATCTACGTCGGCAACGTGGCGACTGGGGATCACAAATTAGAGGTGCTTGTCGACGGCAAGCTTGAAGGCGGCGCGGACTTCAGCCGCACGGGAGAGTTTACTTTCCGCAAGGAAGTGAAGCCAAAGCTGGTCGGACTGACTCTGGCAGCACCGCGTTCCGGCAACACTCCGATCACGCTTGGGGATTGGTAATCGATGCGAGCAACTCGCCAACTCATCGGACTCGCCCTGGCCCTGGCACTTGCCGTCGGTCCGGCCACCGGCGGCGACTTGAGGGACCTCTATTTTGGCGAGGCGCTCTATCACGCTTACCAGGGGCAGTATTTCGACGCACTCCAACGGCTCGACACTGAGCTCGCCCAATACCACGTTTTGGACGAACCCAAACTCGATACGCTTCACTATCACATCAACGATGCCGAATTCTCGGTCGGCGACTTCGAGCTCGACTACCGCATGCACCAACGCGCAGGGCGCGCCATCAAGGCGGTCCTCGAAGGCGCCGTCGATGAGGCGGTACGAAACGAGGCCGCGTTCAGGCTCGCCCGTATTCACTTCCAGAAAGATCAGCTCGATGATGCGCTGCAGGCGCTAGCGCGGATCAAAGGTACGGTGCCCGAGGAGATCAAGGGCGACCTCGAGTATCTGCGGGCGAATGTCTATATGGCCACAGGCCAGCCGGGTGAGGCCGTTAAGGTCCTCACGCAGCTAAAGAGCAATGAGCGCCTGGCCGGGTTTGTTGCCTACAACCTTAGCATCGCGCTGTTGCAGGACGGTCGCACTCAGGAAGCGATCGAGCAACTGGACAAGGCCGGGCAGCTCCCCGCCGATGATCCTGCCGGTCTCGCAATCCGCGACAAGTCGAACCTGGTGCTGGGCACCATGTTGTTCGAATCTGGCAATTTTGAGCGCGCCAAGCAGGCATTGGACCGCGTGCATCTCGAGGGACCGTTCTCGAACCAGGCTCTGCTGCGGGCGGGCTGGGCCGAAGCCTCGGCCCAGCAGTATGACCGCGCACTCGTGCCCTGGAACATCCTGGTGGATCGTGAGCCGACGGATGCCGCAGTTCAGGAAGTCATTCTTGCCGTACCGCATGCGTACGCCAGCTTGAAGCTTCACGGTCGCGCCGCGATTGGTTATGGACGCGCGCTCGAGCTGTTCAGCAACCAGATTGAGAGAGTCGACGCATCGATCCGCAGCATCAGGGAGGGGCAGTTTCTCAATGCGCTGATTCGCGAGGAGAGCCGGGAGGACGAAACCTGGGTCATCCGCCTGCGCAACCTGCCCGATGCGCCGGAAACTTACTACCTGATGGAGTTGATGGCATCTCATGACTTCCAAACCGCATTGCACAACTACCTCGACCTCGAGGACCTGCGGTCCAGGCTCATTGCCTGGAACACCAGCCTCGATGCTTTCGACGACATCATCCGGCTGCGCGGACAGAACTACGAGCCGCTGCTGCCCGAGGTCGACGCGCAGTTCCGGGAGCTGGATTCGCGCATGCGCCTGCGCCTCGAGCAGCGCAAGCACCTCGCCGAGCGCTTGCAGGGCATGCTGACCGCGCCCCGGCCGGAGTTTCTTGCGACCGCGGAGGAGCGGATGGCCCTCGAGCGCATCGCACTCATCGAGAAGCAGCTCGGCGCCTCTGACGACCCCGGATCGCTCGCGCTTCGGCAACGCGCTGCCCACCTGCGCGGCGCGCTCACTTGGCGGCTGGAAACCGAGTACAACGACCGGTTGACCGCGGCCTATGTACACCTGAACGAACTGAAAGCGCCTCTCGACGCTCTCCAGCAGCGGTATGACGCTTTCGTTAGGACGAGGCAGGCAGCGACGCACAGCTACGTCGGATACGACGTCCAGATTGCACGGCTCCGCGAGCACGTCGGCGCCGCCTTGCAGCGTGTCGACATGTTGATAGCCCGCCAGGGACACATGATCGAGACCGTCGCCATCGACCAGCTCCAGGCCCGCCGGGAACGCTTGGTCGCCCAGCAGACCGAGGCGCGTTTCGGCGTCGCCGATAGCTACGATCGAGCCGCGCGCGCCCAGTCCGACGCCGGGGGAAACTGATGCGTCCCCTCGCCATTCCGATCCTCATCGCGCCGGTCTTCATGCTCGGTTGCGCTGCGCGTCCCATCAAGCCAGTGGCGACGGGCGGAACCCTGGCGGAGCTGCGCAACGTGCGTCCGGACGTGCAGGACGTGAAGGTCGAACAGGGCCTCGATCAGGCCATGCAGCACTACCGCCGCTTCCTCGCGGAGGCGCCGGAGACCACGATGACTCCGGAGGCGATGCGGCG
>DATDNK010000289.1:0-14181 GCA_036518275.1 Candidatus Acidiferrum sp.
GCCGATGGCCGCTGGTCCACGGGCGCCTCCTTCGGCGATTACGACGGCGACGGCTTCCTCGATCTCATGGTCACTAATTACGTGGACTTCCACCTCGACGATCTCCCCGGCTTCGGCAAATCTCCCAACTGCAAATATCGAGGCATCGACGTGCAATGCGGTCCCCGCGGCTTAAAAGGCGCCGGCGACGCGCTTTTCCATAACAATGGCAACGGCACGTTCACCGATGTATCCAAAACCGCAGGTGTCAGCGACCCTAACGGTTACTACGGCCTTGGCGTTATTTGGGCCGACTTCAATAACACCGGGCGCCCGGACATTTACGTCGCCAACGATTCCACGCCAAAATTCCTCTACAAAAACCTAGGTAATGGAAAGTTCCAGGACATCGGCCTCGAGTCTGGCACGGCGGTCAGCGAAGATGGTTCCGAGCAAGCTTCCATGGGCATTGCGATTGGGGATTACCTTCACTCCGGCCGGCCATCGCTTTACGTCACGAATTTCTCCGATGAGAATGACCTGCTATACCGCAACGATGGCAACTGGAATTTCACGGATGTTTCTTATGCTTCCGGCGTGGCGCTACCTTCTTTGCCGTATGTGAAGTGGGGCACCGCGTTCGTGGATCTGGACAATGATGGCTGGGTGGATCTCATCACGGTCACGGGCCATGTCTATCCGCAGGTCGATTCGCTTCCTTCCGGAGCGACTTATCGTGAGCCCAAGCTCTTGCGCATGAACCAAAAGGACGGCAGCTTCTGCGACGCCAGCGACCAGGCAGGCCCGGCGCTTTCGGAGAAGCGCGTCTCCCGCGGCCTGGCCGTAGCCGATCTTTTCAATGACGGCAACATGGATGTGGTGATCGGCGATATCGACGGCGCTCCCATGATTCTGCGAAACCACGGCGTTCCTGGCCGTCATTGGGTCAGTTTCGAATTGGCGGGCACGAAGAGCAACCGCCTCGCCATCGGCGCGCGTATTAAGGTAATTGCCGGCGGCATGACTCAGACCGATGAAATTCACAGCGGCGGCAGCTACCTTTCACAAAACGACTTGCGTTTGCACGTTGGGCTCGGCTCCGCCACGAAGATCGACCGCGTGGAAATCTTTTGGCCCTCCGGTAAAACCGATATCCTCACGAATCTGGCTGCCGATCAGTTTTATTCGGTCCTGGAAAGCTCCGGCGTCGTTCCCGCTGAGCGCATTCGCCCCGCCCCTCCTTCCACGAAGGCCAAATCCGCAGCGTCTCCGAATTCTTCCTCCACACCGCCGCATCCCTGAGCGCTGGAAGGTCTGTCGGCTCGGGAAACGTACTTCCGGCCCGCCAGTGCCAAAATGGATTCGTAGAATAAGGCCATTGGAGCTATGGAGATGGCTCGACCCTTTGCCAAATGAATCTCACTAAATACTTACAGCTTCTGTATAACCTTCCTAATGGGATGGGATTTCCTTTGACGCAACGTCTCCCATAGTTTCTCCGCGCAACGAATGTTTCAAGCGGTATCCTTAGGCTTCACCCGTGGGGGCAGGTCTCAACCGATATGAAAAAACTCCGTTTTCTCGTTTCGCTTACCACCAACGACAACGATTATCAGATCGAACAGGCGCAGTCTGCCGAGGAGGCGGCTCGCAAATTCGGCGTCGAGCTTCAGGTGATTTATGCCGACAACGACGCCATCACCCAGAGCACGCAGCTCCTGAAAGCGATCCAGGCTGAAGAGTCGCACCGCCCCGACGCCATCATTTTTGAGCCTGTCGGTGGTACGGCTCTCCCGCAAGTTGCTCGCGCCGCAGCTTCTGCCGGCATTGGCTGGGCCGTTCTCAATCGTGACGCTAATTACGTCCCCGAACTCCGCAAAGCTTCTTCCGCGCCGGTGTTCGTGGTGACTTCGGATCATCTCGAGATCGGCCGCATCCAAGGCCGCCAGATTGCGGCACTTGTGCCTCATGGCGGAGCCGTTCTCTGTATTCAGGGACCTGCCGAAAATTCCGCCGCCAAAGATCGCGCCGCCGGTATGCAGGAGACCAAGCCGATTAACGTCCATCCCGCTTTCCTCCGCGCTCAGTGGACCGAGGAAAGCGCGCAAAAAGCTGTCCGTTCCTGGTTGAAGCTCACAACTTCGCGGAAAGCCGCCATTGACCTCGTTGCTGCCCAGGACGACTCTATGGCTATCGGTGCGCGCAAAGCCTTCGAGGAATTGCCTGACGAAACCGAGAAAGAACGTTGGCTCGGCTTGCCCTTCCTCGGTTGCGATGGCCTGCCCAAAACCGGGCAGGCCTGGGTCAAGAGCGGCCTTCTCGCCGCTACTATTTTTGTCCCACCAAATACCGGTCAGGCCATTGAAATGTTCGTGGACGCCTTGCAGCGCGGCAAGCAACCGCCCGAGCGTGCCCTCACCGTCCCCGTCTCCGTCCCGCCGCTCAGCCAACTCAAGCGGCGCTGACCATTTGAATTTCTCGATTCAGAGTTTCCCTTCCTCTAACGAAGAATCCTCTAGAAAAACGATTTTCGATGCTTGTTTACGCGTCACGCCGTCGTATAATGCCGCAGAACAATGCTCTCAGTTTGCGGTGCTGCGTTTGCTGAGGTGAGGTGCATGAGCTCTCTCCCCAAAGACTCGTCAGCTATAGATGTATCGTCGCAGGATTCATTGCGCAGGGATCCCGCCATCGACCGAAGGCAGTTTCTGGCTGCCTCCGGTGGTCTGCTCGCAGCCACTGTTCCCGGCAGTTCCATCATGGCCCATGCCGCTGACTCAGTCACTTCATCCAAGCCATTTCTCACGCCAAAACCCGCTGGCAACTTGCGCAAAATCCCCATCGGCGTCTTCGACCCAGTCTACGAACATCTCTCTCTCGACGCCATGCTCGACAAGGTTACCGCTCTGGGTCTGGAGGTCATGGAGATTGGCACCGGCGGATATCCCAATAACCATCATTGTCCGCTCGATGACCTCATCGCCGACCGCTCAAAGGCGAAAGCCTGGCAGAAAAAGTTCGAAGACCGGGGCATTCGCGTTGCCACATTGAGTTGTCACGGGAATCCCCTCCATCCGGATGCCGGCCCGGCAAAGAAGGACATCGACACCTTTCGCAAGACCGTCCTCCTTGCCGAAATGCTCGACGTCAAAGTCATCGTCGGCTTCTCCGGCTGCCCTGGAGGCACGCCGCAAGACACACAGCCAAACTGGATCACCTACCGTTGGCCTCCCGAATACGCCAAGATGCAGGACTGGCAGTGGAAAGAAAAAGTCGTCCCTTACTGGAAGGAGGCCGCGAAATACGCCCGCGACCACGGCGTCAAGCGCCTCGCCCTTGAGATGCATCCCAATTTCGTGGTCTACAATCCTCGCACGCTCATTAAGCTTCGTGAAGCCGTCGGCGAAGAAATTGGCGCCAATAACGACCTCAGCCATCTTTTCTGGCAAGGCTGCGATCCTGTTGAAGTCATTCATTTCCTCGGCAAGCAAGGCGCCATCTACCACGCCCACATGAAGGACACGGTCTTCTTTCCCGAAAACCGCGACAGATACGGCGTCCTCAACTTTGCTTTTGAAACCAGCGAACTGGACACCGCCTCTGAAACCTTTCGCGCCGTCGGCTACGGCCACAGCGCCAGCCTCTGGAAATCTGTCATCAAGGCGTATATGGACGTCGGCTACGATGGCATCCTGAGCATCGAAAACGAAGACCCGATTCTCGCTGGCGAAGTTGGCGTTGAGCGCGCCGCTTACGTCTTGAAAAATGTTCGCAGTGAAATCCTGGGAGCCTGAAATGCATCGCCGCGAATTCATGGGAGTTTGCGCGGGCGCGGCTTTGACGGCTGCAGCAGGTGTTCCAGCCGCGGCAACGCCGCTAGTTTATGGAGTTTTGCCAGTACCGAACGCTGACGGCGTGTCTTTCTCTCTGAGCGTGATGCTCTGGACCGTCTACCGCAATCTTCCGTTTTCGCAACGTCTCGAAAAAGTAGCCGAAGCCGGCTACCACGCGGTCGAACTCGTTGACGAATTCAAGAACTGGAAACCCCAGGACTTCGCCGAAGCTCGCCGCAAAAAGCGTGAACTGGGCATCGAAATCGATGGCACTTGCGGTGTCTGGCTTCCCCTTGCGGATGCTGCCAAGCGCGACGCCTTCCTCAAAACCCTTCGCGATTTCATCCCCACCATGCACGAACTCGAATGCACGCGCCTCATCATGCAGACTGGGGACAATGTCCCCGGCATATCGCATGAGGAAATGCACGCCAACTGCATCGAAACTCTCAAGCGCGGTGCCGATATCGCCGGCGAAAACAACATCGAGCTGCTCATCGAAAATATCGACCCGGAAGAGAATCCCAAATATTTCCTGACGCAATCCGCAGAGGGTTTCGACATCGTCCGCTCCGTCGACAATCCCCACGTCAAATTTCTCTATGATTTTTTCCACGAACAGATTGCTGCCGGTAACCTCACTGCCAAGCTCGAAAAAAACTTGGATCTCATCGACCTCGTCCACATCGCCGACGTGCCCGGTCGGCATCATCCGGGCACGGGCGAAATCAACTACGGCAATATTTTTCGCAAGCTCGCTGAGCTGCGCTATTCCCGCTACGTCGCCATGGAGTTCCATCCCCTGGGCGATCCCGTGAAGGAATTGCGCGATGCCCGCGAGCTTGCTATTTCGAGCGCGCGCTCCGCGCATGCAGCTCGGTCATTCGAATCCAGGAGGCAATATGAATCGGCGTGATGCACTTCGTATGCTTACCGCGGGAGCCGTTTTGCCCGCTCTGACTCCGGAACTCTTTGCTTTTTATCGCCAAGTGCAGCCTGGTGCTGGCTACACGCTTCGTACTTTGAATTCTCACCAGAACGATACGGTCGTAGCCATGATCGATCAAATCATCCCCGCAACCGATACGCCCGGCGCCAAAGCGGCTCGGGTCAACGAATTCATCGACGTCATCCTTACGGAATGGGCCAACGACGAGGAGCGCCGCAGGTTCCTCGACGGCCTGACCGACGTGGATAAACAAAGCAACGTGCTCTTCGGCAAGACTTTTGCTTCGGCCTCTTCCGAGCAACAGCTCAATCTTCTTCTTTCGATGGACGAGGCCTCCGCCGTAACTCGGTCGAAACGAAACGAAAAGAGTCCGCCCATCTGGGAACCCGAAGGCCGTGATAGTCAGATGCAAGGCGATTTCTTTAGCGTCTTCAAGAACATGACTCTTCACGGCTATTACACATCCGAAATCGGCTTCACCCAGGAATTGAAGCTGCAAATAATACCGGGCGCGCAGCACGGTTGCATGACGCTCGGCCCGGGCCTCGGAGACGCATAGGAAAGAGCCATGCCCACTACTACAATCTATGATGCAATCATTGTTGGTTCGGGAATCACCGGCGGCTGGGCCGCAAAGGAACTCACCGAAAAAGGTCTCAACACTCTGGTCCTGGAGGCGGGCCGCTCCATCGTTCCCGAGCGCGACTATGTCGAGCACGTTCCCGTGTGGGAACTTAAACATCGTGATTGGGACGATCGCTTTGTTCGCGAACGTACACAGCCCATTCAGCGCGAGTGCTACTACGCCTGCGACGAGTACTCGCACCAGTTTTTCGTCAACGACCAGGAGAATCCTTACTCTTTTGATCCCGGAAAACATTTCTCCTGGATTCGCGGCCGCCAGGTTGGTGGCAAGTCTATTACCTGGGGACGCCAAAGCTATCGATGGAGCGACCTCGATTTCGAAGCGAACTTAAGAGATGGAATCGCCGTCGATTGGCCCATCCGCTACGCGGACATCGCTCCCTGGTACGATTACGTCGAAGAATTTGCCGGCGTTAGCGGTCAAGCGGAGGGTTTGCGACAGCTCCCTGATGGAAAATTCCTTCCGCCCATGGAGTTGACTTGCGTCGAACTCGACCTTAAGGACGCCCTCGCCAAACATTTTGACGATCGCATGCTCACCATCGGCCGCTCTGCGGTTCTCACGCGCGTTCACAAAGGCCGCGCTCCCTGTCACTATTGTGGTGTTTGCCATCGCGGCTGCATAACCCAGTCCTATTTCAGCAGCTTGAATTCCACGCTGCCCGCGGCGCAAAAAACCGGCCGCCTCACGATCCGCCCGTACAGCGTGGTGCACAGTCTTAATTTTGATTCGAAGACGCGCCGCGTCACCGGCGTGCACGTCATTGATGCCCAATCCAAGGCTGCTCTTGAATTCAAGGCTCGCATCTTCTTCCTCTGTGCCGCCACGCTCGAATCCACGCGCATCCTTCTTAATTCCGCTACTCCCGAGTTTCCCACAGGCCTGGCCAACTCCAGCGGCGAACTCGGCCACAATCTCATGGACCATCACATGGGCAGCGGAGCCAGCGGCGCCATGCCGGGTCATGAAGACAAAATGCCATTTGGCAATCGCCCCAACGGTTTCTACATTCCGCGTTTTCGCAATGTGGATAAAAAGCAGAAGGATT
Source organism: Candidatus Acidiferrum sp. (assembly GCA_036518275.1). Lineage (GTDB taxonomy): Bacteria > Acidobacteriota > Terriglobia > Acidiferrales > UBA7541 > Acidiferrum. The sequence continues at coordinate 6,456 of DATDNK010000289.1, forward strand.
TTATTCGCGGCTATGGCTACCAGGGCGGCGGAAGCCGCGAAGGCTGGTCGCGCGGCCTCAACAAGGTTGGCCTTGGCGTGGATTTCAAGAACTTTCTTAAAGGGCCCGGCAAATGGCGCTTGGGCATGGGCGGATTCGGCGAATGCCTGTCAAATCACAATAATTATGTCGAAGTGGACAGGAACAAACCCGACGCCTGGGGCATTCCCACGCTCAAGATTCACTGCGATTGGAGCGAGAATGAACGGGCCATGTCCAAGGACATCGCAATTCAGGCCGGAGAAATGCTTGCTGCCGCTGGTGCGAAGGACATTCAGATGTTTCAGCGAATTACTCCGCCTGGCCTCGCTATTCACGAGATGGGCACTGCGCGAATGGGCCGCGATTCCAAAACTTCTGTGCTCAATGCCCACAATCAGGCGCATGACGTCAAAAATCTCTTTATGACCGATGGCGCTTGCATGGTTTCTTCTTCCTGTGTGAATCCGTCGCTGACATACATGGCGCTCACCGCCCGCGCCTGCGATTTCGCCGTTTCCGAAATGAAGAAGAACAATTTGTAGCGGCGGGCTTGTCTTGCCCGTGCCATGAGTAAGAGCATCTTGCGTGGTTCGGTTTGCCGTCAGCAAGAATATTTGTGGGGCGGGGCTTGCCCCGCCCACTGGGTCTGATATTCTGCGGCGGGAACGCGTAAGGAGAATCCTCGAAATGCCTCAGGTAATCCGCTCCCCCAAACAGTACGACGTCTGCATCATCGGCTCCGGCGCGGGCGGAGGGACTGCAGCTAAAGTCCTTACCGAAGGTGGCCTCAATTGCGTGATGCTCGAAGCCGGGCCGGAAGTTCATCCCGAAAAAGACTTCAAGATGTTCCTGTGGCCCTATGAAGCGCCGCATCGCGGCGCGGGTGTTGGTGGCCACGCGCGCGAGAACTTTGGCGAATTTCTTGCGCCCAACGGCGCCTGGCAGATTGAAGGCGAACCTTACACCTCTGCTCCCGGCTCTGATTTTCAGTGGTTTCGCTCTCGTATCGTCGGTGGACGCACCAATCACTGGGGCCGCATCGCTCTCCGTTTCGCTCCTATCGATTTCAAATCCAAAACGCGCGATGGCCTCGGCGACGACTGGCCCATCACCTATGAAGATCTTTCTCCATACTACGACAAAGTGGAATCGTACATCGGTGTCTTTGGCACCAAGGAAAACGTTCCCAGCGCTCCGGATGGCGTGTTTCTCCCTCCTCCCAAGCCCCGCTGCACGGAACTGATGGTCAAGAAAGCCTGCGACAGGCTTGGCATCATTTGCATTCCCTCGCGCCTTGCTATTCTCACGAAATCCGTGAATGGCCGTTTGCCCTGCCATTACTGCGGCCAGTGTGGCCGCGGCTGTGTCACCGCTTCCAACTTCAGCTCGAGCCAGGTGCTTATTCCGCCCGCGTTGAAAACAGGCAAGCTCACTCTGATCACCGGCGCCATGGCCCGCGAAATCCTTGTCGACAAGGATGGCAACGCTACCGCCGTCTCCTACATCGACAAAGCCACTCGCTCCGAGAAGCGCGTCAACGCTCGCGCGATCGTCGCTGCCGCTAGCGCTTGCGAATCCGCGCGCCTCCTGCTCAATTCGAAATCCCGGCTCTTTCCCAGTGGTCTTGCTAACTCTTCGGGCACGGTTGGCAAATACCTTACTGACTCTGTCGGCAGCGGTGGCTACGGCTATTACCCTCAACTCGAGAAAATGCCTCCGCACAATCACGACGGCGTTGGCGGCATGCATATGTACATGCCGTGGTGGAAATTCGACCGCAAAAATGAGTTTCCCCGCGGCTATCACATCGAATTTGGCGGCGGCCGTGAAATGCCCGGCGTCGGCATGTTCAACGCGCTCAATCGGGAAGAAGAAGGTTACGGCCTCTCCCTAAAACAGCGCGCTCGCAAAGTGTACGGCTGCCACATCGGCTTTGCCGGCCGCGGCGAGATGATTCCCAATCCGGACACCTACTGCGAAATCGATCCTGATGTCGTGGATCAATGGGGCATTCCCGTCCTGCGCTTCCACTTCAAATGGTCCGATTACGAATTGCTTCAGGCCAAAGATATGCAGGAGACGTTTCGCGCCATCGTCGAGACCATGGGCGGCGAATACAAAACCAAGACTTCCATCCACGGCGAGTATCCCTTTGGCATCGAGCCCGGCGGAAAAATCATCCATGAAGTGGGCACCGCCCGCATGGGCGCCGATCCGAAGACTTCAATTCTCAACGGCTTCTGCCAGGCCCATGACGTCAAGAATCTCTTCGTCACCGATGGCGCTTCGCTCGTCACCAATCCTGACAAAAACCCCACGCTGACGATCATGGCTCTTGCTTGGCGCGCCTCCGAATATCTCCTCGACGAAGCGAGAAAGGGCAACCTGTAAATGAGTATCGCCCTTACCTGTCATTCCGAGCAGAGCAGGCCGACTCTTTCTTTCACATTCGCTGCTGCGAACGTGTCGGCCTGCGCAGTCGAGGAATCTCTCTTCGATTGTCTTCTCCTCAACTCTGTGTTCTCTGTGCCCCCTGGGCTAAATCTTTTTCTTTCAGGGAATTCCCATGCCTAATGAGTCCATCTCACGTCGCGATATCCTCCGCACTCTTGCTGTCGGCGCAGCCGGCTCCGTTCTCCAGGTCATTCCTGCCGAAGCCGCGGAATACATCCACCAAATGGTCCACAAAGAAAAAGCGGCATCGCCGACAGGAAACTACGCTCCGAGATTTTTTTCGGCCGCGCAATATGCCACGCTCGTCACTCTCTGCGGCATGATTATTCCCAGGGACGAAAAATGCGGCGGCGCTGTCGAGGCTGGTGCGCCCGAATTCATCGATCTGCTCACCAGCGAGAACGAACAGTATCAGTTGCGGCTTGGCGGCGGCCTCTTCTGGCTCGACAGCTACTGCAACGACCGTTACGGCAAAGTTTTCGTCGATTGCGCTCCGGAGCAAAAGAAAGAAGTCCTCGACCTCATCGCCTTCCGCAAAAACGCCAAACAGGATCCTTCGCTCAGCCAGGGCGCTTCGTTCTTCGCATTTCTCCGCAACATGACCTGCGACGGCTACTACACCAGCAAAATCGGCATCGCCGACCTTGGCTACATAGGTAACACCTCGCTTCGCGAATTCCCCGGCTGCCCGCTGCTTCCCGAGTGAGCATTGCTTAAGACGTTTAGGCTTCGATGAATCTCCTGTGACTGTTGCCTCGCTTCTTCTCTGTTGCTATTCTGACGCCACTTGTCTTCGACAACTCTCAAACATGATTCCGCTCCCCGGCCACCCTTCTGGCCGTGGGTCTACCTAATTGCCATCACGTATTTCGCTTTGCACATGGTCACGGCCACACACTACGGTTACTTCCGTGACGCGCTGTATTACCTCGCCTGCGCCGACCATCTCGCGTTCGGTTACGTCGATCTGCCCGCGCTGTTTCCGTTTCTTGCCTGGATCGTACGCCACACGCTTGGGACTTCACTCGCCGCACTGATTTTCTTGCCTGCGCTCGCTGGAGCAGCCCGCATCATTTTAATCGCCGCGTTCGCCCGCGAGCTCGGCGCGAGGCGCTTCGGCGTCGCGCTCGCTGCTGTTCTTGCCGCTACTCCTGCGGTTTGGTGGGTCATCGATCACCAATTCGCAATGAACACGGTCGAACCTCTCTTCTGGACTGGCTGTGCCTATGCAATCCTGCGAATGATTCACACGCAGAATCCAAAACTCTGGCTCGCCTTTGGCGCGATTGCCGGCCTCGGCCTCGAAAACAAATATTCCATCGCGATCTTCGCTTTCGCGATGCTCTTCGGTCTACTCCTCACGCAGCAGCGCAAACTCTTGTTCACACCATGGCTTTTCGCGGGCGGCGCGGTCGCGCTTCTAATCTTTCTTCCTAATCTCGTTTGGAATGTCCATCATCATTGGCCGTTTCTCGAATTGATGCGCAATATTCGAGCTACCGGGAAGGATATCGCCTACCCTCCGCTTGCCTACCTGGGCCAGCAAATCGTGATGATGAATCCGTTCAGCTTTCTGTTCTGGTTCGCAGGCCTACTTTTTTACTTTTTTTCTGAGACAGTAAAGCAGTACCGCAATTTCGGCTGGGCTTTTGTCATTACGCTTGCGTTCTTTCTTATTTCGCACGGCAAAGATTATTATTCCGCCCCGGCATATTCGATCTTGCTTGCCGCAGGCGCGGTTGCCGCCGAGAGTCTGTTCTCACGGCGTGTCGAGCAGCAAACAAGCGAGCAACTGTCAAGTTGGCGCGTTGTCCTCAAGCCAGTTTGTTTCGTGTGGCTTGCGGTGGGTATTGCTCTACTTCTCCCTATCGTTCTTCCCGTGCTCCCGCTTGATGGTCTCGTTCGATATCTGTCGCATTCGCCTTTGCAACCTAAACCGACCGAGCGTAGCTTCGTCGGCACGATTCTCCCGCAGTTTTATGCCGACGAACTCCCCTGGCGGGAACAAGTTGAAGCTGTGGCGCGCGTCTATCACTCGCTTTCGCCGGAGGAGCAGGCCAAGGTTGCGATCTTTTGCGACAACTACGGCCAGGCCGGCGCAATCGACTTTTTCGGCCCGCGCTACGGCCTGCCCAAAGCGATTAGCGGCCATCAGAATTATTTTCTCTGGGGACCGCGCAACTACACCGGAGAAATAGCGATTCTTGAGGGCGTACCTGAATCCGACGCACGCAAAGAGTTTGCCTCTGTCGAAGTCGCCGAGACGGTGAACGTTCCTTACACCTATTCTTACGAGACGCGCCCGATTCTTCTCTGTCGCGGCCTAAAGGGCAACTTGCAAGCCCTCTGGCCCCAGGTCAAGAATTGGCGCTGACCACCTCCGGCCGCGCCTTGGTTTGTTTGGCTCGCGTCCCAATTTCCCATCGAAGTGCGGCCCCGTTCCTGGCCGTTTCTATCGTCTGAATTGCGACTTTTGCACAGGCATGCACAGCTTTCCACAGTTGAATTTTCAGATTTCACTTGCCAAGAAAATTGGGCAGGTTTACTGTACGTTCAGATTGGGCCGGGAAGCCTCAAAAACTTAACGGCGCAATTGAAAGAGGGCGCAGCAGCCGCAAGGTTGTTGCGCCTTCGATTTTACCCACACTTTTTGCCTGTAATCTTTTTCACTTTCAATCTGTTCCAGGCCCGCGCCACTAGCTCACTTGTCCTTCTTGAGGGATCTGTACACTTCCTGCACAAATGCGTCCGGTGACACGCGCCCGTGCCCCCATTTCGCGTCAAATTCAGACGTGGGATGCTCCGCAATCACCTGGCTCTCGGTCCGCCTGGCATCGACCGAGCGCTGGACTCGGCCGCGAACGGCCGCAATCATGTCGAGAAAAGCTTTCAGGCCAGCGCCGTTCGTGACCTCGCCGCGCGCCGGAACTACATGGAACCCGGGATCCGTCCACCCATCCAGCATTTTCACCAAACCCTCCAGGCTGCCTCCATGCTCGGCGTCGATCATTGGATATCCGTCCCCGGGAAACACTTCGCCGAAGTAAACCAGCTTGGCCACATGAAAATGCACCAGCGTGTCCGCGTCGCTGTAGCCCGGCTTTTGCTTCACGATATGGACGGCTTCGCCATTCAGGTCGAAGCTCACCACTTCCGAGAATGAGACCCTCGGGCGGTCGACCCCCATCTTCACGAACTCCTCAGATAGCGGTTTGGGCGCTCCCATGACATGTCCTCCGATGCGTTGCAGGGCATTTTCCTGCATGACCACGAACGCCCCGCGGCGTCCCCACCCCGCATCCCCTTCGGACTGCGCAGGATCCGCAGGCATAATCACGGCGTAACGCACAGGAGATTTCGCCCGCTTGGCCAATTCGCTGCTGATGCGCTCCGTGCTGTCCGCGGAAGGCGTTCCAATCAGCAGCGCGCCGTCCGGTCCCACCAACGCCACCACATTGCCTGTCCTGGTGGCAAACACCAGCACGTTCGGGGTGATCTCCGTGATTCCTACTGTCTCCTGCGCTTGGCTCGCGCTTTGCACCGCAACTGTCAGCGCCAAGGCAAGCAGCACCCTCTGGTAATTGGCCATTACTCTTCTCCCGCTGGTGGAAGTCGTGAGGCGTTCGGCGTAGAGACTACCAAATTCTTGGACATGCAGGCGGGATTTAGAGCGTCGATGGTCAATGGTTTCCTCACGTTTCCAGGATTGAAGTGATTCTTGGAGTGTTTTTCCTGCAGGAGGTACTATCACCCCCCGGCAACAATGCAAAAGTGTGAAAAGAAGGGCTTGCGGGACGGGCATCGTGGAAGTCATTGAAAACAAAGGGGCAAATTTGCAAAAGGAAGAGGGGTAGAAGAGCCGTGAGGGGAGGCACGGAGAGGGTTGACGAGGTCGGAGTAGAGAATTCGCAAGCCATTATAGGCATATCTTAGCTACTCTTTTAAGTCTTCTATAAGTACTTATGTTTCAAGAATTTGCGCCTAGATTCGAACTGGTTTTACGTAAGAGAAAGAAAACACAGGGGTAGAGTGCGCAGAGGGACGCAAGAGTCCGGAAGCCCAGAGTCCAAGTCCGCCCGGTCTAGATGGCTACGCAGAGCCTTGGTTTCTCAAGAGGAATAGCGATCTATGTGGAGCGTTCTGCAGAGGGAAGAATCACTGGGCGTCGTGATTTTCGTCACAGACGCGGAATGGCCTTGAGCGTAGCTGTTGGGTGTGGGGCCCCTCTCCAGGTTCCCATGACCAAGGCGGTGGATGCTACGTGACCGGTCCCCCAGACGCACTGGCGTCTACCGCCACCTATGGTCTCCACGAGGAGGCGTCGATGGGGACTGCTCCGAAGAAGGCTTTGGCCGACAGGAAGATTCAACTGGCCAACATCCTGGTGGCCACGGATTTTTCGCCGATCTCTCACCGCGCCCTCGAATACGCCATTTCTCTAGCCCAGCGTTACGATTCGCACATTTTCCTCACGCACGTGATTTCCCCAGATGCCTATCCCCTAGCCGCTCCGGAAGTTACCGTCGGATTAGTGGAAACGCAGCGGCGTACGGCGCAGAACAAAGTTCAAGAGATGCTTTCCGCGGGCAAGCTGAACGATGTCCCTTACGATATTCTGGTGGAAGAAGGAGGCCTCTGGCCCGCGATCGAAAAGGTGATCGATAAGCGGAGTATTGATCTGGTGGTCGTTGGCACGCACGGTATCGGCTCGGTCCAGAAATTAGTCATCGGTTCCGGCGCGGAACAAATCTTCCGGCAGTGCCCGTGTCCCGTCCTCACCGTAGGGCCCGGCGTCGATGGCAATGTTCGGCCGGACGCCGTATTCAAACATATTCTCTTCCCTTGCAACTTTGGCCTCGGATGCGAACGAGAAGCCGCCTATGCTTTTTCCATTGGTCAGGAGCACAACGCCAAGGTGACCCTGTTGCATGTGGTTCATCATCTCAATGACTATTCCGACGAAGGCCTGACGCTCAAGCGAGAAGCTGTCAGGCGGCAGCTGCAGAACCTGGTTCCAAGTGGCACGGAGGCCTGGTGCGATACAGAGTTTCGTCTAGCTGTTGGCGAGCCGGCCACGGAAATCCTGCGCTGTGCGGAAGACGGCAGGGCGGATCTGATCGTTATGGGCGCCAAAGCGCGAACCGGTCTTGCAGGGCATGCTCTTGGAACTACGGCCTATAAAGTGGTGTCGAAGGCGCATTGCCCAGTGCTGACGGTCCGCACTCAAGCGAACGAGTAAAAGAAAAGGCGC